>JAZQEH010000011.1:0-30149 GCA_045538895.1 Eubacteriales bacterium
ATAAATTATTGTTTATGGTTGTAATAAAGGCTCCCTCAGACGAGGGAGCTGTCAGCGGAACGCTGACTGAGGGAGGGAAAAAGTAACAATTAGAAATGTTCCCTCCTTCCGTCGCCTTACGGCGCCACCTTCCTCGTCTGAGGAAGGCTTGTTAATGTAAACAATAATTTCCCCCCAAAGGAGTTACTATGCAAAGCACAAAATCAAAAAAAGAGGTAACGCTTCTTGCACTCGGGGCACTCGGTGCAGGATTTTTAAGCGGTCTGCTCGGTGCAGGCGGCGGAATAGTGCTTTATTTTATACTCGGTGCGCTCTACGGTAGAGGGGCAAAGGAAAATCTTATCCTCTCCTCGTGTGCGGTAATGTTTTTCTGCATCGTTTCGCTGTTTTTCTACAAGGGGAATTCGGTACTCGCTTTTTCGGATGTACTGCGTGTGGCAATTCCTGCGGCACTTGGCGGACTTGTGGGGGCGTTTATGCTTACAAAAATTTCATCGGACATGCTCAAAAAGATTTTTTCGGTAATAATAACAGTGAGCGGAATTCTTATGCTGTTGAGGTAGGTATGATATTTGCAACATTTATAATTGCGGTTTTGTGCGGCATGGGGGTTGGAAGCGGCGGACTTTTTGTAGTTTATCTCACGGTTATGCTCGGCTATGAGCAACTGCTTGCACAGGGCTTGAATTTGTATTTTTTTATCTTTGCAACGGGAGCGGCACTCATTTTGCACATACGCACACGCAAGCTGCCACTACGCAGACTCGTTTATTTATGCGGTTTCGGCACACTCGGCTGTGTGTTTGGAGCGATACTTGCACAATCGCTTGACGGGGAATTGCTCCGCAACATTTTTGCCGTGTTTTTAATTGCGGCAGGGGCGGTTTCGTTTTTCTCACTACAAAAAAATACACCTGCGGCATAAAACACCGCAGGTGTATTTTTTAAAGAATTTTTTTGATAATTGCAAGCAGGTCTGCAATTTCAAGTTTTCCGTTTTGGTTCATATCGGCAAGCTTAATTGCTTCTGCATTGGGATTTGATGAAACGTATAATTTCATTGCGTGAAGTACGTCAAGCAAGGTAAGCTCACCGTCTGAATTTACATCTCCGAGGATAATGAAATATGGGAGATATTCTATTTCGCTTTCGGGTGAAGCCGCCGTTTTTACTTCCGCAACACCCATCTGCGAATAGCCGCTTATACGGTCTGCAAGCGGCATTGTGTTAAGCGTAAGCTCAAATACCGTATCGGTTGGTTGAGGCTCGGCTATAACGGGGAAGTCGTTCTCAAACGTGAGCTCCTGAACGTGCAGACGGCGCATTGTGTATGCGGTGTAGAGATACTCCTTTGCGTGGTATGCGGCAAGATAGCCCGTGCCGTCCGGCTTTTGGGTGACTATCATTGCACCGGGCGAATAAACACCGTTTTCATAGCTTGCAAACTGGAGCGGTTCGGGGAACTTTTCCCAGAGTGAAGCATCGGTAAGCTTGTCGTTTTCCGTGCCGTTAAAACGCATAATACCTGTGCAGTATTCATCCGAGCGGGTGTGTCCTGCCGCAAATATTATATAAAGGGTGCCGTTTGGCGAGTACAGAGGGAAAAGTCCCTCCATAATATTGTTTTCGTAATCGTAAATCGGAGAAGATACCTTTACAGCTGTACCCTTTGCTCTTGTGGGGCTTTCGAGCTCGCTTATATGTGCATGTTGGATATGCTGATTTGTGTGGTCTTCTTCTCTGAAAAAGCTACCGTTGAGCATATAAAGTGTGCCGCCGTGCTCGACAATTCTGGGCGAATTGTATGCCGCTACTTCCATATCCACGTTTTCCATAACGCCGAGAAATTCGTATTCGCCTATGGGGTTATCCGTGAGTCCTCGCCAGATTACGGGCATTCGCTTGCCGTTGACAAGTACACTTTCAAGCCCGACGTCGCAGGTTGAATACAGATACCAGCTTCCGTCAAGGAAATAAAGCTGCGGTGCCCAAAGGGATTTTACTACGGTTTCGTGGTCGCTCAGAGCCTGCGCCCAGATAAGGGTGGGCTTTACGTTGCCGATATCGTAAATGTTTGCGGCTTTCGCCATCCAGAGTCCGGGCTTTGAGAGATAGTCTTTGGCAAAGGAATAGTAGTACCAGCCGTCATGGTAAACTATTGACGGGTCTGCGTAGTTTGCAACCGGGTTTTGGTACTGTCCGACTCCCGTGATTTCTGCATCGAGTGAGATATCCTTGCCAATGTTCAGTATTCCGCCGCAAAGGTCTACGGTGTTAACACGGTCAAAATTGCCGCTTGCCATGTTGAGAGTAAAGGTCTTGCCGACTCCGCCGCAGATATCGCCGTAGAACGTGCCGCCGTTTATGCTTATTGTAACGTCACCGATCACCGTGGTGTCGGTGTCATATGCCGCATAAACTGGACATTCAAAGTCACCGCCGTAAATATTCAGCGAAGCGTTTCCGCCTACGTTGGCTCTGCCTGTGAGGTATACACCGTTTGTAAATCTGCCGCCGAAAATGTTTACGTTTATATTTCCTGATACTGTATAGTTTCTTGT
Source organism: Eubacteriales bacterium (assembly GCA_045538895.1). GTDB lineage: Bacteria > Bacillota > Clostridia > Oscillospirales > CAG-272 > UMGS902. Next base: position 2,562 of record JAZQEH010000011.1, read on the forward strand.
GTCACCGTCGGAAACGTGATAGCTGCCGCCCGAAAGCATTTCCCACGTGCCGCTTGCAACGGTAAGGTCAACGCTCTTTGTGGAGGTGCTCTTTTCGTGGCTTGCACCGATAATTGCCGGATATTTTTCTACACGCTTGCCCTTGAAAAAGTCGCAGTTCACACCGTCACCTACGGTAAGCTTGTTGCCCTCTGCACTTACAAATGTGTATTTTTCAAATGCGAGGAAATCAACCTTTTCAAATACAGTTTCGCCCGACATACGGAGTCCGTTTGAAAGAACGATTTTTGCATCGGATATTTTGCGGAAGTCCATGCCCATGTATTCGGAGGTTATCACCGTTTTACCCGAAACCTTGGGCAGAGTAATTGTTTGTGGAATGTGAAGCGGGCCGCAGACTACGATCTGCTTTTTGCCGTCTGCTGCAGTAACGGCTGCCGAAAGGTCGGTGAGAGGTGTCAATGGCGAGGAGCCGTCGCCCTCGGTCTGACACGGTGAAAGACTTAGTTCGCTTGTTACGAACACCGCTTCTGTGGGAGCGTTGTATTCAGCACAGCCGGTGTATGAGATTTTCGCACTGCCCGGTGCAACTGCACCAAACTGCTTTACACATTCCTCTGTGGGGTATTTTGCAACGCCTACTTTGCCTGTGAAATTGTCGGTCAATACGCAAACTGCACCCTTGTTTCCCGAATACTCAAATGCGTAAATGTTGCCGCCGACACTGCCCGAAGACAAAACAACGTATCCGTTTGCCGTAGAGTGATTTGCAACCGCGATTACGTCGCCTTCAACGGTTGCACCGTCGATGCGGAGTATTACGTCTTTGCTTCTTGCACCCTTGAGATAGGGGTAAACGCCTGAAAGTACGGTTGCATCGGTGAAGTTTTTGATTGAAACACCGCTGCTGTTTACGTTGTCGCCGATGTAGATTCTTCCGTCTGCACAGCTGATTACCCGTGCTTCGCCTATAAGTGTGACGTTGTCAATTTCGGTATTTGAGCCAACGTAGAGGTCGGCGGAAAGGTTAATTGCCGCATCGGGGGTAACACCCTCGATAATGACCTTTTTGGTGCCCGAAATTTTGAGCGACGAGGAGTCTACTGCACCGCTTATACGGATAACACCGCCGTTTGTAACGGTTGCACTGCCACCGTTTGAAAGTGTTATAAGAGAGTCGAAGTTCTTGTAGGTTACTCCGTTTGTAATATCGGCTATTGCAAGACCGTTTACGCAGCTTCCGTCAATACCCGAGAAGTTATTGAACGTGCCGCCGCTTACGGTAACGTAAAAGTCGCCGTCAATTCTGCTTGCAATGCTATCCTGAACTGCACGGATATCGCCGCCGTTGAATATGCCGCCGCTTACATTTATATAAATGTTACCTTTTACGTATTGATTGTTTGAGGTGGTAGAGTTATATCCGGGACGTGCAACACCGACTATCGAAGAAGAAAATACACCGCCTGTAATGTTGAGGGTTGCATCGCCGAGGAGTGCGTCAAAGCCGAGCGGCGAAATGAGTGCATTGTCGCTCGCAAGCGTTCTTGTTGATGTAAATGTACCGCCGGCAATTTCAAGCGTTACGTTTGTAAGTGTGCCTACCGGCTGCTCTTCACGGTCACGGAATGAGCCGCCCTTTACATAGTACCACGTGCCGCTTTCGATGCGTAAAGTGTAGTCGGAAAAGCACATTTTATTATATGTCATGCCGCTTTTACCGCCGTAGGTTCCACCGTGGATAATCGGGGGAACTTGTGTATAGGTGTTGTTTATACCCGTGCCAAAGGTAACGCTGTTACCCTCGCAGAAAATCATGGGTGCGTTTGCGGTAAAGTTGAAGTTTACGTTTTTGAATGTCAGCGGTGCGTTTATGTACAGTTTTTCGCCTACGTTTATTGTGGCACCGCTCCGGCAGGAAACAGTGCAGTTATTGCTGCCGATAAGTTCTGTGTCGCTGTCAAGCGTAATATCACCTGTAACCGCAATGTCACCGCCGTCAGGCAGCCGTTCAAGCGCTGCTGTAAGCGTTGCAAGCGGAGCAGAGAGTGTGCCTGCATTTTCGTCGCTGCCGTTTACGCCGTCAACGTAGACTGTTCCGGCAGAAAAAGCTGAAAAACAAAGCATAGAAAAAATCACCGCCAGTATGAGAAAAAATTTAAAAGTTTTCATAAAGCTCTCCAAAGTTGGATTTGTGATTAAATTATAACATATTGTATAAAAAAGTTCAATGTTTTGTGAATTATTGTAAATTAAAGTTTAGCGTAGTAAATGGGAACCACAAACCTGTAGGGCAGGGGCTTGCTCCTGCCGCATGTATAACATCTAATGACGGCTTGCGGCGGGAGATAAACCCCCGCCCTACATTATTGCTCGTCGCTGTTCCTCCCATAAACATTAATTTATCTTCGTAAACTTATTATGCGGTTGATTTATTCACACATAAAAACAAAAACATAAAAAGCGTCCACCGTGGTGAACGCTTTTATTTTATAAGTTTTTTCACATCTGTTCTTCCAATAAGATAATCAACGGATACGTCATAAAAATCGGCAATTCGCATCAAAATCTCAATTTTAGGTTCTCGGCTCATTAATTCATAATTCTGATATGCCTTTTCTGTTATATCACAGTAAATTGCCACCTGATTTTGTGTCAGCCCTTTTTCTTTGCGGCATTCTTTTAGCCGCTTTGCTAAAATGTATCTCATATTTTCACCTACAAATGTTCTTGACAAAATCAGTATAGTGAATTAAAGTGTTAAATATACCAACGTTTGTTAGTCTTGGAGGGTAATTATGTACTACTGTCTTGAATGTACAAATAAAATATTGATGCATGAACATATTGGCGAGGATGATGTTGATACAAAGGTACTTTTTTGCAAAAACTGTGGGCGTACTTTGCCTTGTGTAATTCACATTAAAAACCGATCCGCAGTTGCAAAACTCAATGGCTTAGCGTATATAGAATTTGAAAAAATGTGTTTGCTTGAACTTATAGAAAGATGGGATGACCCTGATTTTCAGGAAGAAAAAAGCATATATATGAGTGCTGTCGGCAAAAAATCCAAAGAAAAAGAAAAGCATTATTATTTAAAGTAAAATGCTACATATGTATCTACACCTAAACAATTAATTTATATCACGGCGACGAGCAAACCTTGTAGGGGACGGCCTCCCGGACGTCCCGTTTTGTCTTTGTTCATGCGGGACGTCGAGGACGCCAACCCTTACAATGGTTGGTGCGTTACCATTACATAAACGATAATTTATCTATTAAAACCTGACAATAATAAAAAAATATCAAAAAAGGCTTTACAAATGAAAAAATGTGTGGTATACTTTTTGTCGCAATACCGAAACTCAGCTTTGGGACATATGTGTCGGAAAGGCACACTTCACCAACCCTTTGCTTAGTTTGAGGTAAATATTTTACAAGGTGAAAGCGGCCTTTCACGCTTTCAGAAAGGATTTTATCATGATGCTTAAAGACGTAAAGCAGGAAATCATCACAACCTATGCTACTCACGAGGGTGACACCGGTTCTCCCGAGGTTCAGATCGCTATTCTCTCCAAGAGAATCAACGACCTCACCGAGCACCTCAAGACTAACCCCAAGGACCATCACAGCCGTCGCGGCATGTTCAAGATGATCGGTAACAGAAGAAACCTTCTCAACTATCTCCAGAAGAAGGACATCAACCGCTACCGTGCAATCGTAGAGAAGCTCGGTCTTCGTAAGTAATTATTTGTTAGAAATTAAACCGAAGTCGCAGATGCGGCTTCGGTTTATTCTCTATAAAAGGGCGGAGGGATTAGCCATTAAATATGCTTTTTTTCGTCGAAAAACGGTGTATTTAATTGCTAAACCGTTCCGCCAAGACATCAGATTTTTAATTGGAGGAAAGAAAAATGTTTGAAAACTACAAGGTGTTTAACTACACACTCGCAGGCAGACCGCTCGTTATCGAAACCGGCAAGCTCGCAGGTCTTGCAAACGGCTCCTGCCTTGTTCGCTACGGTGAAACCGTAGTTTTAGCTTGTGCAACTGCAAGCGAAAAGCCTCGTGACGGCATCGACTTTTTGCCGCTTTCGGTTGACTTTGAGGAGAGAATGTACGCAGCCGGCAAAATCCCCGGCGGCTTTTTGAAGCGTGAGGGACGTCCCGGTGAAAAGGCTATCCTTACTTCCCGTGTAATTGACCGTCCTATCCGTCCCCTTTTCCCCAAGGACCTTCGTAATGACGTTGCAATCTCGCTCACCGTTATGGCGGTTGACCCCGATTGCTCACACGAAATCGCAGGTATGATCGGTGCATCCATTGCACTTTCTATCTCCGACATTCCGTGGAACGGTCCTATCGGCGGTGTATTTGTAGGTATGGTGGACGGCAAGCCCGTTATCAACCCCACTCTTGCACAGCGTGAAGTAAGCGACATGGAGCTTACCGTTGCCGCTTCTGAAAAGAAGATCGTTATGATTGAAGCAGGTGCAAACGAAATCAGTGATGACGATATGTTCAACGCTATCATGCTTGCACATGAAGAAATCAAGAAGCTCATCGGCTTTATCAATACAATCGTTGCTGAAATCGGCAAGCCCAAGTTTGAGTATCCCTCTTGTGAGCTTGACCATGATATGTTTGACGAGGTTTTCGCATTCTGCGAAAAGGACGTTATGCATGCACTTGACACCGATGACAAGAACGTTCGTGATGCACGCATGGTTCCGATTACCGATGCAATCGTTGCGGAATTTGAAGAAAAGTATCCCGAAATCGGTGCTATTATGGGTGAACTTATCTACAAGATTCAGAAGAAGATAGTTCGCCGTTGGCTCCTTGAAGACGGCAAGCGTGTAGACGGTCGCCGCCTTGACGAAATCCGTCCTCTCGCAGCAGAGGTTGGTCTTATCAACCGTGTACACGGTAGCGGTCTTTTCACCCGTGGCCAAACACAGGTTCTCACTATCGCAACTCTCGGTTCCATGGATGACGCACAGGAGCTTGACGGTATCGACGAGCAGACCTCAAAGCGTTATATACACCACTACAATATGCCCGGCTACTCCACCGGTGAAGCAAAGGCTGCAAGAAGCCCCGGACGTAGAGAAATCGGTCACGGTGCACTCGCTGAGCGTTCGCTCGTACCCGTTCTCCCCTCTGTAGAGGAGTTCCCCTACGCAATGCGTCTTGTTTCCGAGGTTGTTTCCTCTAACGGTTCTACCTCGCAGGCATCCGTTTGCGGCTCCACACTTGCACTTATGGATGCGGGTGTTCCTATTAAGGCTCCCGTTGCAGGTATTTCCTGCGGTCTTATCACCGAGGGTGAAAGATGGATGACCATGATCGACATTCAGGGCCTTGAAGACTTCTACGGCGATATGGACTTTAAGGTAGCAGGTACTCACAAGGGTATCACTTCTATCCAGATGGACCTTAAGATTGACGGTCTTACTCCCGAAATCGTTAAGGAAGCATTTGCCGTTACTCACAAGGGCCGTGACTACATTATTGATGAAATCATTCTCAAGGCTATCGAAAAGCCCAGAGCCGACGTTTCCGAGTACGCACCCAAGATGATCACCATGAAGATCAACCCCGACAAGATTCGTGAGGTTATCGGTACTGGCGGTAAGGTAATTCAGAAAATAGTTGCCGACACCGGTGCAAAGATTGACATTGAGGATGACGGCACCGTATATATCTCCGCTGTAAACCGTGATGCGGCTTATGCTGCACAGGAGATTATCGCAGGTATCGTATTTGAGCCTACCGTAGGCGCTATCTACAACGGTACTGTTACAAGAATCATTCCTATCGGCGCATTCGTTGAGTTTGCACCCGGCAAGGAGGGTATGGTTCACATTTCCAAGATTTCAAAGGAACGTGTTGAAAAGGTTGAGGACAAGCTTAAGGAAGGCCAGCAGGTACGTGTTAAGTTCCTCGGCACTGACGAAAAGCACCGTATGAACCTCTCCATGAAGGACGTAGAACAGGAATAATTTTTTAAGGGACTGCATTTCGCAGTCCCTTTTTGCTTGTATGTTGTAAATGGTATACACAAACCCGTAGGGCAGGGGCTTGCTCCTGCCGTCTGCACAACATCTAATCACGGCTTGTGGCGGGAGATAACCCCCGCCCTACGGTATGTCAATGACATTCGTAATCCCACAAATATTAATTTATATTCTTTCATCTTTATTTGTGTTTTTTGAGTGACAATTATTGCGAAACGGTATAAATTGTGATATAATATGCTTTACGCAAAAAATCATTTGGAGGTTGGAAACACACAATGTTTAAAAGACTTGCAGCATGTGTCAGAGAGTACAAACTGCCATCGCTGCTTACCTTTGTTTTTATTGTCTGCGAAGCGATAATCGAAACGTTTATTCCGTTTATCACTGCAAATCTTGTCAATCAGATTGAGGCAGGCACGGCACTTGAAACTGTGTTCAAAACGGGTGCTTTGCTGATTGTTCTTGCATTACTTTCGCTTTCATGCGGCGGTGTTGCAGCGGTGACCTGTGCAAAGGCATCGGCAGGCTTTGCAAAAAACCTTCGCCGTGACATTTTTGACCGTATTCAGGGCTTTTCATTTGAAAACATAGACCGCTTTTCCGCAACGTCACTCGTTACGAGAATGACGACGGACGTTGCCAATACACAGATGTCATTTATGATGATTATAAGAACGGCTATCCGTGCGCCGCTCATGCTGATTTTTTCAATCATTGCGGCATACGTTATGGGCGGTGCACTTGCTACGTCATTCGTTGTTATTATCCCCGTGCTTGGCGGAGGACTTTTCTTGGTCAGCCGCAAGGCGATGCCCGCTTTCCGCAGAGTGTTCCGCAAGTATGACAGACTCAATGAGTCGATTGAGGAAAACGTACGCGGCATGCGTGTTGTAAAGGGCTTTTCACGTGAGGAATACGAAAAGCAGAAGTTCGGTGCGGCGGCAGAAGATATCTGCGGCGACTTTACAAGAGCCGAGCGTATCGTTGCACTCAACTCACCCATTATGCAGTTCTGCATCTACTTCAACATGGTATTTGTCATGATAGTCGGCTCAAAGCTTGCTATTGAAAGCGGCGGTACACTTATCAACGTCGGCGAGATTTCTGCGATGCTCACATACGGTGTGGCAATACTTATGCAGCTTATGATGCTCTCAATGATTTATGTAATGATAACCATGTCGGGCGAGTCGATGAAGCGTATTTTTGAGGTGCTTGAAGAAAAGTCAACTCTCGAAAACCCCGAAAACCCCGTAATGACCGTTAAGGACGGCTCAATTGAGTTTTGCGACGTTGCCTTTAAGTATTCCAAAAAGGCAAAGAAAAACGCACTTTTTGATATCGACCTTAAGATAGAAAGCGGCATGACCGTTGGCATTATCGGCGGCACGGGTTCGAGCAAATCAACGCTTGTACAGCTGATTCCACGTCTTTATGACGTAAGCGAGGGCGTTGTCCGTGTAGGCGGCGTTGACGTGCGTGACTACGATATAGCAACTCTTCGCAGCGAGGTTGCTATGGTGCTTCAGAAGAATCTGCTTTTCTCGGGTACAATAGCGGAAAACCTGCGTTGGGGCAACGAAAACGCAAGCGATGAGGAGCTTGTAGAGGCATGCAAGCTTGCACAGGCTCATGAATTTGTTGAAAGCTTCCCCGACGGCTATAATACTCACATTGAGCAGGGCGGTACAAACGTTTCGGGCGGACAAAAGCAGCGTCTTTGCATAGCCCGTGCACTTCTCAAGAAGCCGAAAATTCTTATTCTTGACGACTCTACAAGTGCGGTAGATACCAAAACCGATGCACTTATCCGTCAGGGCTTTAAGGAATACATTCCCGAAACCACAAAAATTATCATTGCACAGCGTATCTCCTCCGTAATGGATGCAGATATGATAATTGTAATGGATAACGGCAAAATCAGTGCTGCGGGCAATCACGCAGAGCTTATGCAGAGTAGCGAGATTTACCGTGAGGTATATGAGCAGCAGACAAACGGAGGTGGCGAAAATGAGTAAACCCATGACAAAGCCTCCGAAGAAAAAGGGAGTTCTTCTCCGTGTGTTCAAAATGCTTCTTGGTTTTTACCCCGTGCTTCTCCCTACAACCGCACTTTGCATTATTCTTTCGGCAACCGTATCGGCAATTCCCTCAATTTTCACAAAGCGTGTGCTTGAGGTAATTACAAAGTATATCGGTATGGAAAACGTAAATTATTCAGAGGCGGCAAAGGAGATAATGCCTGCAATTTTCCTCCTGATAGGACTTTACGTAACATCGCTTGTTCTCATCACACTGTATCAGCAGTTAATGGCTTATATTACGCAGGGATTCCTTTCCAAGATGCGTTGCAAGATGTTTGACGGCATGCAGAATCTGCCTATAAAGTATTTTGATACGCATAAGCACGGCGATATAATGAGCTATTACACAAATGATATCGACACGCTCCGTCAGCTCGTTTCGCAGTCGCTTCCAAGCCTGCTTAACTCATGTATCATCGTTGTAACGGTGCTTTCGATTATGCTTTACTACAGCGTATGGATGACGCTTGTGGTGCTTGCAGGCGTTTGCGTAATGGTGCTTGTTTCAAAGAAAGTCGGCGGCGGTAGCGCAAAATACTTTATGCGTCAGCAAAAGGCCATTGCTGAAACCGAGGGCTACGTGCAGGAAATGATGAACGGACAGAAGGTTGTCAAGGTTTTCTGCCACGAGGACAAGGTTCGTGAGGGCTTTGACAAAATCAACAATCAGCTCTACGAGGATAGTCGCCGTGCACATGCGTACGCAAACATGCTCGGCCCTATTATAATGAATATCGGTAACATTCTCTATGTTATCTGTGCAATCGTGGGCGGTGTTTTCCTGCTTTCTGACGTACCTAATCTTTCGATTTCGGGCGAGGCGTTTTCGATTGCTATTGTTGTGCCTTTTCTCAACATGACAAAGCAGTTTACGGGTAACGTAAATCAGCTTTCGCAGCAGATAAACTCAATAGTTATGGGTATGGCGGGCGCACAGCGTATCTTTGCGCTTATGGATGAAATGCCCGAACCTGATGAGGGCTACGTAACGCTTGTAAACGTTGAGGTTGACGAGGAGAACGGCACAATGACCGAAACCGAAAAACGTACGGGCATGTGGGCATGGAAGCATCCGCACAGTGACGGCACGCTCACCTATACACCTCTTATGGGTGACGTACGCCTTACCGACGTTGATTTTGAGTATGAGGAGGGCAAGCCCGTACTGAAAAACGTTTCGGTTTATGCGTACCCAGGACAAAAGGTTGCTTTTGTAGGTGCAACGGGTGCAGGTAAGACCACCATTACCAACCTTATCAACCGCTTTTACGATATTGCAGACGGAAAAATCCGTTATGACGGCATCAATATCAATAAGATTAAAAAGAGCGACCTCCGCCGCTCACTTGGCATAGTTTTGCAGGAAACCAATCTGTTTACGGGTACGGTTATGGATAATATCCGTTACGGCAGACTCGATGCAACCGATGAGGAATGTATCGAGGCGGCACGCCTTGCAGGAGCAGACGATTTTATAACACGTCTGCCAAACGGTTACGATACCGAGCTTACGGGTAACGGTGCAAATCTTTCGCAGGGACAGCGTCAGCTTATTGCTATTGCACGTGCAGCGGTTGCAGACCCGCCTGTTATGATTCTTGACGAGGCAACGTCCTCGATTGATACACGTACCGAGGCTATAGTTCAGCGTGGAATGGACAAGCTTATGGAGGGCAGAACGGTGTTTGTAATTGCGCACCGCCTTTCTACGGTTAAGAATTCTGATGTAATTATGGTGCTTGACCACGGTGTTATTATTGAGCGTGGCGACCATGAAAAGCTTATCGAGGAAAAGGGAACGTACTATCAGCTTTATACAGGTGCTTTTGAGCTTGAATAAAACAAAAAACCATGCGAGAGCATGGTTTTTTGTCAGGTTGCAACGGTAGATGTTGTACATGCAACGTGTGTTACTGATATAAATTATTGTTTACATTAACAAGCCTTCCTCAGACGAGGAAGGTGGCGCCGTAAGGCGACGGAAGGAGGGAACCTTTCTGATTGTTACTTTTTCCCTCCCTCAGTCAGCGTTCCGCTGACAGCTCCCTCGTCTGAGGGAGCCTTTATTACTTCCCCTAAACATTAATTTACGTTATGGCTACGTCCTACTTGCTTCTTAATCAAGTACAACAGACTTTTTCCTACCCTTCGGTATAGCCATCAATTTTTCTTTTCTTATTGTGCCGGTTATAAAAGTTCTCTCAATTTATCAAGAAATGCTTCCTCGCCCCAGGTGTTGATCTTGAAGAACAGAGCCTGACTTCCACCGGCTGTGATCGCAGAAAGACAGATTGGGCCATCACCGTTTTGAAAAAGCGTAACGCTCAGACTCACACGGTTGCCACCAATATAACTATATCTTTCAAACACACGAACACTGCAACGGGCATCGCCGCTTCTAAAGTCACTGGATTCTTCAAGTGAGGCAGACATGCTACCGTTCAATATTCCATCCTCAATTTTGTTAAGCCATTGATTGAAATTACCATTCAACGTATGCTCCAATTTAGCCATAATCTTACCTCCTTCGGTTTTGTTTGTTATAGTATAGCATAATTGGGGATAAAAATAAAGCGGTTTGGGAAAGTTGCGGGCTTTGTTGCTTTAAGCATAAAAAATACAGTATAGCCGTTTGACTATACTGTATTTCTCGTTATTCCACTTGGTTTTTATGTTTTTTCGTTAAGGGGAACAAACATTGAGCAAACCGGTTTTTTATTATTATCCGAGTTTTGCGAGTGCTTCGAGGAGTCCCTTGCGGATTTCTTCGTATTTCGCAAGCTTTGCCTTTTCGCCTTCAACTACTGCGGCAGGAGCCTTTGCAACAAAGCTTTCGTTTGAAAGCTTGCCTACAAGACGCTTGATTTCTTCGTCATTCTTTGCAAGCTCATCGTTAAGACGCTTGCGTTCAGCCTCAAAGTCGATCATATCGGCAAGAGGAATATAAACGGTTGCACTGTCGGTAATAATCTGCACCGCGGTGCTATCGTTGAATTCGCTTACAAGCTCAACCTCGGAGGCGCTTGCAAGCTTTTTGAAGAATTCTTCTGCACCCTTAAAGGTTTCCTCAAACTTTGTAACGATAAAGAGCTTTGCCTTTCTTGAGGGAACAACGCCCATTTCGGTACGGCGGGCACGAACTGCGGTGATGAGAGCGATAATTCTCTCCATTTCCGCCTCGTCATCTGCAAAGCAGAGTGCCTCATTGAACTTCGGGAAACTTGAAATCATGATGCTTTCGCAGTCATGAGGCATTGTGATGTAGATTTCCTCGGTGATGAAAGGCATAAAGGGATGGAGCATCTTGAGTGTTTCAAGGAGAACATAACTGATAACGTTCTGTGCAACCTTGTCGGAGGCGCTGAGTCTGGGCTTGAGAAGCTCGATATACCAGTCGCAGAAGATGTCCCATACAAAGTCGTAAATGTTTGCAAGGGCAACGCCAACCTCATAGCAGTCGAGGTTCTGTTCTACGGTCTTTGCAAGTGTGTTGAGCTTCGAGAGAATCCACTTGTCTTCGGTCTTAAGCTCGGATGCATCGGGGAGCTTAACCTCCTCAATATCGAGGTTCATCATAACGAATCTTGCCGCATTCCAGAGCTTGTTTGCAAAGTTTCTTGCAGATTCAATCTTTTCATCAGAGAAACGCATGTCGTTACCGGGTGCGTTACCTGTTGCAAGTGCAAAGCGGAGTGCGTCTGCACCGAATTTGTCGATGATTTCAAGCGGGTCGATACCGTTGCCGAGTGACTTTGACATCTTTCTGCCCTTGGCATCACGAACAAGACCGTGAATAAACACGGTGGAGAAAGGCTCCTTGCCCATATGCTCAAGGCCTGAGAAAATCATTCTCGAAACCCAGAAGAAGATAATGTCATAACCGGTTACAAGCACGCTTGTAGGGTAGTACTTTTCAAGTTCGGGAGTCTTTTCGGGCCAGCCGAGAGTGGAGAAAGGCCAGAGAGCAGAGGAGAACCATGTGTCAAGCACGTCGTTTTCCTGATTCATCTTACCGCCGCACTTGGGACACTTTTCAACGTCTTCTTTTGCAACAACCATTTCGCCGCAGTCTGCGCAGTAGTAAGCAGGGATTCTGTGACCCCACCAGAGCTGACGGGAGATACACCAGTCGTGTACGTTTTCCATCCAGTTTGTATAGGTCTTGGTAAATCTTTCAGGCTCAAACTTAACCGTGCCGTTGTAAACAACTTCAAGTGCAGGCTCTGCCAAAGGCTTCATCTTTACAAACCACTGGTCGGATGTGATAGGCTCAACGGTGGTGCCGCAACGGTAGCAGGTGCCAACGTTGTGCTTGTGGGGAACGGTCTTTATGAGGTAGCCGCCCTCCTCAAGGTCTTTAACGAGTGCCTTGCGGCATTCGTAGCGGTCCATGCCCTCATACTTGCCTGCCCACTTGTTCATGGTAGCATCGCCGTTCATAACCTTGATCTGCTCAAGATTGTGACGCTCGCCAACGAGGAAGTCGTTAGGGTCATGTGCAGGGGTAATCTTTACGCAACCGGTACCGAAGCCGATTTCAACGTAATCGTCTGCGATAACGGGGATTTCTCTGCCTGTGCCGGGGAGAATAAGTGTCTTGCCGATGAGGTGCTTTGTGGTATCGTCACTTGGGTTTACCGCAACGGCGGTATCGCCGAACATGGTTTCGGGACGTGTGGTTGCAACCTCAACATAGCCGTCCTCGCCCTTGATCGGGTACTTGATGTGCCAGAAGAAGCCGTCCTGTTCGCTGTATTCAACCTCTGCATCCGAAAGTGCGGTGATACAGTGGGGACACCAGTTGATGATGCGGTTGCCACGGTAAATAAGTCCCTTTTCGTAGAGGTTTACGAAAACCTCTTTTACTGCTCTTGAGCAGCCCTCATCCATGGTGAAGCGTTCACGTGTCCAGTCGCAGGAGGTACCGAGCTTTTTGAGCTGGTTGATAATGCGGCTGCCGTACTGATGCTTCCAGTCCCATACTCGTTCAAGGAACTTTTCACGTCCGAGGTCGTATCTTGTGAGTCCCTCTTCCTTGCGGAGCATTTCTTCAACCTTTATCTGGGTTGCAATACCTGCATGGTCGGTGCCGGGTACCCAAAGGGTGCTGTAGCCCTGCATTCTCTTATAGCGAACGAGAATGTCCTGCAAGGTTTCGTCAAGGGCGTGTCCCATGTGGAGCTGACCTGTTACGTTCGGAGGGGGAATAACTACCGAAAATGCGGGCTTGTTATCATTTACATCGGGTGTGAAATAGCCCTTTTCACACCAGTTCTGATAAATTCTGTCCTCAAATTCTTTTGGGGCATAGGTTTTGGAAAGTTCTTTGTTCATAGCGAACTCCTTGTAAAAAGATATATGTTTTATTTTTATATTTTTCAATAAAATAAGTAATAGTGAATAGTGAAAAGGTATGGTTGATTTTTGCACCGCTGTGCAAAAATCTTCATTACTTATTCACTATTACTTTTTACTTATAACTTAAAAGCACCCTGATTCCTTACGGAATCAGGGTGCTTGCATGCACGGTACCACCTGAAGTTTTAACTCTTGCTCCGATAACGGGGAAAACCGTTGGGTTCTACTTGCTTTTTAAACTTTCTTCCCAAAGCTCATGGGCTACTTCGCTCTCTTTCGCATACGTGCTTGCACCAACCGCACGCTCTCTTAATGCGAGTGAAAGAGCTACTCCTCCCAATCAATGCGTAAAAATTTTAACATATTTATTCAGCATTGTCAATAAGTAAAAGTAAAGTTTGACGCCATTCTATTGCGTTTTCCGACAGTATATGATAAAATGTTCGTATATAAAAGTGATGGGAGAAATATATGAAGCATGTTTTTATACTCAATCCCTCGGCGGGCAAGGGCAGCGGTGTCGAAAAGTTGAAAGCGTCACTTGCCACTCTCAATGTTGATTTTGAGGTGCACGAAACCACGGGGCATCTTGATGCAACCGAGTTTGTCCGTGATTATTGTGAAAAATACAGCGGCGACGTGCGTTTTTATGCGTGCGGCGGTGACGGTACCATAAAAGAGGTTGCTGAGGGTATCCTCGGTTTTTCGCATGCCTCTATGTCGGTTTTCCCCATCGGCAGCGGAAATGATTTGGTTAGGTATTTCGGCGGTGCCGATGCGTTTTTTGACCTTGAAAAACTTGTTTTTGCAGATGCTCAGCCTATGGATATTATCCGTATAACCACGGCTGACGGTGAGGTTTCTCATTCGATAAACGTTGCAAACTTTGGCTTTGAGGCGGCGGCGGCAAGCATTATGGACCGTGTTCGCCGCAAGCCGATAATCGGAGGTAACAACTCTTATACAACCGGGGTTGTTGGGGCGATTTTTACCTCCATGAAGACTTACGGAGAGATATATGCAGATGGGGAGCTTATTAATCCCAAGGGAACCTTTATCCTTTGTACTGCGGCAAACGGTGCGTTTGTCGGCGGAGGATACAAATGTGCGCCGCGTGCTTCGGTTAATGACGGATATCTTGAAGTCTGCATGATAAAGCCTGTTTCGGTATTCACGCTTGCAAGGCTTATCGGTGTTTACAAAAAAGGCGGTCATCTTGATGACAAAAGATTTCAGAAGTATCTTGAATACCGCAGAGTGAAAAAGCTTGAAATCAAGGCGAAAAAGCCTTTTCCGCTTGCACTTGACGGCGAGTGCATGACAACAACTTCGCTTTGTGCAGAGGTTGTTGCCGGTGCGGTGAAGTTTGCCGCACCCAATGAGAAAGTGATTGCAAACGTATAAAAAATAAGGAAACTCAAAATGAGTTTCCTTATTTTTTATTATTTGTTAACTGCAAGCTTCAGAACACTTAAGATATCGAAAATGCCGATATTGCCGTTCGCATCGAAATCGCAGTGAACGAAGTCGAAGTCGGCAAGCTTTACGCCTTTCGAGAACTTGAAGAGTCTGAGTGCATCAATAATATCAACCTTTCCGTCAAGGCTTGCATCACCGAGGGGAAGATTTGATTTGTACACTTCTTCACCGTAGAAAGGTCCGTAATTTGATGAAGTAACCGTGCCGAGCGTTTTGATACCTGTAATTCTGTCGGCAAGCGGCATGGGGTTGAGGGCAAGAGTAAACACCGTATCTGTAGGCTGCGGTTCTGCGATTACGGGAAAATCGTTTTCAAAGGTCATTTCCTGCAAGAACAGTCTGCGCATGGTGTATGCCGAATAGTGATACTCTTTTGCATGGTAAACTGCGAGATATCCTGTGCCGTCCGGCTTTGAGGTGATAACCATTGCACCGGGGGAGAGTACGTTGTTTTCGTAGCTTACCTTGTGCAAAGGAGTGGAATACTTTTGCCAGAGTGAAGCTGTAAGCAGGCTGTCGCTCGAGGTTCCGTTAAAGCGTATAATGCCGGTACAGTATTCGTCGGTACGGGTGTGTCCCGCCGCAAAGATGAGGTAGAGTGTACCGTTTGGCGAAATAACGGGGAACGGTCCCTCCATAATACCTGCCTCATAGTCATATTCGGGGCTGGAAATTACGGTCATTGCACTTGCCATTGTGGTTGCATCGGAAAGCTCACAGATGAAAAGACGCTGGATATGCTGGTTTGTTGCATCCTCGGCTCTGTAGAAGCCTCCGCATACCAAGTACATCTTTGAACCGTGGTTGATGATACGGGGTGAAAGATAGCTTTCTACGTTTTCATCAAGGTTTGTAAACGTGCCGATGTATTCGTATTCGCCATCGGGAGATGACGTTGTGCCTCTCCAGATACGTGGCATACGGCGGTTTGAAACGCTGCTTGCCATGCCGACGTCGCAGGTGGTGTAGATATACCACGTTCCGTCGATGAGGTAGAGCTGCGGTGCCCAGACGCTTTCGATTTCGCTGCCGTCGCCGCTTTCTGCCTGTGACCATATAAGAACGGGCTCAACCTTTCCGATATCGCACAGATTTGCCGCCTTTGCCATGTAGAATGCGGGAAGCGAGAGATATTCTTTCGCAAACGTATAGTAGTAATAGCCGTCGTGGTAAATAACAGACGGGTCTGCGTAGCCTGCAATCGGATTGGTAAAGCTGGCTTCGCCTATGATTTCGGCATTAAGGTCAACGTTTTCCGAAACGTTGAGGTTTCCACCTGCACAGATGATACTGCTTACACGGTCGAAATTGCCGCCTGCGAGGTTGAGAGTGAAGTTCTTGCCAACCGCACTTCCATCCTTGGAACGGCTGATGTCACCGTGGAACTCGCCGCCCTCAAAGAAGAAGCGGAGGTGTCCCTTGATACTGGTGTCCGAGTCGTGGCTGCCGTAGATGGGACACTCGAAAAGGCCGCCTAAAATATAGATTCTTGCACCGTCGTTAAGGTCACTTCTGCCTGCGAGGTAGACACCCTCGGTAAACGTGCCGCCGAGAATGTATACATAAACGCTGCCTGTGATCTTGTATACGGTGGTATCCGCATCGGAGGGGTGATAGGATGCGCCTGAGAGAACGCCCCATGTGCCGCTCTTAACCGTGAGGTTTACGTTCTGCAGCATAGCAGTCTTTGCATGGCTGCCGCCGACAAGTGTCGGGTACTGTTCGATTCGCTTACCCGGATAAAGCTTACACTCAACGCCTTCGCCGATGGTTAATTTGTTACCCTCGGCACTGACAAAGGTGTATCTTTCAACCGAGAGGAAGGTTACGTTTTCGATAACCGTTTCGCATGAAGCACGGAGTCCGGCCGAAAGCTCGATGCGTGCATCTGCAAAGTCACGGTAGTCAATGCCCATGTAGACCGATGTTATAACAGTTTTTGAAGCTGTTGCGGGGAGAACGGTTGTGGACTTCAAGTAAACGGGACCGCAGATTACAACCTTCTTTTCGCCGTTTGCCGCAGTAATCGCTGCTGCAAGGTTTGTCATGGGAGTAAGCGGTGAGGAGCCGTCACCTTCAATCTGACCTTTTGCCATGTTAAGTTCGTTTGTAACGAAGATTGCATCGTTTGGTACGTTGTATTTTACGGTGCCGGCGAAGTCGATTTCGCTGTCTGCCAAAGAGTATGCACCGAAAACGTCTACGCATTTGTCGGTTGCGTGTTTTGCCGCACCTATCTTACCCGAATGGGTGCCGCCGAATATCTGCACTGCACCGCTTTCGCCGCAGTTTTCAAATGCGTAAAGGTTGCCGCCGAGAGTACCCGATGTGACAAGAATATAGCCCTCGGTCTTGCTTTCGCCTGCCGAGGCTATGATATCACCCGAAACGGTTGCACCGTCGATATGGAGGTAAACGTCCTTATCCTTTGCACCTTTCATGTATGCGAAAAGGCCGCTTTTTACGGTTGCATCGGTGAAGTTCTTGAGTGCTACACCGTTACCGCTTATGCTGTCGCCTATAAGGATTTTGCCGTCCGAGCAGCTTATAACCTTTGTGCCGTAGCCGTTGAGAGCAATATTGTCAATTTCGGTATCGCCTCCGAGATAAAGGTCAGCGCTGAAATTGATTGCGGCATCGGCGGTTACGCCCTCAATAATAACCTTTTTATCGCCCGAAATTTTAAGTGCGGAGGAATCTACCTCGCCGCTTATACGGATAAGACCGCCGTTTGTCAGGGTGGCGGTGCCGCCGTTTTTAAGATTTACAAGCGGTGCAAATCCACTCGTGGTAATACCGCTTTTTACGTCTGCAACGGCAAGTCCGTTTACGTTTTCTGCACTTACCGTGCCGAAGTTTGTAAACGTGCCGCCGCTTATTGTAACAAAGAAGTCGCCGTCAATTTTGCTTGCAACGTTGTCCTGAACCGCACGGATGTCGCCGCCTGCAAACGTACCGCCGCTTATATTAATGTAGATATTGCCGTGTATATGCTGGTTGTTTGTAACCGAGGAGTTGTAGCCGGGTCTGCCGACACCGACTACCGAGCATTTGAAGCTGCCGCCTGTGATATTGAGCGTGGCATCGCCCTCGAGTGCGTCAAAGCCGAGAGGAGAAATGAGCGCATTGTCGCTTGCAAGGGTTTTGTTTGACGTGAACGTGCCGCCGTTTATTTCGAGCGTTACGTTTGAGATGGTGCCTACCGCATGCTCGTCACTGTCACGGTAGGAGCCGCCACGAACATAGTACCATTCTCCGCTTTCAATACGGATAGTGAAGTCGGCGTACTTCATGGAAGAGTAGGTTTCGCCGCTTTTACCTGCGTATGTGCCGCCGTAAATAATGGGGGCGTACTGCTTGTAGGTGTTAACTATGCCTGTTCCGAATGTGACACTGTTACCCATGCAGAAAATCATGGGAATGTTTTCGGTACAGTTGAAGTTTACATTCTGAAAAGTAACGGGGGCATCAACGTAGAGCTTTGTGCCGATGTTGATTTTTGCACCGTTTTTACATGAAACTGTAAAGGGGGCATCGCTTGTGATTCCGGCACCGTTTGCAAAGGTCACGTCGCCTGTGATTACAACGTTTCCGCCGTTTGCAAGCGAGTCAAATGCCGCCTGAACGGTTTTGAACGGAGCCGCTTCGGTGCCTGCGTTTGAGTCGGCTCCGCTTGCACCGTTTACATATACCGTGTCTGCTGCAATAGCACTTATTGAAAGTGCTATTGCAAAGATAACGGAAAGAATCAGTTTTTTCATAAATACTCCTGTTTATTTAACTCTGTACTCTTTTGCTGCAATTCTGGTAAAGATTACGCATGCTTCGCTTCTTACAATTTCGTCATTCGGACGGTAGTTGCCGCTTCCTGCGTCACCGCCTACGATACCTGCATTGAAGAGCTTGGAAACTGCACCGTAGCAAGCCATGTCGCTTGTAACGTCGGGGTTTGAGCCGTTTCTTACTGCCGCATATTCGCTGTCGGGGAGAATGTTTGCAAATACAATAGCCATTTCTCCTCTGGTGATGTTGCGGTCAACGTTTGTGAACTGCGTTTTTGTGATTATACCGTTTTCAATGCAGTACTCAACGTAAGGTGTGTACCATGCTTCGCCTGCTGCAGCCGCACGTACGGTCTTACCGTTATAGGTCTTGTGAATATTAACCGCTGCAGTGAGTGCCTGCGCAACGGTGAACTTGCCGTCGGGTGAGAACTTGGTTGTGCTTGTACCGTTTGCAAGTGCATATTCATACGCAACCTTTACATAGGTGTAGTACCATGCCTTTTCAGCTACGTCGGTGAAGTTGTTTTCGTAGGTGCGTGTTTTTTCAAATTTACCTGCACTTTCAAGTTTGCCCTGTGCGGTAAAGCCTGCAATACGCTTTGAAAGAGGAAGCGAGTTCATCTCCATTGTGAATACGGTGGAAACGGGCTGGGGATCTTCCATGTGGGGGAATCCGTTTTCGTCAAAGGTGATTTCCTGCATGTGCATACGGCGCATGGAGTATGCGGAGAGGTGATATTCCTTTGCGTGGTAAACGCCGTAGTATCTTGAACCGTCGGGAGAGGTGGTAACTACCAGAGCACCGGGGGAGTATACGAAGTTATTGAGGTTTGCGTACTGCAAAGGTTCGGGGAACTTTTCCCATTTGGATGCGTCAAGCAGACTGTCTTTTTCGGTACCGTTGAAACGCATGATACCTGTTGCATAGTAGTCGGTACGTGTATGGCCTGCCGCAAAGAGGAGGTAGAGGTCACCCTTCGGAGTGTAGAAAGGATACGGACCTTCCATGATACCCTTGAGCATTGCAGTATCTGCGGGGTCATACTCATAGTAGTAGCAGGGAGAGGAAATTACTATCTGCTTTGAAGCCATCTTTGTGGGGGTTTCAAGCTCACATACACGCATTCTCTGTGTATGGGGATTTGTATCGCTCTGGGTATAGAAGCCGCTCATGAACATATACCACTTGCCGCCGTGCTTGATTACACGGGGAGAGAGGTAGGTGTATGCATCTTCGTCGATGTTTTCCATACAGCCGAAGAATTCGTAAGGACCTGTGGGTTCATCTACCTGACCTACCCAAACGTATGGGAATCGGCGGTCGGCACCGGTAGCGGTGTCTTTAGCTGTCTGTGCCGCTGCGTAGATATACCATCTGCCGTCCATAAAGTAGAGCTGGGGTGCCCAGAGTGCGGTCATTTCTTTAGCCTGACCTGTAAGCTTCTGGCTCCAGATGAGAACAGGCTCAACCTTGCCGATATCGCAGAGGTTTACAGCCTTTGCCATCCAGAGGCCCTGACCGCCGTTGTAGCCGCTTGCATAGGTGTAATAGTAGTAGCCTTCGTGATACACGATTGACGGGTCAGCGAAGCCTGCGATGGGGTTTGTATAGCTTATCTCGCCTGAAAGGGGAGCATCAAGGTTTATATTGCTTGCAACGTTTAATTCGGAGGTGTTGTCGCCGCCGAGTGCTTCTGCACCGATGATGACACTTGCACGGGTGATATCCGCATTGTGAACGTTGAAGATGAATTTGCCGTTAAGTGTGGGGAGGTCGTTCTGTGCTGCACGGATGTCGCCTTCAAAGCCGCCCTTAAAGCCGTTGAGCGTTACGCTTCCGTCAACTGTGATAGCCTCACCGGACAAGCCGAATACCGAGCATGCAAACGTACCACCGTATACGTTGAACGTAGCGTTACCTTTCAGGTTGTTAAGACCTGCGATGAAAGAGTCGTCGGTAAATTTACCGCCGTAGACGTCGATAGTGATGTTACCCTCAATTCTTCTTGTCTTGCCGGAGTTCGCAACGATAGAGAACTGACCGCCTACAAGTGAGCCCCACGTACCGCTCTTAACGGTCATGTGGATGTCTTTCTTGAGTGAGTTTGAGAGTGCAAACGAGCCTGCGATAAGGTCGGGATAATCCTCGGTACGGTTGCCCTTGAAGATCTCGCAAGTTACACCGTCGCCAACGGTAAATTCGTTACCCTCTGCGGAGATGTAGCAGTCGTTACCCTTGGAAACAAAGTGGATGTTTTCAAGGAGAGTTTCGCTGTTGAATGCAATGTACTTTGTAAGCTCGATGTGAGCATCGTTGAGCTTTGCATAGTCAACACCGCCGTAAACGGAGGTGAGAGTGATTTTGCCTGCGGTCTTGCGGAGAGTTTTACCCGTGTCTACGGATACCTTGCCGCATACAACTATCGTACCGCCGTTCTTGAGCTTTTCGGTTGCGGCAACAATGTCGCCGAGTGCCTTGTCGGGAGTTGTACCGTCGCCCTCGCCGTCATCACGGATGTAAACTACGCTGTCGCTTACGGTAACGGTGGGGAAGGTAACAGGAGCTTCGTTTGCTTTGATGATCGAATCAAGCTTTGTAAGAACTTCATTTCCGCCCTGTGCGGTAACCGTTTCGTCAAAGTCGGTAGCCTTGGGAGCTATGCCGTTTGCTACAATGAGAGTTGCGTTTCCGAGTACGCTTTCTGCATTAAAGTTTGCCGCACCCGAAAAGTCGCCGCCGCTTACCGCAAGGGTAAAGTCGCCCTTGAGTTCGCTTGCGATTGTATCGTGAACCGCACCTACGGTAATGCCTTTACGGAATTTACCGCCGGTAATGGTGATTGTAACATCACCGTTTGCATATGCGCTATTGGATGCGGAGGAGTTTGTACCGGGACGGCCGAGTCCCATAACAGAGCAGTTGATCTCACCGCCGTTGATTTCGATTTTTGCAAAACCGTCAAGTGCATCAAAGCCTGCAACGGCAACGATACCGTTCATTCCCTTTGAGGTTGTGGTGTTGGTGATTCTGCCGCCGTTGATGATAATGGAAACGTTGCCGATGGTACCTACCGCCTGTGCTTCACCCGTACGGATGGAGCCGCCGCGTACATAGTACCAGTCGCCTGAATCTATCTGGATTGTATAATCGTAGAATTTGGTGTTGTAAATGGTTGTACCTGTGCGTGCACAGTCGGTACCGCCCCAGATCGCCATGGGGTTTGTTGAGTAGGTGGTTGTTACCTCTTTGCCGATGTGGAGGCTGTTGCCAAGGCAGTAGAACTCAGCACCGTTTGCATTGGAAATATCAATGCACTCAATCAAAGTGTCACCGCCGAGGAATACGTCAACGTCAAACGTAAGAGATGCGCCTGTTTCACGGTAGTCAACACCATCGTAAAGTGAGGTTATGGTAACCTTGCCCTCATGCTTCGGGAAAGAAGCTTCGGTTGCGGTGTCGATTTTAACGTCGCCGGAAACCACGATTGTACCGCCGTTTTTGCCGAGGAGCTTGAACGCACGGTTGATTGTCTGAACAGGTCTTGAATAGGAGGTACCGTCATTTGCATCGCTGCCGCTGTCGCTTAAGTAAACAACGCCGATATTTGTTGCGTCCTCTTTATAGCCTGTGATTACGTCAAAGTTTTCAACGCATGCGTAGGTTTCGATCCATTCCTTGGTGATCTGCGGAGCCTTTGTTACGTCAAGAGTGGTGTGACCGTAGTTTGCACCGGAGTTGTAAAGTGCACCTGCGTTAAGACCGATAAACGCATTGTCGCTTCTCCAACCGATATCGCCGGAGGTGAAGTAGTTTTCGGGCTTCATGTTTTCGGTAATGCGAACGGTTACGTCAATGTTATATGCAACCTCTTCACTGCCGCAGCCTGTCATGAAGTTCGTGAGCTTACCGCCGTCAAGAGTGATAACTGCGGCACCGCCCGTAACGGTTTTGGAGCCCCAACGGTAAGCACCGAAAAGCTTGTTTACAACGCCCTCGCCGCCGATGGTTATGTAGGCAGTACCCGTGTAGTTTGCCATTGTGTTCTTGCCCACGTTTCTGCCAAGACCTGTGAGCTCTGCAACGGTACCGCCGAGAATGGTTACGTGAGAATCCTTGGAGTAGTCGTCATCGGGGACTGAGATAACGCCGTTAGTGTGGTCAAGACCGCCGATTACGTGTACCTCGATGCTGTCCATAATGCATCCTTTGCCAAAGGTAAGGTCAAAGAATCTGCCCGAAACAACGAAGGTTTTTTTAGAGCTGTTGTAAAAAGTTATGTTTTCAAAAACCGTGTCGGCTGTGCATACGTAGCGTGAGCCGTCAGGACAGATAAGGCGGGAGGAGTAGTTCGTTCCGCCGTATTCGCCCGTTATTGTAACGGTGCCGTCAGCCGCAGGTGAAGTAAAACCGGGGAGAGCGCCGTCATACGCTGACGAGTTTGAGAACGTGTAGTCGCCGCAAACGACTATTGTGCCGCCGTAGGGGAGGGCAACGAATGCGTCTGCCATATCGCCGAAAGCGTTTTCGGGCGATGAACCGTCACCGCTTCCGCCGTCTTTAAGATAGACAACGTCTGCTGCGAATGCACTGAACGTGAGCAGTGCTGCAATCAGAAGCGCGGTGAGAAATCCGATAAGTAATGATTTTTTCATGTTTTTCTCCTTTATTTATAGGTGATAAACTCGCCCTCGCGTGCAAGGATTGCCTCGCGGTAGCGGCTTGGGGAGGTGCCAAAATGTTTTTTGAACATACGTGAAAACGTTACGATGTCGTTGTACCCCGAAGAGTATGCGGCATCGGCAACAGAGCATTGACCGTTTACAAGCAGCTCCGCCGCACGCTCAAGTCTGTATACAACAAGATACTGTTTTGGCGAAAGACCTGTCTGATTTTTAAAAACAGTGCTGAAATATGTACGGTCAAGGTTGAGTTCTTTTGCTATATCTGAAATGCGGATATTGTTTTTATAGTTCTGCGATATGTATTCTTTTGCCGCACTTACGTAGGGACTTATGCTGTGAGTCATGCCGCTTTGCATCTGGATAAGCACGCTCATAAGCTCCCATAACTTTGCCGAAAGAAATTCCTCTTTGCCACATTCAAGCTTTGCTGCGGAGAGGATATCGACAAATATCCTGCCTGCCGCAGGTGCAGAGAATACGTCGGTGTCGAGCAGATGCGGCAGTTCGGTATCGCTGTCAAATGCAACCCATATATAGTGCCACGGATTCTTTTCGTCAGCAGTGTATACATGCCTCTGATGCGGATGTATCACAAAAATCTGCGACGGAGAAACGGTGTATTTTGTTGCGTTTGTTTCAAAGGTGCCGCTACCCGATACCACGTAGTGCAACAGCCAGTACGGGCGGGGTACATCTACCGAAAAGCCGCCCTCACATTCCTGCTGTCCCCATGTGACGGGGTTAAGTCCTGCGAGTCTTTTCTGATTGACTCTGTACTCTTCAAGCAGCATCACTTGTCACTTGGGTAGCATATATCGCCGCCACGGCAGGAGTCAAGCGTGAATGTAAGCGTATACTTGCCGTGCTTTACCTGATACTTTTCGTCAAGCACGGGACCGCATGCGTTTGAGCCGACACCGCTGTGGGCAGCATCAATATGAATGTATGTGAAGTCTTCTTCTGTTAACTTGTGGTGATAATGTGCATTTATAAGCTGTTCGGTGGAGTAATGCGATATGTCAAACGAGAACGGCTCGTCGGTTGTTGCAAACAGAAGTCCGTTTCCGTAGTGTGACGATGCGTAGAGCCAATCGGTAGAGAAGTGCGCACCGTTTTCCTGCGGATAGAGATAAGGCTCAAAGTTGTCGTGAACCGTGGTGCCAAAGTCGCCAAGGCGTGCCGCAAGCTTCTTGTCGCAATAGCTTTCCATAGGACCGTAGCCGAAGTAGCGGACATTTTCAATATCGTGTACTGCGGTAAAGAGAAGTCCGATTCTCGGATAGTAGCGTATGCCGCTGTCAATGATTTCAGCGTCAAGCTTTACTGCAAGCTTGCCTGTATTGTCAAGGGTGTATGTAACCGTGGCTTTAAGCACGGTTTTTTCTTTTGCAACAAAGTGGAGCTTTGCTTTAACGCTGTTTTTGGTTGCGGTAACCTTGTCGACAACCTCTTTTGCACCGTAAAGACCGATGAGGTCCCACTTTATCTTGATGTACTTGTCGTTGTCGATGTAGGCACGTGTAAATGCAACCTTTGTGGGAGCCGCAAGCATCTCGGTGCCATTTTGCACAAAGCTGTAAAGCGAACCGTTTGTTTTGTCAAAGCGGCAGACTGTTCTGGATGCGGAAAGGACGATGTCGCTTTCGGTTTCGTTTTTTGCAACTGCACTTACGGGTGAATTTACCGAGGGAGAAATGTGCTCACGCTTAAGAACGACCTGCGTTCTTCCCATTTCGGTCATTGCACAAACCAAAGGCGTTTCGGTTTTCTGCATGAATGTGAAATTCACCGTAGCGGTGCCTTCGGGCATTGCGGGATATTTGATTTTTATTTCCTCCGTACTTTCGGGTGCAAGCGAGGTTTCAATGCTTCCGCTTGCAACTGCTTTGCCGTTTACCTCAAGCGACCAGAAAATAATAGTGTCATCAAGGGTTGTAAAGTTGCGGAGGTTTTCGAGGAGGAAGCGGCCTTTCTTTGCATCAACTGCAGTGATGCGGTAGGGCTTTTGCACTTCCTTGAGCTCGAGCATACCCGTGTGCAGACGGCGGTCGGGGTACAAAAGACCGTCCATACAGAAGTTGCCTGCATTGGGGGTGTCGCCAAACGAGCCGCCGTAGCCGTATTCGGGATTTTCGGGTGTGCCGCCGAGGAGAGCCGCATGGTCACAGAACTCCCAGACGCAGCCACCGAAGAAGTTGTCGTGCGCGTAGATTGCGTTCCAGTATTTTTCAAGGTCACCGGGGCCGTTGCCCATTGCGTGACAGTATTCGCAAAGGTAATAGGGGTAAAGCTCGTTTTCGTTTTCGCAGTATTTTACGATGTCTTCAACGGGGGCGTACATATAGCTTTCAACGTCGGTTGCCTTTGCGTAGTATTTTTCAAGGTCATCGCCACGCTTTGAAAGGTAGCCCTTGTTTGCACCCTCATAGTGGAGCAGACGTGTGTTATCACGGCTGCGGATGTAGTCCGCCATTGCAAGCTGGTTTTCGCCCATGCCGCTTTCGTTGCCGAGCGACCACATGATAACGCAGGCGTGGTTCTTGTCACGCTCATAGAGTCTTACCGCACGGTCAACGTAGTTCTCTTTCCAATCGGGGTGCTTTGAGAGGAAACTCCAGTTGTATCTTTCATCGTAGTTGAAGCCGTGGGTTTCAATGTCTGCTTCATCGCATACGTAAAAGCCGTATTTGTCGCACAACTCAATAAATCTCGGGTCGGAGGGGTAGTGGCTTGTACGCACCATGTTTACATGGCACTTTTTCATTATTTCAAGGTCACGCACCATGTGCTCCATGGGGGTTGCGTATCCGAGGAGAGGGTTGGAATCATGGCGGTTAACGCCACGTGCCTTAACCTTTTTGCCGTTTATGTAGATGACTCTGTTCTTTACTTCTATTTTGCGTGCACCGACCTTCAGGGCGATACATTCGTTACCGTTTTCGATGTAAAGGGTGTAGAGATTCGGAACCTCACTTGACCAGAGCTTTGGATTGTTCAGCGTAAATGTAACCTTTTTGTCGATATAATCAACGCTTGCAAGCGCCGATACTGCATTGCCGTTTTCATCAAGCAGTTCAAAGGAGGCATCCTTTTTAAGTGTGCCATCAATTTCTGCAGTAAAGGTTGCTTTTTTGAAGGATTTTGAAAGTTCGCATTTTACCGAGATATCACGGATTGATTTTTTGTCACGGGAAAGCAGATATACTTCTCTGAAGATGCCGCCTGCACGGAACATATCCTGATCCTCAAGGTAGGATGCGGTTGAGAACTTGATAACAAGAACATCGATTTTATTCTCGCCTGCAACAAGTGCATCGGTAGCGTTGATTTCGCTCGTGCAGTGTGAAACCTCGCTGTATGCCAAGAATTTGCCGTTCACCCACACGTAAAAGCAGGAGTAAACACCCTCAAAGTTCAAGAATACCTCTTTGCCGCGGAGTTCCTTTTCGGTCAATGAGAAAGTGCGTGTATAAAGGCCGCAAGGATTGTTTTCGGCAGGTACTTCGGGTGGGTTTAACGGGAAAGGATATACAACGTTTGTGTAGTTGGGAATACCGTAGCCGCGGCGGAGATTTTCCCAACTAGCCGGTACGGGAATTCTGTCAGCCTTTGTCAGGTGGAGCGACTCCAGAGTTTCGTTTTCGATTTCGGAGGGATTCTTGAAATATCTGAAATCCCATTCGCCTGAAAGCTGATGGAAGTATGCGGAACCTGCACGGTTGCCGTCAAGTGCCTTTTCACGGCTTTCAAACGGAATGAAGTAGGCATGCGGTGTTTCGCATCCGACATGAATTGTTGAAAGTTCCTTGTAATAAGGTTTGAAAAATGCCATGTTTTTCTCCTGTGTAAAAATGTTGGGTGGTTTTTTGTGCAAAATGCAAACAAAAATTGCTTTTTTTATACTTATATAATAAAATATAATGAAAATGTTGTCAAGCACAAAGCCATAACATATGAAAAAACCGCAAAAATATACAACATTTTGTAAAGTGCATCGGTTAATTATGCGGTGTAATAGTATAAATTATTGTTTAGGGTTGTAATAAAGGCTCCCTCAGACGAGGGAGCTGTCAGCGGAACGCTGACTGAGGGAGGGAAAAAGTAACAATTAGAAATGTTCCCTCCTTCCGTCGCCTTGCGGCGCCACCTTCCTCGTCTGAGGAAGGCTTGTTAATG
>JAZQEH010000012.1:0-15351 GCA_045538895.1 Eubacteriales bacterium
CTGCCACCGGCAGTCATTCACTACCGACCCTTCAAATCCTTGCATCAATCAAAGCAAAAACGAAAAAGAACATCCACACGGATGTTCTTTTTCATTCTGGTCGGAATGACAGGATTTGAACCTGCGACATCCTGCTCCCAAAGCAGGCGCGCTACCAACTGCGCTACATCCCGATAATAATATTAAATTTTAAACTTTAGCAAAAGGGCAGGATGGTCGCTGCGACACCCTCGGCTACGCCGCCATCTTGCGGTGCCCAAAATTGCTTGCTCGCATACGCTCACGCAATTTTGACCGCTACGCCTTCTTGTGCTCGTTTTATCTGCCACTGGCAGCACTCGCACTCAAAGCCCAAAGCAGGCGCGCTACCAACTGCGCTACATCCCGATGGTAAATATCAGGTTTTATGGTCGTGCTCAAAGCCCAAAGCAGACACGTTTGAACGAACACAATTATTATAATACAAACATCATATAAAAGTCAAGTCACAAATGACTTAAAAATAACAATTTCTCGTGTGAAAACTTAATGAAATCCTTTGACTATTATAATAATATATGCTATAATATCATGATATGATAGGAAAATTATGCAAAGGCGGTGAATTCAGGTGCGAATTCTCGGTATAGACCCCGGCTATGCGATTGTAGGTTGGGGAATAGTAGATTTTGAAAACAACCGTTTTAAACCGGTGGCTTTCGGTTCTGTTCGTACCAAAGCCGGCACCGACACTGTTGACCGTCTTGAAAAAATCTATGAGGGCATAAATCAGATCATAGACAAATACAAGCCCGACCAACTTGCGATTGAGGAACTTTTCTTTAATACCAACCAGACAACGGGTATTGTTGTTGCCGAGGCAAGGGGCATCATTCTGCTTGCGGCAAAGCAACATGGGCTGAACATCGGAGAATATACACCGCTTCAGGTCAAGCAAGCGGTTGTCGGATACGGACGTGCAGAAAAAGGGCAGGTTATTCAGATGGTAACCACCATGCTTGGGCTTAAGGAGCCTCCCAAACCCGACGATACTGCCGATGCACTTGCGATTGCAATGTGTCATGGGCATTGTGCATTTTCACGGATAAGCGGATATTTCAACAAATAACGGAGAAAAATATGTGGATTAGTAACGAGTGGAAGGATTATGAACTTATAGATGCAACCGACGGAGAACGTCTTGAACGTTGGGGGGATTACACCTTGATACGTCCCGATCCGCAGGTTATCTGGAAAGGTGCGGCAGCTTCCAAGGGCTGGAAGAATGCAGATGCTTCATACAAGCGTTCACGCAGCGGCGGCGGTGCATGGAAGGACAGCCGCGTTCCCGAAACATGGACAATCGGATATAAAAATTTGAAATTTCTCATAAAGCCCATGGGCTTTAAACATACCGGACTTTTCCCCGAACAGGCTACAAACTGGGACTGGTTTTCCGGACTCATTAAAAATGCAGGCAGACCTATTAAGGTGCTGAATCTTTTTGCATACACGGGCGGCGCTACCATTGCCGCTGCTGCGGCAGGTGCATCTGTTTGCCACGTGGATGCCGCAAAGGGAATGGTGCAGCAGGCGAAGGAAAACGCTCGTCTTTCGGGACTTGAAAATGCCCCTATCCGCTACATCGTTGACGATTGCAAAAAATTTGTTGAGCGTGAGATCCGCCGTGGAAACAAATATGACGGAATCATAATGGACCCTCCATCCTACGGCAGAGGCCCTACGGGTGAGGTATGGAAGATAGAGGACAGCATTGATGAGTTTATTAAACTAACCGAGCAAGTGCTTTCGGACGAACCTTTGTTCTTCCTCATCAATTCCTACACTACAGGTCTTTCACCGCTTTCGATGAAATACATCGCTGATATCCGCATAAAGCCCAAGCGTGGTGGACACAGCGAGGCAATGGAGATCGCACTCCCCGTAAAATCGAGCGGAGCGATGCTGCCTTGCGGTGCAAGTGTGCGTTATGAATTCGATTAAAAAGGAAAAAACTATGGCAGAACCTTTTATTATTGCTGAAAATTTATCTTTCACATATACAGATGATGACGGAGACCGTACCGAGGCGCTAAGGGGCGTTTCGTTTACGGTAAACCGTGGCGAGTACGTTGCGGTGCTTGGGCATAACGGCTCAGGCAAGTCAACGCTTGCAAAGCTTTTGAACGTTATCCTTACTCCGAGTGGAGGAAAACTCACGGTTGGAGGACATAGAGTTCATTCCGCTATGAGCGAT
Source organism: Eubacteriales bacterium (assembly GCA_045538895.1). Classification (GTDB taxonomy): domain Bacteria; phylum Bacillota; class Clostridia; order Oscillospirales; family CAG-272; genus UMGS902. The sequence goes on from JAZQEH010000012.1 coordinate 2,237, forward strand.
GACGAAGTGTTTGCAGTCCGCCGTGACGTTGGCATGGTGTTCCAGAATCCCGATAATCAGCTTGTTGCAACGATTGTCGAGGAGGACGTCGCATTCGGTCCTGAGAATCTCGGTATTCCGCGTGAGGAAATCCGCATGCGTGTTGACGATGCTTTGAAAACCGTTGGAATGTATGAATACCGTAACAGCCAGCCGCACCGTCTTTCGGGCGGACAAAAGCAGCGTGTAGCCATTGCAGGTATAATTGCGATGATGCCGAAATGTATTGTTTTTGATGAATCAACTGCGATGCTTGACCCCCGCGGACGTGCAGAGGTAATGCAGACTATACGCCGATTGAATGATGATTTCGGCATTACGGTGTTGCACATTACGCATTATATGGATGAGGCTGTGATGGCTGACAGAATCATAGTTGTAAACGACGGTGAGATCTATCGTGACGGTACACCCAAAGAGGTGTTTTCGGACGTTGCGGCGCTGCGCAGGGTAGGGCTTGACGTACCGCAGGGCAGAGAGCTTTTGCATGAACTTTCGGAGGAAGGCATTACGTTTTCCGATACTCCGATAGACATTGAAAGCTGCGCAAAACTTATTCTTGAAAAGTATAATTCACAAAAGGACAAAAAATGACTGTACTTGAACTTTTGGATGTGTGCTACACATATGACAAGGGTACGCCCATGGCACATGAAGCACTCTCGGGTATCAATTTAAAAATTGAAAAAGGCATAATGACAGGCATAATCGGGCATACCGGTTGCGGCAAATCCACAATGCTCCGCATGTTCAATGGACTCTTGAAGCCGGATAGCGGAAAAATTCTGCTTAACGGCGAGGACATATGGGAGAATCCCAAAGATATAACAAAAGTCCGTTTCCATGTAGGGCTTGTAATGCAGTACCCCGAGTATCAGCTTTTTGACGAAACCGTGCGTGCTGATATTGCGTACGGCCCAAAAAACATGGGGCTTGATGATGCTGAGGTAAACAGACGTGTTCTTGAGGCTGCGGCATTTACCGGTGTCACCGAGGAAATGCTTGATAAATCTCCGTTTGAACTGTCCGGCGGACAAAAACGCCGTGTAGCAATAGCAGGTATTATGGCGATGAAGCCTGAGGTGCTTGTACTCGATGAACCGGCGGCAGGTCTTGACCCTAAAGGTCGTGAGGACATTTTCCTTGGACTTGAACGCTATTGCCGTGAAAGCGGTGCATCGGTTATCATTGTCAGCCACAGCATGGAGGACATGGCACGCTATTGTGAGCGGCTTGTTGTTATGAATGACGGCAGAATCTATGCAGAGGGTACGCAGAAAGAGGTTTTCAGCGATTCGGAAAGACTCATGCAAATTGGTCTTGGAGTGCCTGAGGTAACAAAGCTTATTGCAATTCTGCGTGATGGCGGAATGATATTACCGAGTGATATTTATACTGTTGATGCGGCAAAGGAAGCACTTGCTTCACTTTTTGGAGGTGAGTGCAAATGATTAAAGATATAACACTTGGTCAGTATTTTGGCGGCAACTCAATTTTACACCGTGCTGACCCACGTGCAAAGCTGATATTTGCATTTGCATATATTATCATGCTCTTTTTTGCAAAGAGTGCGGCAAGCTTTGCGTTTGTACTTCTGTTTACCGTCGGTTTGATTTTGGTTAGTACGGTACCGATAAAGGTAGTGCTTCGCTCAATAAAACCGCTTGTATTTATAATTGCATTTACTGCCATTTTAAATATTTTCTGGACAAAAGGCGAAACGCTTATTTTTGAATGGAAATTCATTAAGATTTATTTTGAGGGCGTGATTTTTGCGCTGTTTATGGCTGTCCGTATAATTCTTTTGGTAGTTGGCATGAGCGTTGTTCTCACCTATACCACTACTCCGATAGCACTTACGGATGCTATTGAATCGCTTTTGAATCCGCTTAAGAAAATCAAGGTTCCCGTGCATGATTTTGCTATGATGATGACTATTGCAATGCGTTTTATTCCCACTCTTATTGAAGAAACCGATAAAATCATGGATGCTCAAAAAGCACGCGGTGCAGACTTTGAAAGCGGCGGACTTGTTAAAAAGGCAAAGGCGCTTATACCGATTCTCATACCTCTTTTCGTATCGGCGTTCAAACGTGCAGATGACCTTGCAATAGCAATGGAATGCCGCTCGTACCGTGGGGGAGAGGGCAGAACCAAGTTGAAACAGCTTAAATACAGTCCGATAGACCTTGTATTGCTGGTGCTTCTTGTGATTTTTATTGCGGGAATCTTTTTGTGTAATATATTTTTACCGTATATTTCGATTTAAGGAGAGGGCATGAAGATACTGCTTACAGTAAAATATCTTGGAACGGCATTTTGCGGTTGGCAGTATCAGCCAAACGTGCGTACGGTTCAGGGCACGCTCACCGAAGCGGCTGAAAAACTGTTTGGTGTGCGTTGCAATATAACAGGCTGTAGCCGAACCGATAGCGGTGTACATGCAAACGGCTTTGCGGCAACGGTTGAACTTCCCGATGATGCAAACAAAATACCGCTTGACCGCATACCTACGGCATTTTCAAAGATTTTGCCATGCGATCTTTCTGTAATATCAGCAAAAGAAGCGGACGATGCTTTTCATCCCCGTTACGATGTAAAATACAAAGAATATATATATAAAATATATGTATCAAACGTGTATGATCCGTTTCTTTACGGTAGAGTATGGCATTATGACAGGCGGCTATGCGATGATGCCGCAGAGAGAATGAACGAGTGCGCAAATGTACTTGTTGGTAAACACGATTTTGCTTCGTTCATGGCATCCGGCTCAAAAATCGAAGATACTGTGCGTGACGTAAAGTACTGTGACGTAACACGTGACGGCGATATGATTACTATAAGAATAGCGGCAGACGGTTTTCTTTATAACATGGTGCGTATTATTACAGGCACATTGATTCTTGCGGGCGCAGGCAAACTTGATAAAGCCGGGTTTGAAATAATAATTGGCGCAAAAGACCGCAGTGCCGCAGGTCTTACGGCTCCCCCAGAGGGGCTTTACCTTAACAAAGTAGTATATTGAAAGGAGTGAAGATATGCAGAAAGCACCTCGTCTTCCCGAGGGAGAACAGACTTCTGAAATCAACGAATATTATCTGAGGATAAGCAAAAAGCTTCGCAACACAAAATATCTTATGCTCCTTCTGATGGTAGCGGCGCTTGTTTTTACACTGTGGGCATACAGAACAAGGCTCACTTATGATAATTTCAGGTATCTGCTGCGTGATATTGACGAAGCAGGGCATACGTCGCTTACCACCGATGCAGTTTACTACAAAGCAAGCGACACAAATACATTCCTCGGTTTCAGAGGCGACCTTGCGATAGGCTCTTCAGAAGGTATTGCGTTTCACCGTGCTCTCGGCAGTCGCTCTTTTACCGATAATGTGTTTTTTAAATCGCCGATACTCAGCGGCTCTGAAAAATATATGCTTGCTTATGATGCGGGCGGCAAGAACTTTTATGTCTACAACTCTATAAGCCGTGTTTACAGTGAAACTCTGCCGCATGCGATTATAGATGCTGCTGCGGCTGACAACGGTAGCTTTGCGGTGCTGACAAAGAGTGACGTTGGCGACTCTGTTGTGCGTATATATAATAATGACTTTGCTCTTGTGGGTGAGGTTACGCGTGCAGGATATGCATATTCGATTGGCTTTTTGACAAATGATTTGCTTTATATTTGCGAATGTGATTTGAATAATGCTTCTCTTTGTACGGATATTTCATTTTATACACTTGGTGCTTCGGACGTATCCAAGACTGAAAGACTTCAGGGACTGGCACTTGATGTTGAGGCACTTGGCGACAAAACAGCGGTTATTTTTGATAAAGGAATTGCGTTTCTCTGCGAAAATTCTTCAAATAATAATTATTATTCTTTTGGAACGGCTAACATACTTTACGGGGATATTAGTAACGGTATGGCGGCGGTTTTGCTTGATGCCAACGAGGTTGGCGTAGGCGACTCGGTTTTTGTATGTATGGCTGACGGCAGCACGTTTGAAACCATAGTAGAAACGGGAGCGAGAGCTACCGTTATCTGTGGGGAAACGGTATGTGTGCTATATGACGGCTATCTGCTTGTCTGCAAGGACGGTGAAAATAAAAAAATCGAGATTGCCGAGGGGGCAAAAACCATGCTTGCACGTGATAAAAACTCTGTAATCGTATGTTATAATGACTATGCTAAAGTTTATGAGGTGAAATGATGTTTATAGCTATTGATTTAATAATTGTGGTAATTATGGCGGCGGTGATATTCAAAGCTGTTAAAAAAGGTTTTGTTTCTTCACTTTTCGGACTCCTTACGGCGGCGGTATCGCTTATAGTGGCGATTATGTTTTACAAAGAACTCGGCATATACATAAATGACACGTATTTGCTTAAGGCAATCGAGCCCCATATCGTAGAATTTGTTGAAGATACCGTTATAGATCAGGGCGGCGCTCTGGGAGCAGAGGCTTTTCTTTCACAGCTTCCCGATGAACTCCGTGCGCTTATGGATATGTTCGGCATCGAGATAACCAACCTGTTTGACGGACTTGGAGAAATGCCTGCACAGATTGCTAAAACTCTCGCATCCGAGATTTCGCTTGCGCTTTCAAATGTAATAGCGTTTGGTTTAGTATTCCTCGTTGCATTCCTTGCACTTTCGGTGCTTTGCTATGTGCTTGATGCCCTTGCAAAACTTCCTGTGCTGAATGGAATCAATAAGTTTTTCGGTCTGCTTCTCGGCGTTGTCGAGGCGGCTGTGCTCGGCATGGTTATTGCGAAGCTTGCAGGTGCCGTATGCAGCGTTCATGCGACTTTGAGCGGAGATACTGCTTTTGTTAATGTGATTGACAAGACAATAGTTGCAAAATTCTTGCTTTCTTTTTGTCCTTGGTAAATAAAATTTTTTGATGGAGAACGGTCATGCAGACTAAAAACATACCCAATATACTTTCGGTAATCCGTTTGTGTATGGTACCTGTATTTGTATATCTTTTCTTTCTTGATTATCCAAAGAACGTATGGACGGCAGTTTTTGTATTCTTTTTGGCAGGAGCTACCGACGTTTTAGACGGCTGGCTTGCACGTAAGAATAATTGGATAAGCAACGTAGGAAAGATTTTAGACCCGCTTGCAGATAAGATGATGCAGTGTGCGGCACTCGTTAGCTTTTATGTTAAGAACATAATTCCGCTTTGGCTTTTGCTCGTGTACGTGACAAAAGAACTTCTGATTTTAGCGGGAGCGGTGTTTGTGTTCAGGAAGAAGAGTGTTGTTGTAAAGAGCAGCTTCTGGGGAAAATTTGCAGTGTGCGTGTTCTATCTTTCGATAGCGGCACTCGTATCATTGCAGACTGCTTCCGACGAAATCAGAAACACGTGGACTGTTGCGATAAGTGCGATTATGATTTGCTTTGCAATAGTGGCACTTGTTCAGTATTTCAGAGAATATATAAGGTCAAAAATGACGAAGTAAAACAGCAAAGGTAAAGGAAAAACAGTAATGGAAATGTGTGCAAGATGCCACAAGCGTGTAGCTGTGGTGTTTATTACAAGGCTTGAAAATGGCGAGAGCAAGAACGAGGGCATTTGCCTTAAATGTGCAAAGGAACTCGGTATCAAGCCTATAGATGATATTTTAAAACGTATGGGAATTTCAAGCGAGGAATTTGACCGTATGAGCGAGGATGCAGAGGAGTTTATGCAAGGGCTTGTGCCAAGTGAGGATTCCGACGAGGTTTCTGCGGATGACGGCGGTGCTCCCGCGGTTGATTTCGGCAAGATTCTTCGTGAAAGCGGACTTGGCGGTGCATCTTCAAAAGGCGATGCCAAGAAAGGCAAGGAGCAAAAAGAGCAGAAAAAGAAGTTTCTTGATACCTATTGTCAGAACATAACTCAAAAGGCTCGTGACGGCAAGCTTGACCGTATCGTTGGCAGAGAGCGTGAGATGTCACGTGTTATCCAGATACTTTGCCGCAGACAGAAGAATAACCCCTGTCTTATAGGCGAACCCGGCGTAGGTAAAACCGCCATTGCCGAGGCACTCGCACAGAAGATAGTGTCCGGTGACGTACCGTATAAGCTTAAGAACTGTGAGATCTATCTTGTTGACCTCACCGCTTTGGTTGCAGGAACACAGTTCCGAGGTCAGTTTGAGTCGAGAATTTTAGGACTCATCAAAGAGGTAAAAGAGGCGGGCAATATCATTCTTGTTATCGACGAGGTGCATAATATCGTCGGTGCGGGCGATGCTGAGGGAAGCATGAATGCCGCCAACATTCTGAAACCTGCTCTTTCACGTGGGGAAATCCGTGTAATCGGCGCTACTACTCTCAAAGAGTACAGAAAGCATATCGAAAAAGACTCTGCACTTGAACGCCGCTTCCAGCCTGTTATTGTTAACGAGCCGTCGGTTGCAGACAGTATTAAGATGCTTGAGGGAATCAAGCATTACTATGAGCAGTATCATAATATCCGCATACCCGAAAGCATTCTTGCTCTTGCGGTTACCTTGTCAGAGAGATATATAACAGACCGTTATCTTCCCGATAAAGCCATTGATTTGCTTGACGAGGCGGCATCGTACAGGGCACTTTCGTCGAGTGAACTCAACGAGAGAATGCACCTGAATGATGAACTTGATAAGGTTGCAAAAGAGCGTGCTATGGCTGAGAGTGCTCCAGAGCAGGAAATGGACGATATGCAGGAAAAATATCGCATGCTTGCCGATATAAGAGTGCGTGAGGCGAGGGTAAACGAACGTATTGCCGAGATAACTCCTGCGTGTGAAGCGATTGAGCTTACTGCGGAGGACTTAGCCCGTGTTATTGAGATATGGACGGGAATCCCTGCAACCGAGATAACCGAAAACGAGTTTCACAGAATAGATAAGCTTGCAGACCGCCTGAAAGAAAAAATTATCGGTCAGGATGAGGCGGTTATGGCGATTGCGAGAGCAATCAAGCGTAACCGTGCAGGCATTTCGTATAAGCGTAAGCCTGTATCGTTCATCTTTGCAGGACCTACAGGCGTAGGTAAGACCGAACTTGTAAAAACACTTGCAAACGATTTGTTTTCTTCCCCCGAAACGCTTATCCGTCTTGATATGTCCGAGTTTATGGAAAAGCATAGCGTTTCAAAGATTATAGGTTCACCTCCCGGCTACGTAGGCTATGATGAGGCGGGACAGCTTACCGAGAAGATTCGCCGCCGCCCGTACAGCGTGGTGCTTTTTGATGAGATCGAAAAGGCACATCCCGATGTGCTTAACATTCTGCTTCAGGTGCTTGATGACGGTAGAATTACGGATGCACACGGTAAGGAAGTCAACTTTGAGAATACTATTATCGTTATGACTACAAATGCAGGCAGCGATACCTCATCATCAATTTCCGGTTTTCTGACCAAGGAGGGAAGCGGGGCAGGCGACAAGACCGAAAAAGCATTGCTTTCGTTCCTCCGCCCCGAGTTTATCAACCGTGTTGATGAGGTTATCACATTCCGTGCACTTGATAAGGATGATTTTGGCAGAATCGCAAAGCTTATGCTTTTGCAGCTCGCAGAGGCACTTTCGGCAAACGGAATTACGCTTAACTATACCGATGCGGCGGCTGCTTTTATTGCAGAAAAGTCATATTCTGTAAAGTTCGGCGCACGAAACATGCGTAGATTTATTCAGACAAATGTCGAAGATGCTCTTGCAGAAAAGATAATTTCGAATTATAATGTTCGTATCGCCTCCGCTCGCATTGATTCGGACGGTGAAAAGCTGATTATTGAATGTTTATAATTTATAACCCCAAAGGAGAAAATAAAAATGGCAGAAAATTGTACACATGACTGTTCAACTTGCGGTGCGGACTGTCCTTCAAAAAAGAAGCCCGAATCGTTGCTTGAACCGCAGAACGCACTCAGCAATGTGAAAAAAGTTATCGGCGTTGTCAGCGGTAAAGGCGGTGTAGGTAAATCGCTTGTCACATCGCTTCTGGCAGTTGAAATGAGCCGCCGCGGATATAAAACCGCTATTCTTGACGCTGATATCACAGGCCCGTCAATACCGCAGACATTCGGACTTCACCAAAGAGCAGAGGGCAGTCAGGACGGTATTTACCCCGTACTCACAAAGACGGGTATCGAGGTTATGAGCGTTAATCTTCTTCTTGAAGAGGAAACCGCACCCGTTGTATGGCGTGGTCCCGTTATCGCAGGTACCGTAAAGCAGTTCTGGACCGACGTTGTCTGGAACGAGGTAGACTATATGTTCGTTGATATGCCTCCCGGCACGGGCGACGTTCCGCTCACCGTGTTCCAGAGTATTCCTCTTGACGGCATTGTAATTGTAAGCTCTCCTCAGGAGCTTGTTTCCATGATAGTTAAAAAGGCTGCTAATATGGCAGGTATGATGAACATTAATGTGCTTGGTCTTGTTGAAAACATGAGCTACGTAGTTTGTCCCGATTGCGGAAAAGCCATCGAGGTGTTCGGCAAGAGCCGTGTAGACGAAACTGCAAAGCAGTTTGGCTATGAGGTGCTCGGTAAACTTCCGATTGACCACCGCCTTGCGGCACTTTGCGACAAGGGTGCGCTTGAACTTTGCGAGGAAACCTATTTGTCAGACGCAGCAGATAAAATCGAGAAAATTTTAGGTTAAAAAAAACGGTCATTTTTGACCGTTTTTTTGTAAAATTATATTTACAAAATGTTTTTTATGTGATATTATGGTTTTGTATTTATGATATTTATACATAATATTTAAGGAGAATAATATGCTTAAGAAGATTTCAAGTGCTTTGCTTGTTCTTTGCATGCTTGTTTGTGCAGTGCCCGTAAGTGCGGCTGACTGTGCAAAGCATGACTATGTTGCAAAGGCAGACGGAACATATGTTTGTGCTAACTGTGCAGAAACAGTAAATGCAGTTTCTGCTCCGGTTCTTGTTTACACAACGCCTGTAAGCGTTGAAAGCGGTGTTGTAACTGTTGATGTTAAAGTAAAGGCGGAAACCGCATTCTTCGGAACCGTATTTACGGTTGACGTTCCCGACGAACTCACTCTTGTTAGTGTTGAGTCAAAGTATGAGAACTCAAACGAGTGGGTGTTTGATTCAGCAGACGCTCTTTCAACTCCCTACAAGGTATTGCTTTGTAAGTCGAGCTTGGAAGATGCAAAACTTGATGATACGGTAGCAACACTCAAGTTTGTAGTTACCGATACGTTTTCTGCTGAAGATAATATTATTGATATTACCGTTGTAGAAGCTTACGATTCTTCCGAAAATGAGATTGATACCCTTGCGGTTGATGCCGAACTCGATGTAACCGATGCAACTCCTCTTACTGTTTCGGTATCTGCTGACGCAGGTTACTATGCGGCTACCGCAGATGCAGCAGAGAGAACCGGTGCTATCGCATTCAATGCAGAGTTTGAGCATTACACCGAGTTCGAGATTGAAAGCTTCGGTATCTACGTTTACAATGCAAACAGCGTACAGAAGGGCCACGTAGCAAGTGCGGATGCTGATGCATTTGCAAGCAACAGCGGTAAGTTCAACGTTGTTGTAAACAACATTCCGGCTGAATACTTTGGCAGCAACGTACTCGCAATGCCTTACGTTGTAATCAACGGCGTAATCATCAACGGCGACGTATGCGTATTCAATGTAAACAACAGCCTTAAGTGGCTCGGTGCTAAATAATTAAAGGAGGAAAAAGTATAATGGTTAAATATGAACAGCCCAAAGCAACTCTTGTTGCGTTTGAAAGTGCAAACGTAATCGCAACAAGCCTTGAGCCGGAAGTACTCCTTAAGAGCGGAGCAAATCTCGGCGAGCTTGATTCACAGACAATCAACCTCTTCAGTTAATGTCAAAAATCCCATGCAAGACACACTTTGCATGGGATTTTTTTCTTTTGCTGTATAAATAACCTCGTCCGGAGTGCTTTTTTACAAAAAAATCTTTACTTTTGCTATCTATTATATTATAATAATAGATATAATTGCAAATACTGTAAATTTTTCTAAGGAGATAAAAAGACATGCAAAAGAAACTTCTCGGCATTCTGCTTGTGCTCTGTATGTTCATTTGTGCGTTTTCGGCAACGGTTGCCGTTAGTGCCGCAGATGCAACACCTATAAGCACGGCAACCGAACTTGTCGAGCTTATGAACGACAGTTCAAAGTGGTCGGGTGACTATGTTCTTACAGAGAGCATTGACCTTGGCGACTACGATGGTACCGATGGTCAGACTCCCATCGGTAATTCAGACACCCCCTTTACCGGCACGTTTAACGGTGGCGGACACGAAATTTCAGGACTGAATCTCACTAATCGTACTACTGATGATGTTGGTCTGTTCGGCTACCTCGGTGACGGTGCGGTAATTGAGAACCTCACTGTTGACGGTACAGTTTCTTCCACCGGTAACTATATCGGCGGTATTGTCGGTCGTGTACAGATTGCTGCTGTTACCATTCGTAACTGCCACAACAAGGCGTCTGTAACCGGTACACGGTATGTCGGAGGTGTTGTTGGATACTTCTTCGGTAAAGATACCTCCACTTCTGCTCCCCCGACTGCGATACTTTCAAACTGCTATAACAGCGGTGATATTACCTCTACTTCTACTGTGCAGGCGGATGTCGGCGGTGTTGCGGGCGTTCTCTGGAACGTTTGCGGTGTCAGCGACTGCTGGTCTACAGGTACCGTTACCTACTCAGCAAGGTATGCCGGTGGTATCTTCGGCCGCACGCACGGCACGATAACGGTTACGAATTGCTATGCCAATGCAAGCCTTGTAAACGGAAGCAACGGCAGTTACACTCACACAGATTCACACATTCGTGCTTTCTGCGGGTATCCGCTTGCTAAGAACTTCAGTGCGTGCTACTACGGAATTGCATACACTGCAGGTAATGCCTGCACGGGTATTACTGCATATGCAGCCGGAAACTTTGATGCTCTGAACGCAAACGGTAAGTGGCTTCTCGCTGCCAACGGTCCCGAGCTTGTTACGTTCCATACTCACACTTACACCAATTATGAAACCGCAGGTGTTGACGGTCACTATCAGCTTTGTGTATGCGGTGCACATAACGCGGTTTCTGCGCATGTTGACGAAAATACTGACGGTATCTGCGACGTTTGCGACGGTGTAACCGCATGTAACCATGAGGGTACCGAAAAGACGTATGAACTCGTTTCCGCTTCTACTTGCTCTACTAAGGGCATCGAAAAGGAAATTTGTTCTTGCGGTAGCGAAACCGGTGTAACAAGAGAGCTTGACCTTGATGAGGATAAACACGAAAGTCTTGACTATGTATGGCACCTCGATGCCGGAACTTACTACCAGAGTTGCTCGGCTTGTGGCAACCGTACGGTAGAGCAGACCGATGCTCCCGTAGTTTATGTAGACGCAAGCTCTAAAGGTGACACTCACGTAGGTGCTGACACAGCTACGGGTACTGCTTCTGACGAAGTTCTCACTATTACCGAAGCTGTTGAGCGTCTCGCAGAGACCGGCGGTACCGTATGCCTTACCGACCGTTACATGATAAACGGAGTTGTTGAGCTTCCGGAATATGAGGAGTCCATCACCTTTACTTCTTTGGTTAACGGCAAATCCGGCAAGACCGGCTTCTATGCAACTGCTGCAACCCGTCTTATCCTCGGCGGCGATACTACGTTTGAGTATCTTTATTTCTTCGCTGATACTAACACGACACGTGACTTTGTATTCCAGTGTAACTGGCACGACCTCACTCTTGGTGACGAGCTTGCAACAAGTGTTCAGGGTGTTATCGTAGCCGGCTATACAAATATGTTGGAAGATGACACCGATCCTGCGAACACTACTATTACCGTAAGCGGTGTAAATCAGTATGCAAGCGGTGCCGGTGATGGAACTAAGTTTGAAACTGTTCCTACCTTCTATTATAAGATATTCCTCGGCACCCGTCTTACAAGCACTCCCGCAGCGGCATCCAAGGTGAATAATAAGACCGTTACTCTTATCGCAAATGAAGCGGTAGGTAACCCCACCATTGGCGCTCTCTATACTCTCACTGCTTCTCCCGTAGCAGAACCTCTCGTTTCTACCGATGCTTGTTCTACAACTGTTACTCTTAATGACAAGGCAGTAGTTTCTGAGATTTTTTCCGGTTATATCAATACCGATAAGGGTGCGGGTTATCTCGATAACCTTACCATAAATCTCAATGATAATTCCGAGATTACTACATATTACAGCGTTCGTAACGTTAAGCACATACAGTATAACGTTTCAACTGAGGCAGACGGCAGAACGGTAAAGATCGGTGCTCCTATCTTCTCTGTTGCTACCACAGGTGCATACGTGGCTGACGGTACAGAGTCTATCGTAGCTAATTACGGTACTCACTCGTTTGCAAAGACTCAGTATGCGGACGGATTTATTCAGGGCACAAACTACAATGCGGTTTATGCAGGCAAGGTAACCACCCACATTACCAATGAGTGTACCTTTGACGAGGGTGTTATCACTACCGAACCTACTCCCGAAGCTGACGGTGTTAAGACCTTTACCTGCTCCGGTTGCGGTAGAACATATACAAAACCTGTTGAGTTCGTTTGCACCGCACATGACTACGTTGCAACCGCAAATGGCACATACTACTGTGCAAACTGTGGCGAAACCGCAACTGAGATTTCTGCTCCCGTTATCATTTCGACGGAGCCTATCGAGGTTAACGGCAGCGTAGTAAGCGTTGACGTAAACGTTAAAGCAACAACTCCTTTCTGGGGCATGTCCTTTGTTGTTGATGCACCTGCAGAACTCACGCTCGTTAGTGTAGAATCTGACTATGAGAATAATAGTGATTGGATGCTCTCATGTGCAAGTGACCTTGTAACTCCTTACAAAGTTGTTTTTTGTAACAGCCAGATCAAGGACGTTGCTCTTGACGATACGGTAGTCACCCTCAAGTTCATCGTTTCCGATGAAATGGATGCGGATGACTATATCATTGATATCACTTCTATCGAAACCTATAACGTTGCAGAGGAAAAGCTTGAAACTCTTGCAGTCGGTGCAGAGCTTAACGCA
>JAZQEH010000013.1:0-67491 GCA_045538895.1 Eubacteriales bacterium
TGGTCAACGTGTCCCATTACGCAAACAACGGGGTCACGGGTAACAAGTGTTTCGTCACTATCCTCGGTTTCGTCAAACAGACGCTCCTCAATGGTAACGACAACCTCTTTAGTAACCTTTGCACCGAGTTCATCGGCAACAAGATATGCAGTATCAAAATCAACAGTCTGGTTGAGAGTTGCCATAACGCCCATAAGCATAAGACGCTTGATAACCTCTGCCGCTGTAACCTTAAGACGTGATGCAAGCTCCTGAACAGTGATTTCGTCAGGAACAGTAATCTCAAGCTGCTTTTTACGAGCCTTTTCAAGCTCAAGCTTCTTCATACGCTCACGCTCTTTATCCTTAGCCTTGCCGTACTGATTTCTTGTATCCTGCTTCTTAAGCTTCTGACGGCTCTGGGAGTTATCCGAACCGTAGCTGCCTGCAAGTACGTCAAGCTTTTCATCATATTTAGAAAGGTCAACCTCGGTGGTACGTGTATCTACAACACGTACGCTTCCACGGGGCTTTGCAGGACCGTCGGAGGCAGTACGCTGCATCTGGCTGATCGGTGCAGTAAACTTCTGCACTGTACGGCGTTCATTGCCCTCGTCCTTATCAAATCCGCCGCCCTTGCCGCCTCTGTCGGGACGCTGCTGCTTCTGCGGTTTCTTATCAAAGGCACCCTTTGCACCGCCATCGAAGGGTTTACGTTCAAAGCGGTCGCCAAAATTCTTCTGCATAGGCTGACGGTCACCTTGTTGCTGACGGTCACCCTGCGGACGCTGGGGACGGTCACCTTGAGGACGCTGCTGTGTGCGGTCACCCTGCGGTCTTTGACCTCTTGTATCCTTTTGGCGGTCGTTTGGCTGGCTCTGTGCACGTGACTGTGCCGCAGCACGTGCCTTCTCCTCAATAGCCTGTGCCGCACTCATAGCCTTTGCCTTAGCAGCCGCCTGTGCATCTGCCTTGGCTTTTGCCTCTGCTTCAGCTTTCGCCTTTGCCTCAGCCGCAGCCTTTGCCTCAGCTGCAGCTTTTTCCGCCGCCGCCTTTGCATCTGCCTCGGCTTTTGCCTTTGCTTTAGCCTCTTCTTCAGCCTTTGCCTTTGCCTCAGCTGCAGCTTTTGCCTTTTCTTCTGCTGCTTTCTGACTCTTTGTAACAATGACAACTTCACCGTCAAGATAAGGGTCAAGGTTGCTCATCTGATGCTTTTTGCTGAGAACCTCCATTACCAGACCGAATTCATCGGGTTCAAGTGCAGCCGACGAGGTTTTACCCTCTATTCCGTTTGCAGCAAGAATATCGGTGATGTCCTTTCCCTTAAGTCCCAGTTCCTTTGCTAACTGACTTATACGGTACTGCTGATTCTGTGCCATTCGTTAATTACCTCCTTAACGCCTTTGGCGTAAGTGTCCTTTCTTCAAAACAGGTGTGTTATATACGGTAAAATGCGAATTATTCGCTGATGATTTTTTTAATTGCTCCGGCAAATCCGCTATCGGATATGCCAACTGCCGCCACTGCACCGGCCTTGCCTATGGCATGACCAAGCTCTTCAGGGGAAACGTCGAGGGCAAGTGCCTGCGTTTTATATGTTTTTGCCTTGTCAGTGACACGCTTTACCGAGTTTTCGGCGGCCTTTGCCGCATAAACAACAAGGGAAAGCTTATTATCACGCATGGCATCGCACACTATCGGAACTCCCGAAACTATACGTCCCGCTTTTTTGCACATTCCGATAAGCGAAAGTGCCTTTTTAATATCCGCCATCTTATTCCTCTGTCATCGCCGCCTCAAGTGCTTCATATACCTCTACAGGTATCATGCACTTGAACGCTGACTCAAGTCTGTGTGCCTTAATAGCCTTTTTAAGACATGCTACATTTTTACATATATATGCACCGCGTCCGGCAGCACGGGATGTTTTGTCAAGGCTTATCTCGCCGGTGGGAGCCTTAACCACTCTCCAGAGGTCGCCCTTTGCAAAATGCTCGTTACAGCCGACGCATTTTCTCTCGGGAATCTTTTTTATCTTTTCCACTTTTATGCCTTGATATCAATTCTGAATCCGGTAAGACGTGCCGCAAGACGTGCATTCTGTCCCTCTTTACCGATAGCAAGCGAAAGCTGATCAGGGTAAACGGTAACTCTTGCGCTGCGTTCGCCATCAATCTCAACGGACTGTACCTCTGCAGGTGAAAGCGCCTCGCGGATAAACTCTGCAGGATCGTCACTGTATCTTACAATGTCGATCTTCTCGCCGCAAAGCTCGTCAATAATATTGCCGATTCTTGCACCGCGATTACCGATACAAGCACCGATAGCATCAACGTTTTCATCTCTGGATTCAACCGCAATCTTGGTACGGCTGCCCGCCTCACGTGCGATAGAGCGAACAAGCACGGTGCCGTCGGCAATTTCGGGAATCTCAAGCTCAAACATGCGCTTTACAAGTCCTGCATGGCGACGTGAAAGGGTAACAATGTGTCCCTTTGCTTCGTGGTTTACCTCAGTGATGTAAACCTTTATGCGATCGCCAACATAGAATGTTTCACCGGGAATCTGCTCTGCCTTGATAAGAGTTGCGTTTGACGTGCCTGTATCAACAACCACGTTTCCGCTTACTTCGTCAATCTTAACAACAGTTGCAGTAACGATTTCTTCTCTCTTGGATTCGTATTCTTTTGTAATATTTGCTCTCTCTGCCTCACGGATACCCTGAACGATAACCTGCTTTGCGGTAAGAGCCGCAAGACGGCGGAGATTCTTTGTCTTTATCTCGATTTCACAAATGCCGCCGAGCTTATAACGTTTGTTATGCTCCTTTGCGCCCTCAAGTGTAATCTGAAGATCGGGGTCTTCTACGGTTTCAACGATTTCAAGCTGCTGGAACATTCTAACGGTTTTCTTAACGGGATCAATAGCAACACGCACGTTGGAATTACCGTTTCTGTCACGCTTGTATGCACTGATAAGAGCAGCCTCAACCTTTTCAAGCATATATTCCTTGGAAATACCTTTTTCTTTTTCTATAAGGTCGAGCGCATCAAAAAATTCAGAATTCATTTTTCTACCAAAGCCTTTCTTAAAACTATCTTAAAAATCGAATACCGTAGTCATTCGAGATATTTTTTTGTGTTCTATTTCATAAGTATTCTCGCCGACGGTTACGGTGACAATACCGTCATTGATTCCGCCGAGAATACCTCTGAATGACTTCTTGCCGTCAATAGCTGCAAAAAGTTTAACCTCTACTTCTTCGCCAGCAAACGCCTCGATATGCTCTTCTGTACGGAGCACACGCTCGATGCCGGGCGAGGAAACCTCAAGGTGATAAGAATTTTCAATAGGGTCATGCTCGTCAATAACAGGGTCGATTGCACGGTGAACAACCTCGCAGTCGTCAATAGTGATTCCGTCCTCACTGTCAATAGTGATACGAAGATACCACTCACTGCCCTCTTTAACGTACTCAACGTCCCAGAGGTAAAAGCCAAGCTGATTTACAACGGGGAGCAAAAACTCATAAACAGTTTCCGCAATGTTTTTATTACTTGCCATAACAACAAAGAAAGAGTGGCAAGCCACTCTTTTCTCTCCTTTATCCTTTTACAAGCGTAGTTTAACATATATAATGAAAGAAATCAATAGTTTTTTGAAAATTTTATGTTATGTATAAAACTTTCGCCGCACTTTTCGCTATTTTTGGGCAAATCTGCGTAATTTATTGTTTATGGGAACGATGTCGGAACCTTTTAAGGAAAGGTTCCGACACCTCCAAACCTTTTTGTAAAAAGTATTGTCTGTAGCCACGGCTACTTATTAAATATTTTACAGTTTTTCTTTGGTTCTTTCTTCTTAAGAAAGAACGCCTTCGTTACTCTCATAAACATTAATTTATCTTATTAATTGAAAGACGTTTTTTGAACATATCTTCGGAAAGAATGCCAAAAGAGTTATATATTTATAATGGTTTTGGCACTGAGCCGGGGTGGCATCTCGCCGCTTTCTATTTTGTTCAGACTCCCTATTCCGATTTCAAGAATTTTTGCCATTTTGTTTTTAGAGAATCCATAGTGCTTTCTAAGCCACAATACGTTGTATAGAAAATTTTCTTCTTCTCTTTTGTATTCTTTATTGAGTAGATTATGCTTCGTGTTTGACATTTTTACCTCCTTTTTACATCAAAAAGATGTATTTACGAATATTTTACACCTGTTAGATGTAAACACCAATACAACTAATGAATGTAGAGTAAAATATTATCAATAGCAGCAAGGAGAATAAAAATGTATAGAATAAGGGAATTAAGAGAAGATAACGATTTAAGTCAAGCAACTGTTGCCAAGGTGATAAAAACTACACAACAGCACTATAGCAAAATAGAAAACGGCAAGTCGGATATTAGCGGAGAAAAACTGATATTGCTTTCAAAGTTTTATAAGGTATCAACCGATTATATTCTTGGACTTTCTAAAGATACTGATTTTTAAAAGCAAAAAACGACCTCGGAAATTCCGAGGTCGTTTTTTACTTTATCATCTCAACTGCGATTTTTGCATCCTCGTAGGCAAGTGCTTTGAGTGACTCTATTTTCCTATGCGGAATATCCGCCTTAAGAGCATGGCTTACTCGCTCGGAGAGCTGTCCGCTTTCAAGCTCGGAAACACGCACGGGACTTTCATACCCCATGTAAGAGAGCATTGAGTCCACCTTTTTGTCATACGACACACCTATGAGCGGCTTACCTGCGGCGGCACCGTAGATAAGCATGTGAAGCCGCATCGCAATTACTGCTTCGGCACGGGAAATAATACCCAAAATCTCGCTTGCGGTGAGGTTTTCGAGAATTTCTCCCTTTACGCTTGCAAAGGAGTTCACCTTTTCTGAAAGCAGGCGGTCACGGCTTGATTGCATGATAAGATAAAGCGGCTTTGCGTTAAGGCTTTTTGCAATGCGGTCAACCTCGCTTGCAAAAAGAGAAGCAAAGGTGTCCTCATCCATGCCCTCGACCTCCTCACTGCGAAGCGAGGAAAAGCTACGGAGTGACACTGCCAAAAACCTGTCTTGCGAAAAGTTTCGCATAATATAGTCGATACGCTCTGCGGTGGCACTCTCAAGAGTGAGCGCAGGGTCGGCAGAAAGCGTGATTTTTGACGTATCAAAACCGAGTGACTTTACGTATTCAATAGACTGCGGTTCACGGAAAGAAATTCTGTCGGTATTCTCAAGCGTATCAAGCACGTTTTTTTCATGCTTTTTCCCAAATATAGGACCGACACCGTTTGCATATACGAACACCTTGAGTCCGCATTTCTTTGCGAGTTTTATAATAGACGTGTAATAGAAAAGCGAGCGTGACGAGGTGGTATTCTGCAATAGATTGCCGCCGCCGCTTATGAGAAGCTTTGCATGCTTCATTTCGGTGAGCATGGCAAAAATATTGAATCTGCCTATGGCACGCACACCGTATTTTTTTGCGTTGCGGCGGGGATTTTTGCAAAAAATTGTGATTTTTGCATCGGGAGCCGCCTTGCGTATGTTTTTAATCATTGAGTCGGCTATGGAATCGTCACCTGCGTTTTCAAAGCCGTAGTAGCCGCTTATGAGAATGTCGCCATGCTCGTTTGGTGAGTTTGGCGAGAGCGTTTTGTACATTTTCTCATAGTCACGTGCGGTACGTGCGGCAGAAAAATCCTCAAGAATAACCTTGCGACAGTATGCACCGTATTCTTGTAAGCTACCGCCGTCAAAAAGGGCGGTTATATCACGTATAAGCTTTTCCTCGCTTACGTTTTCGCATCCTCGGCAACAGTAGTTGGTTTTGTATGAGATCTCACGCTTTGACGCATCAAAAATACCGATATAACCCTCGTTTCCGCAAACTATGGTAGGCTTTGCACAGCTCATGGCTTCAAGTGCGGCACGGGATGCCCCCACAAATATATCGCCTGCGGCAATAAACTGAGGTGTATCGGTGCGAAGACCGGGAGTAATGATGATATCCCTTTTGTATTTTTCTTTTAGCTTTGCAGCGATTTCCTTAACGGAGGTGAGCAGATTTTTCTCTGTCTGGATAACACCGTCACCAACGATAATGATTTCAAGGTCGGGGTATTTTTCAAGCAACTTTTCAGCGGCATTTACAAGTGCAAGCTGTGCCTTGCCGCGGCTTTCGTCCATGCGGCTTATTGATACTATACGGTGCTTTGAGTCGGTAAGCTTAAACTCCTCAACGATTTTTGATGCGTCGGCATCGGGCGAAAACACCTCGGTATTTATACCGTTGACGGTGACAAAAATGTTGTCGGAGCACTGGCTGTAGTTATCAATGAGGTATTGCTTTATGTCCTCGCTTACCGCCATCTGCTTGTCGCCCCAGTTGGCGATTCTTTTCCAGAGAGCGTTGACCTTGAATACCCAGTGTGCGGTGGTTACAAAGCTGAAATCAAGCTTTTTCTGCAACATTCCGCATACAAATGCAGGTATACGTGCATGTGCATGAACAAGGTCGTATTTTTCGGTTTTTATGAGCTTTTTTAATCCGAGATACGCCTTTACAACGCTTGTGGGATTCTTGCTTGCAAGCGGCAGCGTTACGTGGCGGATGCCTGCGGCCTCAAGCATTTCTGCATATTTGCCGCCGGCAGAAGCAACCGTAACGGTATGCCCGTTTTTCTTTAATGCAACGCAAAGCTCGTAAATATGGGTTTCGGCACCGCCAAAGCCCATTTGCATGGTGGTCATTAAAATATTTAAACTTTTCATTTCTGCACCCGATTGTTTTAGTTTACAGTTTTATTTTAGCAAAATAAAAACGTATAATCAAGTATAAAGATAAATTAACTATTTACAATTTGGTTTACATTTGATATAATATAATGAAACATTAAAATAGGCTAATTATCTAATCAATTTGGAAAAGGAATTTTCAGATGAAAAATAAAAACAAAAATGGAATGGGCGATAAGCGTTCTTCGCTGATATCGCTGTGCATAAGCATATTTGCACTTGTTGTGTTTTTGCTTCTGTTTTCTCTTGACGTTCACATGGCGGTATGCTTTATATCGGCACTGCTGATAATGATTCTGGGAAATGCATTTTACGGCTGGATTCTGCACCGCAGAAATAATTACAGCGATGAAAAACTCACAAGCTCACTTGGGCAGATCATGCTTGAAATGGTTATCAAAATGCAGAATCCCATGATAATCTGCGACACCATGGGCAAAATCATCTGGCGAAATCTTGCGTTTGCCGCAGTAACCGAAAAGATAGGCTCGGTTATGGGTGTAGGTATTGATTCGATTTCATCGGTACAGCTTGACGAGCTTGAGAAAACAGGCAGAGTTGCGGCGGAGCTTTGCGGTCACAGATATATTGTTGACATGCTCAGCTTTAAAACCGATGAGAAAAAATACTGGTTCCTCATGTTTGATGACCGTACCGAGATTGATGCATTGAATGCGAAAATTGAAAACGAGCGCAGCGTTGTTGCATATGTGGTTATCGACAACCTTGAGGAGCTTTCGAGAATCGGTCAGGAGTCTATCAAGCACGAAATCAATACGGTTGATGAGATTCTGCGTGAGTTTGCAAATTCGGTTGACGGAATCATCCGTGAATATGACCGTAACAAGTATCTTCTCATTATGAACCGTGCAGGACTTGCAACCTGCCGCAGAAACAATTTTGACGTGCTTGACAAAATCAGGGACGTGCGTGTCGGCGACCTCGGCATGCCCATAACCGTTTCGATAGGTATAACCGACATCGGCGACTCACTTACCGAGCGTGAGGGCGGTGCAAAAGATGCACTTTCGATGGCACTTGCACGAGGCGGCGACCAGGTTGCATACAAGTCCGAGGACGGCATGGTGTTCTTCGGCGGCAACACCCGCCCTGTACAGAAGGTATCAAAGGTTTCCGCAAAGGTGCGCTCTGTTGAGCTTACCGCAAGAATAAACGTGGCAACAAATGTTATTATCATGGGCCACAGAAATGCCGATCAGGACTGCTTTGGCGCATCCGTCGGCGTTGCAAGACTCGCAATGTATTGCGGTGTAAAGCCCTACATTGTTGTAGACCGTGACGATGCAAAGACACAGGATTTCATGAGCAAATTCGCAAATCTTGCAGAGTATGCAGACGTGTTTGTTGATGAAAACGAAGCAATGAGCCTTATCGAATCCGAAACTCTGCTTGTGGTTGTAGACGTAAACAACGTTGACCACATGCTGTCGGGCGGTATTGCAATCTCTGTTGACAAGGCGCTTATAATCGACCATCACAGAAAGACCGATTCACGTGTAAAGCGTGATTGGCTTGCCGAGTATATCGAGCCTTCTGTTTCGAGTGCGTCGGAGCTTGTTGCGGAAATCTTAGAGCAGTCGATAGGTGAGGGTAAACTCCTTAAGGAGGAGGCAAACGCACTTCTCGGCGGTATCATTCTCGATACCAAGCAGTTTACAAGGTCTACGGGTGCGAGAACGTTCAATGCCGCTATTTATCTGCGCAGTGCAGGTGCAAATATATATGAATCGGCGGCAGAGCTCAAGAGCGACTTTGAGGAGTTCAGAAAGCAGTCGAAGATAATGTCCGATTTGCTTATCTACAAAAAGCGTTTTGTTATTGCCAAGGATGAGCAGTTTGGTGTTCATACCGATACGGTTGCTGCTGCAAAAGCGGCAGAGGCACTTCTTTCTATCAAGGGTGTTGATGCGGCATTTGCACTTGTCCGTCTTGGAAATGAAACATGCATTTCCGCACGTTCAAATTCACAGGTAAGCGTTCAGCTTATTCTTGAAAAAATAGGCGGCGGCGGACACCTTGACAGTGCAGGTGCAAAGAGCGACGACCCGCTTGTAGTAACTCTCGAAAAACTTAAAGCAGCCATCGATGAATACATCGAGGAAACAGACAAAAATAAGAATAATCAGTAACGGAGGATATAGAAATGAAAGTAATTCTTCTCAAGGACGTAAAGGGAACAGGTAAAGCCGGCGAAATCAAGGACGTTTCGGACGGTTTTGCCCGTAATTTCCTCATTCCTAAAGGAGCTGCAAAGGCAGCAGATGCAGGTGCTATCAGCGACCTTAAGAACAAAGAGGCGGCAAGACTGCACAAAATAGAAGTGGATAAGGCAGAAGCACGTGAACTTGCGGCACGTCTTGAGGGCATCCTTGTTAAAATCGTGGTTTCTCACGGTGCAGACGGACGTCTTTACGGCTCAATCACATCCCAGCACGTTGCCGATGAACTTAAAAAGGTAAGCGGAATCGACATTGACAAGCGTAAAATCGTGCTTGATAACCCCATCAAGGCATACGGTAAATATGAGATTCCTGTTAAGCTTTACGGCAGCGAGATCCAGGGTAAGATCAACGTAATCGTAACTGAAAAATAAGCGAGGTATTTGAATTGAACGGCGATTTTATCAGAAAAATGCCGGTAGCGATAGAGGCGGAGCAATCCGTACTCGGCTCGATCCTTATAAATCCGGAAAGCTTTGACCGCATTGCCGGAATTATCGTATCCGACGATTTCTATCTTGAGGAGCATCGCAACATCTTTGAAACGATGAAGGAACTCTATAAAAGAAATAAGGAAATCGACGTTGTTACACTTATTGATGCACTTGTGCGTGACGGTGTTTACGATAAAGCAGGCGGTACGGAGTATATAAAGATTATCGCAAAAACCGTTCCTACTGCTGCAAATATAGTTGACTATGCAAACATAGTAAAGGATAAGAGTGTTTTACGCAGTCTTATCAATGCCTGTGACGATATTTCCTCAGAAGCATATTCAGAGGCGGGCGAGGTAGAGCATCTGCTTGATGCGGCAGAGCAACGTATATATGAAATTGCAGACCGCCGTGCTTCAAAGAATTTTGAAGAGATCGGTGACGTTTTGCACCGCGTGTATAAGCATCTTGAACTTATTTCTAAAGATAAAAGTGCACTCAAAGGTACTTCTACAGGCTTTTCGGGAATTGACCGTGTGCTTGTCGGTATGGGCGACAGCGACCTTGTGCTTGTAGGTGCACGTCCCGGTATGGGTAAAACCTCGTTCTGTCTTAACATCGGTACAAACGTTGCAAAAGCAACGGGCAAGGCGGTTGCGATGTTTTCTCTCGAAATGTCATCCGACCAGCTTGTTCAGCGTGTGCTGTCGAGTGAGGCGATGGTCGAGAGTAACGCTCTCCGAAGCGGTAACCTCAGCGAGGAGGACTGGACAAAGCTTGCACATGCGGCAAGTGAGCTTGCCGAGTGTAAGATTCTGATTGACGATACCACAGGTCAGACAATCATGTCGATGAAGGCTAAACTCCGCAGAGTTAAAAATCTCGGTCTTGTTATTATAGACTATCTGCAGCTCATGAATTCCGACCGCAAAATCGACAACCGTGTTCAGGAAGTTGCTGATATTTCACGTAACCTTAAAATCATGGCAAAGGAACTCAACGTTCCGATAATCTGCTGTGCACAGCTTTCGCGAGGCCCCGAATCGAGAACCGATAAAAAGCCTATGCTTTCCGACCTCCGTGACTCCGGTGCTATTGAGCAGGACGCCGACGTCGTAATGTTTATTTACCGTGATGAATACTATAAAACAGACAAGCCCGCAGGCGAGGAGCAGCAGGCGGCCAACACCGCTTCGATAATCATTGCCAAAAACCGTCACGGCGGTACGGGTGAAATCAAGGTTGGCTGGATAGGTCAGTATACAAAGTTCCGTACCATCGACAACGAAGTGGATGCGTAAAATGGAAAATACAAAAAGAAAGTTTCTTGATACGCTTGACAGTTTCGCCCTTGACGGCGGAGTGCTTGTTGCCTTAAGCGGCGGTGCTGACTCGGTTTGCCTGCTTGACCTTTTTCTGGAAAGCGGCTTTGCATTCCCCGTTGCGGCGGCTCACCTCAACCACAATCTGAGAGGCGAGGAAGCCTTGCGTGATGAGAATTTTTGCAAGGAATTTTGCGAAAAGCGTGGGGTAAAGCTATTTATAGGAAGTGTGGATGTAAATGCACTTGCCAGGGAAAGCGGAAAAGGGATTGAGGAAGCGGCAAGAAGTGCAAGATATGAATTTTTGCAGAGCATTCTCAATGAAAATCATGAGTTTTCATATATTGCAACCGCACATAATAAAGGCGATCTGTGCGAAACGGTGCTGCTTAACCTTGCAAGAGGAACCTCTCTTGACGGCTTGTGTGCGATTCCAAAACGCAGAGGCAGTATTATCCGTCCTGTTTTGGGCATCAGCCGTGATGAGATACTTGTCTATAACCGTGCAAGAGGGCTTGAGTTTATTACCGACTCGACAAATCTTGACACAAAATACAGCCGTAACCGTGTAAGACTTGATATTTTGCCCGAGTTCAAAAAGCTCTGCAACGGCTATGAAGAAAACTTCGAGCGTACCGTAGGGTTGCTTCGCCGTGACTGCGATTACTTGAACGAAGAGGCAAAACGGAAGTATGCAGAGGTTGTTTCGCACGGTGCTTTGTACACCGAAAAAGCACAGAATATTCACATTTCAATACTTTCACGTATTGTAAAAATGCTGTATAATTATCATGGGGCTATTGATGTAAGCGAGGCTTATATTGATGCGATCTGCAAAAAGATATATGCAGGCGACAAAAACTTCAGGATTTCCGTACACGGCTTTACGGCACTTTGCGAAAGAGGCATACTCACCTTTGTTGAAGAGCTTCCGACGGTGAGCGACTTCTGCTTTGATATTGAAATCGGAAAAAGCGTAAAACTGCCTTTAGGTACGGTTGTTACGCTGACCGAGGAAAAGTGCGACGGTGCATATCCGCTTAAGATGGAAGCACTTTCGGGTAAACTTACGGTACGCAGCCGAAATGACGGTGACAGTATAAGAATTTTCAGAAAAACGCACAAAATCAAACGTGTGATTTCGGACAAAAAGCTTTCCGCAAAGGAAAAATCAAAACTGTTTTTTCTGTGTTCCGACGGAGAGATAATATATTCAAATATACCTGCCGTGGCAGACAGTGCGTTCTGCCGCACGGGTGACAGATGCATTTATATCACAGTAAAGGAAGAAGACGTTTTATGAGCAACGATATTTTGAAAGTCCTTGTCAGCGAAAAGGAAATTGAGGACGTAACAAGTAAACTCGCATCGCAGATTGACCGTGACTATGCAAACAGCAATGGCAGACTCGTGCTTCTCGGCATACTTAAAGGATCGGTTCCGTTTTTAGCGGAGCTTATGAAAAAAATCAAATCGAATCCCGAAATTGAGTTCATGAAGGTTTCTTCTTACGGAAGAGGAACAAAATCAAGCGGTTCGGTAAAAATCATTCTCGACTGGCAAAGAGAGAACATTGAGGAATGCGACATCATTGTTGTTGAGGATATCATTGACAGCGGAAGAACGCTTTCCTATCTTTGTCAGTATTTGAAGCAAAAGGGTGCCAAAAGCGTTAAAACCTGTACGCTTTTGGATAAACCGTCACGCAGAGAGGTTGACTTTGTCCCCGATTACTGCGGAGTAGAGGTGCCTGATGAGTTCGTTGTTGGCTTTGGTCTTGACTACGACGAGCGTTACAGAGCACTGCCGTACATAGGAGTTCTAAATCCCAAGGTTTACGAAAACTAAAATCAGGATACACTAAACACAGCACTTTATATTCCCGTGCGGAAAGGCTTGGTACTACATGAATAAAAACTTAAAGGTGATTATCGGATACGTTCTGGTAATTGCCGTAATTCTGTATGTTGGTGCGAACATGCTCGGTCTTGGACCCGAGGAGGACCCGATATACAGTGACATCATCAGTTATTTTGAAAACGGCGAGGTTGAAACCTTTGAGATCTCCGCATCCAACGAGCTTAAAATAACGCTCAAGGAGAAAATCGAGGGTACGGACAAAAATAAAGAGGTATACTATCTGCTTCGTGATGCAGGCTACTTTATGGAGAGCATCAAGGAGTATATTGACGGAATGGAATACGATATCCCCGGTGCAAAGACGTCGTGGTGGGTTGCGTTCGTTCCTTATATAATAATGATTGTCGTTTTTGCATTCCTCTGGTTCTTTATCATGCGCCAGATGAACGGTCAGGGCGGCAAGATTGGCAACTTTGGCAGAGCACGTGTTAAACTCGGCTCGGACGAGAAAAAACGTGTTTTGTTCAGCGACGTTGCAGGTGCAGACGAGGAAAAAGAAGAGCTTACCGAAATCGTTGAGTTCCTTAAAAATCCCAAGGAATTTGAGAAGCTTGGTGCAAAGATACCCCACGGTGTGCTTTTGATGGGCCCTCCCGGTACCGGTAAAACCTTGCTTGCAAAGGCAGTTGCGGGTGAAGCAAACGTGCCTTTCTACTCGATTTCCGGTTCCGACTTCGTTGAAATGTACGTCGGCGTAGGTGCATCCCGTGTGCGTGACCTGTTTGAAACCGCACGCCGTCATCCTGCGGCAATCGTATTCATTGATGAAATTGATGCGGTAGGACGTCAGCGTGGCACAGGTCTTGGCGGCGGCCATGACGAAAGAGAGCAGACTCTTAACCAGCTCCTCGTTGAGATGGACGGTTTTGGCAACGGTACAGGTATTATCGTGATCGCGGCAACCAACCGTGCAGATATCCTTGACCCAGCACTTCTTCGTCCGGGCAGATTTGACCGTCAGATTACGGTTAACTATCCCGACCTTTACGGCAGAGAGGCTATTCTCCATGTACATGCGAGAAACAAGCCGTTTGAAAGCGACGTTAATTTTGCAACTATTGCAAAAACAACCGTTGGCTTTACAGGTGCAGACCTTGCAAACCTGCTTAACGAGGCAGCATTGCTTGCGGCTCGCCGTAAGAAGAGCCTTATCGGTATGAACGATATCGAGGATGCCATGATGAAGATTCTCATGGGACCGCAGAAACGCAGCAAGCGTATTCTTGATAAAGATAAGAAGATCACCGCTTATCACGAGGCGGGCCATGCAATTGCATCAAAAATTGTATGCCCCGAAGAAAGCGTTCATCAGATTTCTATTATTCCCGCAGGACGTGCGGCGGGCGTTACAGTTACACTCCCCAAGGAGGACTATACACATCTCACTAAAAACGAGATGGAGGCACGTATTGTTATGCTGCTCGGCGGACGTTGTGCAGAGGCACTTATTATGGGTGACGTTTCCACAGGTGCGTCAAACGATATCGAACGTGCTACGTCCATTGCACGCAGCATGGTTACACGCTACGGCATGAGTGATATCCTTGGCCCCGTGGTTTACGGCAACGATCAGCAGAGCGTGTTCCTCGGCAGAGATTTTTCATCCTCGCAGAGCTACTCGGATAAGACTGCATCCGACATTGATGCTGAGATTCAGCGTATCGTAAAGGGTGCGTACGCAAAGGTTGAAAAAATTCTCAATGAGAACATGGATAAGCTTCACTTTATCGCCGGATTCCTCTTCAAGAACGAGGTTATGGAAGAGGATCAGTTTGAAGCGGCAATGGAAGCGGAAAATCCTGATATGGAGGCCATTGAGGCACTCAGAAGCGAGCGTGCAAAGCGTTCGGAAATGGAGAATGCCGAGGCTAAGAAGCGTCGTGAGGCAGAGGAAGCGGAACGCCGCAAGAAAGCTGAAGAGGAAGCAGCTATCAAGGTTGATAAGCTTGTCCCAGACAGCGACGATGAACCGCCCGTTCCCAAAGATTAATATTTAAAAATAGCATTGCGTTACAACGCAATGCTATTAAGAGTGCTGACAAACACGTCAGACCGCAAGTAAGAATAAAAGCAAAGCTAATAAATAGAAATAATTTTCCACTTTGCGTTAAAACAAAATGCGGCAAGGGCATAAAAAGCCCTTGCCGTTACTTGCTTTTTCGGATTTTTGTCTCTACCGTACACATGTACGCCGACGAAACAAAAATCCAAAAATCTGCCTGTGTTTCTCAGCCTCTACTCAGCATGATGACTTTGTCATCATGCTGAGTAGCATTGCGTTACAACGCAATGCTATTTTTTTAATATGTGCTGAAAGATGAAAATGTAAGGATTACGTTTCCTGATTTAATTCTTAAATATCATTCTTCCCTACAATGATTTGTGCATAGCCGTAACATAAATTAATATTTATATTATTAAGGCCCCCTTGCCTAAAGGGGGCTGTCGTGCTTGCCACGACTGGGGGATACGTTCCAAAAACATTGAAAACACTGCTTTTTACGTATCCCTCCACCGCTAACGCGGTCCCCCTCCCTTTAGGCAAGGGAGGCAATGTAATCAATAATTTATCTAATCAACAACCGGCACGGAGTTTGTATATTCTTTCATCGAATTGCAAGTTTTTCAGAAAACACGTTCACATTTCTTGCAAAAATCAGCAATATTTTCAAAAAATAGCACGTTTTTTGAACTTTTTTTGTTTTTCTCTTGCATTTTTTGAATAGTTATGATAGAATTTTACCATTCACCTTTATATCCCGCAGGAGGACACACAAATGGGACTTACTTTAACCGAAAAAATACTTAAATCGCACATCGTTGACGGTGAATTTGTAAAAGGTACCGAAATCGGTATCCGCATTGACCAGACACTCACCCAGGACGCTACCGGTACCATGGCATATCTCGAATTTGAGGCTATGGGCATTCCGAGAGTAAAAACAGAGCGTTCTGTTGCATATATTGACCATAACACACTCCAGAACGGCTTTGAAAACGCAGACGACCACCGCTTTATCGGCTCTGTTGCGAAAAAACACGGCATTTACTTCAGCCGTCCAGGCAACGGTATCTGCCATCAGGTGCACCTTGAACGCTTCGGTGCCCCCGGCAAGACCCTTATCGGCTCGGACAGTCACACCCCCACGGGCGGCGGTCTCGGTATGATCGCAATTGGTGCAGGCGGTCTTGACGTTGCAGTTGCGATGGGCGGCGGTGCTTATTACATTACATATCCCAAGATTGTTAAAATCGAACTTGTTGGGAAGCTTCGCCCTTGGGTTGCCGCTAAAGACGTTATTTTAGAGGTTCTCCGCCGTCTGTCAGTTAAGGGCGGTGTCGGCAAGGTTATGGAATACGTAGGCGAAGGTGTTAAGACCCTCTCCGTACCGGAACGTGCAACCATCACAAACATGGGTGCAGAGCTTGGTGCAACCACATCAATTTTCCCATCCGATGAAATTACTCTTGAATTTCTAAAGGCCCAGGGACGTGAGGACGTTTACACACCTCTTTCGGCTGATGCAGATGCAGTTTACGATGAAGAAATCGTAATCGACCTTTCCGCACTCACTCCCATGGCGGCATGCCCTCACTCACCCGACAACGTAAAGAGCGTAGAAGAACTCGGCAAGATGAAAATAGATCAGGTTTGTATCGGCTCCTGCACAAACTCCTCGCTCGCCGACATGATGAAGGTTGCCTACATTCTCAAAGGAAAAACCGTTCATCCCGATGTTTCACTCTCTATTGCACCCGGCTCAAAGCAGGTACTTAACATGCTTGCCGAAAACGGTGCGCTTGCCGACATGATCGCAGCAGGTGCAAGAGTGCTTGAAAGTGCTTGCGGCCCCTGCATCGGCATGGGACAGTCGCCGAATTCCGGCGGTATCTCACTCCGCACATTCAACCGTAACTTCCTCGGCAGAAGCGGCACAAAAGATGCACAGGTTTACCTCGTTTCCCCCGAGGTTGCGGCTCTTTCCGCAATTAACGGCTACCTCTCAAATCCCGAAACTCTCGGTGACATGCCAAAAATTGAAATGCCCGAGAAGTTCCTTATAAATGACAATATGATCGAACTTCCTGCCCCCGAAAGCGAGGCAGACAAGGTAGAAATCCTCCGTGGTCCGAACATCAAGCCCTTCCCCGAAACCTATCCGCTTGAAAACGATATTTCCTGCAAGGTTTCGCTCAAGGTCGAGGACAACATCACCACCGACCATATCATGCCGGCGGGTGCAAAAATTCTTCCGCTCCGCTCCAACATCCCCGAAATTTCAAAGCACTGCTTTGCGGTTTGTGATGAAAACTTCCCGTCCCGTGCAAAGACTTTGGGCAAGAGTGTTATCGTTGGAGGTGCAAACTACGGTCAGGGCTCTTCACGTGAGCATGCTGCTCTCGCTCCCCTTTACCTTGGTGTCAAGGCGGTTATCACCAAGAGCTTTGCACGTATTCATGCGGCAAATCTTATCAACGCAGGTATTATGCCGCTCACCTTTGTAAATCCCGATGATTATGACAAAGTCAGCGAGGGCGACGATATCCGCCTCGAAAACGTATTTGATGCAGTTAAAAACGGCAGAATGACCATGACAGTAAACGGTGAGAGCATCGAACTCGAATGTGCATACACCGACCGTCAGATCGACATTCTCAAAGCCGGCGGACTTCTGCCTTATACAAAACAGAATTAAGGGAACGGAAGAATGCAGGAACCTTTTAAGGAAAGGTTCCTGCACCTCCAAACCTTTTTGAAAAAAGATATATGTGTAGCCATGGCTACTTATAAAATATTTTACAGTTTTTCTTTGGTTCTTTCTTCTTAAGAAAGAACACTCCTATTCTAATTTAAAGGAACTTACTATGGATAATTATATAAAAAATGCTACCGAGCAGTTTGAAGTACTGCTCCGTGAACAGATTGCAAGAACAGAAAAAATGGCAGAGCTTTCAAAGCCTGTTGACTACGCTTCTCTTGACACGCTCATTATCGGTGTGTGCGACGGTGACGGCATCGGTCCCATCATCTGCAGAGAGGCTGTACGTGTGCTCGAATATCTCCTCAAAGACAAAATAGCAAGCGGCAAGGTTGAAATCCGCCGCATTGAGGGACTTACTCTTGAAAACCGCATTGCAAAAGAAAAGAGCATCCCCGATGACGTGCTTGCGGCAATCAAGGAATGTCACGTACTGCTCAAAGGCCCTACCACAACTCCCAAGGGCGGCACCGGTGCAAAGGAGCTTGAAAGTGCCAACGTTGCACTCCGCCGTGAGCTTGACCTTTTTGCAAACGTCCGCCCCGTATGCGTGCCCGAACTTGGCATTGACTGGACGTTCTACCGTGAAAACACCGAGGGTGAATACGTACTCGGCAGCCGTGGCGTTGAAATTCCCGACGTGCTATGTTGCGACTTCAAGGTTACAACCGACCTTGGCACAGAAAGAATCGCACGTGCCGCATACGAGTTTGCAAGAAACAACGGCAAAAAGAATGTATCAATCGTAACAAAAGCTAATATAATGAAGAAAACCGACGGCAAATTTGCACGTATCTGCCGTCAGCTTGCAGAAAAAGAATACCCCGAGCTTTGCCTTGAGGACTGGTATATCGACATTATGGCGGCAAACCTCGTCAACCCTGCCATACGCTCAAAATTTGAGGTTTTCGTACTCCCCAACCTCTACGGTGATATCATCACCGACGAAGCCGCACAGATTCAAGGCGGTGTAGGCACCGCAGGCAGTGCAAACGTCGGCGGCAGATACGCAATGTTCGAGGCAATTCACGGCTCGGCACCCCGTATGATAGAAGAGGGCATCGGCGAATATGCAAACCCCTCCAGCATTTTCAAAGCGGTTGAAATGCTGCTCCGCCACGTTGGTTATGCGGCAGAAGCCGAAAAACTTGCTGATGCAATGAAAATCTGCACCGCAGACGATGCCAAAGTCAAGGTAACGGGCGACCGTGACGGTGCAACCTGTGCCGAATTTTCGGATTACCTTTTCGCTACAATTCAGTAAAGGAGCGTTTTTATTGTCCACATTTTCCTATATTAACGACCTCGCAAGCAAATGCGTGGAAAACAACAACATTGAAGCCGACCAATATACAAAATACGATGTAAAACGAGGACTCCGTGACCAATCGGGAAAGGGCGTGCTTACAGGCCTTACCGAGGTATCGTCAATACACGGTACCAAAGAAGAAATGGGCTCAAAGGAGTACTGCGACGGTGAACTCCGTTACCGTGGTGTCGATATCCGCGACCTTACAGACGGAATTTCGGCAGAGCATCGTTTCGGCTTTGAGGAAACCATTTACCTTTTGCTTATCGGCAAGCTTCCGACAGAATCCGAACTTAAAGAGTTCACTTCCCTGCTTGCGGCTTACCGTACGCTGCCCGAAAACTTTGTGCGTGACATCATCATGCATGCCCCCTCGGATGACCTTATGAATCTGCTCACTCGAAGTGTGCTTTCGCTCTATTCCTACGACAAAAACGCAAATGACACGTCAATCCCAAACGTAATGGCACAGTGTCTGCAGCTCATCTCGGTTCTTCCAATGATAACCATTTATTCCTATCACTCATACAACCACTTTATAAAGGGGCACTCGCTTTTCATCAACAATCCCTCGTCACGCCGCTCCATGGCTGAAAACATTCTGCTCATGCTCCGCCGTGACAAAAAGTATACCGAGCTTGAAGCACGTATACTCGATATTGCACTCATGCTTCATGCCGAGCATGGCGGCGGTAACAACTCAACCTTTACAAATCACGTTGTAACCTCGTCAGGCACCGACACGTATTCTGCAATGGCGGCTTCGCTTTGCTCGCTCAAAGGCCCTCGCCATGGCGGCGCAAACATCAAAGTAACACAGATGTTTGCTGACATAAAGGAACACATTGAGGATTGGACAAATGAAGAAGAGATTACCGCTTACCTTAACAAAATCCTCGACAAGCAGGCATTTGACCGCAAAGGACTCATCTACGGCATCGGCCATGCGGTTTACACCATGTCCGACCCACGTGCCATCATTTTAAAGAAGCAGGTTGAACAGCTTTCGCACGAAAAAGGCAGACATGACGAGTTTGAGCTTTATGCAAAAATTGAAAAAATTGCACCCAAGCTGCTCTATGAACGTCAGCAGGGACGCAAGCCCATCTGCGCAAACGTAGATTTTTACAGCGGTTTTCTTTATTCAATGCTCGGCATACCCGAGGAGCTTATCACACCTCTTTTTGCGATTGCACGAATCGCAGGCTGGAGTGCTCACCGAATGGAAGAGCTCATCAACAACGGCAAAATCATCCGTCCTGCATATATGGGTGTCCAGCCCGACTGCGAATACATTCCGCTTGCACACAGAAAATAACAAAAAATATGAAGCCACCGGGCTTCATATTTTTTGTTGACATCAATTAATAAAAATGATATTATAGAATAAATATTATTCAAGGAGAATAAGCATGCCTCATATTGATGAAAAATTCAAGGACAACTCCCCTGAACAAACCGTTGAAAATATCAAGAGCATTCTTTCCTCAATAGGGATAGAACTAAGCGAAACGTGGACGGATTCAGGAATAGAGCATTGCTACAGCTTGCGAGTTAGTGCCGACAATAACTTTCCGGGCACTTATGGCAAGGGCGTTACACCTGCACTTGCAAGAGCAAGCGCATACGGCGAATTTATTGAAAGATTGCAGACAGGTTTATTCTTATATAAATATCAATCTCTTGAGTCAATTTCCGGTTTGTCAATACACGAATATGCTCCTGACAAAAAATACATGACAAAAGAAGAGCTTGTTCAAAACGGCGAGTGGATGGATCATGTCATCAACACATACAAGGGCAGACTCACACGTGAAGAGTTAGCTGAACAATGTGCAATATATGCAGGAAGCGAAAAGGTTTTAACCGTTCCGTTTTATAGCTTGTTTGAAGATAAATACGTGTATCTTCCCGCAGATTTTGTCGAGCACATTTACTGTTCAAACGGCTGCTGTACCGGCAATAGCAGAGATGAAGCTTGGATACATGCAATGTCAGAGCTGTTGGAACGTCATGCCAACATTCAAATGATAACAAGCGGAGATGCCGCTCCGGCTATTCCAGACGAAGTTATACAAAAATTCGACAGCGTTTATCATGTTATCACCCGCCTCCGTGAACTTAACTACGACGTTACGGTTCTTGACTTTTCCGGTGAAGTCGATTTTCCTATCGTAGCCACACGCATAATCAATAAAAAGGACGGTAGCTACAGAGTAAACGTTGGTGCTGACCCAATACTCGAAATTGCAATAAAAAGAACTCTTACCGAAATATTCCAGAGCCGCAACATTGAAAGTTTTGCCCAAACTTTAAACTATGGAATGCTGAAAAAAGCAACAGATGTTAATAAAAAACATAACGTTTTAAACCAGCTTGAAACAAGCAAGGGCAAATTTACCGTTGATTTCTTCAGCGAAGAACTAAAAGCACCACGCAAATATAAACCATTTACCGACCATAGCAAAAAAACCAATAAAGAACTGTTGCCCATAGTTTTAAAAATATTTAAAGACATGGGCCGACCTATATACATCCGCAACTATTCATTCCTCGGCTTCCAGAGTTATATGTTTGTTGTCCCCGGATTTTCGGAATCTCGCGGCTTAAGACTTAACGAATTCCTTCAGGAATACTATTTTGCCGATCATGCAAGCAAAGTATTAAGATACGTAGAAAAAGCAGGCGGTGAGGATTTTGAAGAAGCATTATTGTTCAGACAGATTATTAACGGTGCTTATTCAAGACAGAACAACTTCGTTTATTTGTCCGGAATTCCGTTTAACGGAGGGGAAGATTCTTTCTATCTTACATATATACACTACGCATATATTTCTTACAAATTGAACAAAAAAGAAGAATTGCTCCACTTCCTGTCCAAAGCGGCAAAAAAATGCCAGAATCAAAATGCCGATTATGTAAAATGTCTTTCTTCATATTTTGAATTCAAAAACCAAGGTATGTCAGATGAACAAATCCTGTGCATATTGAAAAAAACGTCCCCAAACGAAGCGTATGACCGACTTGTAGCCGCCATAGAGAATGATTCATTTTTCGACGGTCTGCTCATGCGTTGCAACTTAAAGCACGATGAGGAATGTGAACGGTGCATGTACAAAGACAAATGCCGTCTTTCCTCCGCTGAAGCTATTATTCAAAAAGCAGGCAAAGTTTACAGCAAATTTACAAACGGTCAGGCAAGAGAAGTTTTCAAACTCGATTTTAAAATTTAATAAGTAGCAAAGAGCCGCCCGATTTTCGGGCGGCTCTTTTTTCTTATTCAGTCGAAAACAAGCTTTTCGACTGGTCAGGGGTGGCAAGTCTCGCGACTCCGCTCTACCGCTCCGCCACCCTTTAAGGTGTTTTAAAGTCGGCGCATGTCCGCCTTTAAAACATTTCCCTATCCGCAAAGAGACGCCCCGAAATCGGGCGGCTCTTTGCTCAAATCTTATAAGGGTAAGGATTTCTCCTCATTTTTAATATATCATGTATTAATTTCAAAATCAATGCCAATACCGATACAGTTTTATCAAAAGCGATACAAAAACGGTTCGCCCGAAAGCGAACCGTTTTTATTGTTTTTATTTCCAGGTCTTGTTGGGAAGGATTGCAGTCCATACCTCATTATAACCGTCTACCTGACGAGTAAAGTCATGAGAGTTGGTTGCTTCAAGAACGATGTAGTAATACCATTCAGTACCGTCCATATCAATCCACTTGCGAGTATCAGCGTGGAGACCTGTTTCGTTTACATGACGCATAAGAACGTTGTTAACGAGAGTCATAGCCTCAGCACGGGTGATGTAGCTATCGGGCTTGAATGTGCCGTCCGGATAACCGGTTACCCATGTTGCAACTGCTGCCTTGAGAATATAGGTCTCTGCCCAGTGACCTGCAATGTCGCTGAACGATACGCCGGCAGTATCCATAAGGCTTGCGAAACGTACCGCCATTGTAGCGAACTCTGCACGGGTGATAGGAGCTTCAGGGTCAAACGTACCGTCAGGACGGCCAACTACGAATCCTCCGTTTGCCATAGTGGAAATAGCACTGTTAGACCATCTTTCGGGAGCGATATCACTGAAGTTGTTTTCAAGAGTAAAGAATCCGTCACGGATATCATCACGAAGCAAACGGTAGAAAATCATGGTTGCTTCTTCACGGGTGATATTGCGGAGAGGACGAACGGTTTCATCGGGATAACCGATAATGTATGCGAAGTGGTCATCGGTAAGAAGTGTGTCGCTTACCCAGTGACCGTAAAGAGTGATGTCGCTGTAAACATTAAGGCTATCCTTAACAGGCTTGGTAAGAGCACTGTCATAGAACCAGCCCTGGAGAGTGTAACCGGGCTTTGTGGGCTTGGGAAGCGAACTTTCCTTTACGTTACCTCTTGCATACATCGGGTCAACCTCATCGGTGTTACCGTCAATATTAAAGGTAATCTTGTATTCTTCAGGCTCACTCTGGCTGCCGCCGGGAACATACTTACGAAGTGTGGTTCTGAACACATCAGTGTCAAAGAATACACGGTCAGA
This sequence comes from Eubacteriales bacterium, assembly GCA_045538895.1. Classification (GTDB taxonomy): domain Bacteria; phylum Bacillota; class Clostridia; order Oscillospirales; family CAG-272; genus UMGS902. The sequence continues at coordinate 23,298 of JAZQEH010000013.1, forward strand.
AGCGGGGTCATAAGTCTTACCCATCTGGAATGCGGTGTAACCGTGCATTTCACCATTAATGGTAAGCGCTGTAGTGAAAGCGTTAGGAACAACACCGTCTACGGAATAGTTGAGGTTGTTAAGGTAAGTACCGTTCATAACACCGTCGTAAAGTGCCTGCTCCATAATGCCGGGAGTACCGTCATTATCAGCGTCCTTAATAGCGATGGTGATTGTAACGGTGGTAATGCCGTCCGCAGTTGCAACAGTTCTTGAGGTTTCCTCAAAGAGGTCGTCAACCTCAGGATTAAAGCCTACCAAATCTCCGGTTACGAGATGTTCCGCAGGAACGGTAAGCTGTTCGGGATATCTGATAGTAACAACGAACTCACCGGTAACAGGCCACTCGTTAAAGTGCTGCATGAGGTTATTCTTTATTGTAACATTGTCGCCAGCAAGCGTTTCAATAAGGCTGAGACCGTATTCATACCACTCAATAATTGCTCTCTTGATAGGAGAGGTGTTAAGCACTGCATAGAAATCAACAGGCTGTGTCATCTCATCGGTCTTGAGAGTGAGAGTCTGCTTCCAGTCGTCAGTGCCGCCCTTGCACAAATACATGCCGGTCTGAAGATTTTCAGATTCAACAAGTCCGTTAACCTTTACGGTTGAAGGGGGAACCGCAACGGCCGTTACTGCAAATGCACATACCATAAGCACAAGCAGTAATGTGAAAATTTTCGTTTTCATAGTTTTTTCCTCACAAAAATTTATTTAATCTTTTTTAATTCAATTTGGAAGTGTACTGATTGGTAAGCTCAGCGAGTTTCAAATCCTTTTGTTCCTTGTAAACACGCTTGATCTCATCAATGATTACTGTACTTTCGTTAAGTGTTTCAAGTATCTCACGGAGTTCGGCAAGAAGTGCATCCATAGAAGCATCACACTTTGCTTCAAGTGCCTTGCCCTGCGGAGTAAGATAACTTGTAATAAGTTGCATTTTTCCCTGAAGATTGTGTTTCTCTTTGGGCAAATCAATGTATTTCTGTTTTGCCATAGCAATAACATTATCGATTTCGTTAAGATATGTAGCACGAAGCAGATATATTTCTGCGATTATCTCCTCGATACGTGCACGAAGCTCATCCGCATTTTCGGGCGGCTTCTTCTCTGTCTGAACGGTTGTAACAGTAGTCTCGGCCGTAGTCACCGTAGTATCATCGGTTGTTGCAATCACCTCTGTAACATCCGGCTTTTCTGCAGTTGTCACGGTTTCCTCAATCGGCTCGGTAAGCTCGCTTGTCACAACAATTTCATCTGGCTCTTCAGTAACTACCGATGCAGCAGTAGTTTCAACAGGATATCCCATTATGAGTGCAAGGGCCTGCTCAGGAGTAAGTTCTCCGCTTGCAAGCAATTTTCTCTCCTCGTCTGTGAGGTCACGCATTGTCACCGAAACGAGTTCGCCAAGCAATTCATTTGTTTTTTTATCGTTTTCCGCCTGCATGGAGTGAATTTCATCCTCCGAGTAAGAAATGCCGACAGAAACTATCTGTATATATCTCCAAAAAACGAATGCCGCTATTCCAACAAGCAGAATCAAGGCTGCAAGCACAACCAGCAAGACGTTTCGGGCAGTATGCTTTTTCTTTATCTCAATAGATTCCGAATTCAACCTTTATCCTCCTCACCATCCAGAATATATACTGATGGCATATTAATAGACATATACATTATATTCGTTTCTTTTCAAAAAGTCAACAATTTTTATATAATATTTAACAGAAAAGGGCGCAGAAAATCTCTGCACCCTTGCTAACCGTTCTTTTTCTTACGGTGTCGGTATTCGTCGGGAGAAATGCCGTTTTTTTTCTTGAAGGAAGATGAAAAATGCTGGGAGCTTGAAAAGTTCAGCACATCAGCAATTTCAGCAATGCTATACATATTTTCCTCAAGCATAGAACATGCCGCCTGCATTTTGCGCTGGAGAATATACTGCTTTGGAGTATATCCGTATTTCTCGCTGAAAATGCTGATAATGTACGATTTGTTAAGATAAAAGTGCTGTGCAATATCATCAAGAGTGATGTTGTATGACAAACCCGAATCTATGTAGTCCTTTATGCGTTCTGCGGTGCTGACGGTAGCACGTTGTACCTTGCGATGCTCGGTTGCCGCAGTGATTATCATTTCGCACATGACCTTTGCACACTCGGTCATAATATCGTCGGAATTGTCAACGTATGCCCTTGAAAGCAGTTCACGAAGTCTTTCAAAATAACCGTGTGTCTTTGAATTCGAAATAACAATGGCACCGTCAGTTAGACCGTAAGCATTTACAACACCGTCAAGGAGTCTGCCACCTGCATTTATCCAGATCTTCCCGTACGGATCCTCCTTGTCCGAATAATAGAGGTGCGAGTGAAGTCTGTTCAAAAAATAAAAGTCGCCTTCTCTGACAGTGTAATGCTTGCCGTCGCACTCTATATGCCCTTTTCCAGAAAGCACATATTCAAAAACATATATACTTTTTGTATCGTTTTTAACTCTTGTCCGCTCTACGAGATAATCGGCGCAGGGGAAGCTTTCACCCATGCTTTCAACAAAGAAAATACTGTTTTTGCCATAATCTGCACCCGCACGGTATGTAAAGTTAACAATGCCATGTACTATTCTTGACAAAACAATCACCTACACTTTTTGTACATTAATTCCATTATAAAGCCTAAGCATATGATTTGTCAATAGAAAAATTTATCCCTCCGCCAACCGAAGCAAAATTTATAAAATGTGTAGATGTTAATGCAGTAAATTAAAGTTTTCCTCACTTGAAAATGCAAGCATTTTCAAGTGGTTGCAAAACCGTTCACTCGCGTCTCGCTCACCGCTCGCGGTTTTCAAGGAGTAAAAAAGCCGGGGAACCCGTCTTTTTTACAGATTTTTAGGCTTCCCCCTTGGGGGAAGCTGTCAGCGGAGCTGACTGATGAGGGGTAGCCGCATAGCGGCGTTTCATCCCATAAACAATAATTTATCTACCGTTAAACTCGAAAAAATCCACCCGTTTTCGGGTGGATTTGTTTTTATCTCTTGATCTTGCCTTCGATTTCGTTTAGTCCTTCATCGAAGAACGACCAATCGTCATGGAAACGGAGGTTTTCAAGACGGAATGCGCACGGCCATGCAGGCAACCACTGTGAGGGGCTGAACGGAGGTACGCCGTAACGTCCCCAACGGGTATGGAACACCGCCTCGTCCTGCGAGCCTGCAGGACGGATGCGTCCGTTTATGTACATTGTACCGTCGGAAATGCACTGACACGCATTGCACCAGAACGCAACTGCTCTTTCTCTCCACTGCTTGAAGCCGGTAATTTCATAGAGTTTAAGGAACGAAAGCACGTCACGGAGAGCATACTGGTCCATAGCCTGATGAGGTGTGGAAACGCTGGTGGAGCCAAACGTATCGTAGCCCATCTTTGAGATAAGGCAATCAGCAGGATATTCAACGGTATAATACATCATCCATGTGCAAAGGTACCATGCAATCTTCTCTGCTCTTTCGACATACTTCTTGTCGCCGGTAATTTCATAGAGTGCGAGTGCATCACGGAGAAGCGGCGAGGAGGATTCCTTGTCAATACTGTATGTATCAAGTGCACCGGCGGTAGTAAATCCGTCACGCTCAAGTCCCTGATAGTAGAAATCAAACGCCTTTACCGCACTGTCGAGGTACTTCTTGTCGCCGCTCTTCTTGTATGCGGTGAGAATCGGGAGAATGAGGAAGCAACCTATTGTACCCTTCTTGGCACGAAGCTCACCGGCATCATCCCATGACTTTGCAAACGAGCCTTCTTCATCCTGGCGCGCAATCGCAAAATCGCAGATGCTATAAGCAGTCTTAAGATATTCAGGCTTGTCAATTCCAGCTTTCTTACAGAGGTCATACGCTTCAAAGAATCCGTCTGCACCTGTACCGAGGTTGCAGGCATCGTTCTGGAAAAGAATCTGTCCGTCAGCGGCACGGCGGAACTTTTTACCCATAAAGTTCTTGTAGGTTTCATACATACATTCGCCAAGCGTATAGCGGTCAAGGTCCTCGTCTTTGAGAGCCTCAAAGTCCACGTATCTCCACGGGTCATAGTCGATCTTTACGCTGATATGACCTGCATCACGGTGACCGAACTTTATCCATGCATCGTGTGCGTCAATACCAATATCAAGCTTTTCCTTATCGCCCGTCTTAAGATAGTCCCAGATATACGCATTAGCCATCGAAGCACTCTGACCTACCCAGCCAAGCTCATAGCGATGCTCGTTCTTCTTATAGGAATACGTGCCGGGATACCACTGTGCACCGGAGGTAAAGCCGCTGAAACCGTTTGCTTCTTTCTGATAGAGGTAACGGCAATATGCAATAGAAAGACGGTACAGCTCTTCTGCAGTCATCGGAGCCTTGATTGCGTGACCGTAGTAACGCCATGCAAAATCAAGCAAACTGCTGTAACGGTGCTTTGAACCGTTTTCACAAGGCACGGCAAGAATTATCGCCTCAAAGTCACATTTCGGCTCCATAGTACCCTGAAAAGGCTCGCCCCAGAAATGGCGCTGAAGCGTTCTTGGCTTTTCCTCTTCGGGGAAAATTACCACGTGAAGCTCACCCTCGTCAACCTTGTAAAGTGAGCAAGCGTTGTTGTCATTTTCCTTTGCCATAAGGGCAAGCGAAATCTCTGCATTTTCACTGTATGTACAAGAGGGGATAGTACCTCTGTGCGATGCCCATGACCAAGGAGTACCGTCTGTATCACGGTCGCCGATATACTCTGCAAGAGAGCCCCAGCCGTTACCGTTATAGCTTATCGCAGGAACCATTGTAAACGTAGGCTCACCGATAAGCAGCATCTCCATACGCATACGGTCAACGGGGACGTCAGTATGACGCATCCACTTGAACGCACCGTTTTCAATAGGCTCAAAAGTGTCAGTGGCACCGTCTATGCCAAGGATTTTTGCATATTCATTGCCGTCAACCACAACGGCATGACCGTAGTCGGTCTTTTTGATACTAACCATTTTTATCCTCCGGAAAACTTATTTCATATTAATTATAGCAAACTTTTCCTCAAACTCAATGCTTTTCAGATTTAGGTTTATTTTAGGCAACAAACAGCATTAAACTACATCAAAAATGTCAAACTTCACCTCGTCTGCCGCAAGCTTTACGCCGCAAACGTCCTGTACTTCGTCTGATACATTGTAAAGCACACGGAGGAGTTTTGTTTTATCTGCGTTGTAATACTCGCCACGCTTAATATAATAAGGAAGCGGACGTGTATCGATAACGGTAAACGTACCGTAATAGTAGAAATCCTTGTATTTATCAAGACATTCGGTGTGAAATGCAACCATCTTTGAATAGCCCTCGTCACAACCGATATGGCGGCGACAAACGTAAAGCTCTGCATCAAGGCGAAGTCCCATTACAAGAGCAAACTTCATCTGCTTTGGCGAACTGCCCTCGCTATCACGGATACCTCGTGCAGTGCTTATAACCTCGGGGAATGTGTAGCGGAAAAGAGCCGGAAACTGGCTGCTCTTTATCTCGCAATTGCTGTTATTAAGACCGCCGTGAATAAACTGTGCGTACGGTGCCGCAACGTCAACCACTATCTCACCTGCAAGCACCTTGCCCTCTTTTTCGCAATATGCCGCAGCCGCTTCAAAGAATTCACGCTTTGAAACCCATTCTTCATCGACACGGTTGCCGTGGTCATGCTTGTTATTGAAGCAGGGCTGTACGGGTGCAACGCAGTAGCAGTCGGTGAAAAGGCAATCCGCATCAAAGCTATTAAGCAGCTTAAGCTGCGAAAGTACCTGATTTCTCCAGAGCGATGTGCCTGTGCAGCAAAGCGGGAACTGCACCGAACCGTACGTAGCACGGAACTCGCCTCTGCCGGGATAAACAAACGATTGGCGGTATTCGTTGCCGTTGATATCAATAATGGCAACGTCCTTGCCGAACTTCTTGTAATAGTCAATCGAGGGATCCATGAAGTGACAGTTGCACTCAAGAATTATGCGTCCGCCCATCTTCTGAACCTTGTGAATATTCTCGCGGAGCTCATCCCATGCACCGTCATACGGCTCTGTGTAAACAGGGTAATTTCTGTCCATGCCCTCTTTCCACCATGCAAAAAGGAAGATGGTATGTATTCCGCTCTTTGCGCCCTCCTCGTATATATGGGGCAGGTCGGATGCCTTATAATAATCTTCACCGTACTGCGAACGCATTATGATTCTCTGCCAGCCAGTGAGTTCCTTTACCCACTTTTCTTTTTTGGGAACCTTGTAGAAGGTTTTCTCTGCCCATGCACGGTAAACGTCTGCACCGTTTCTCCAGTCACCGTTAAGGATGCCCAAAACAGTAGGTGCCATTTCAAGGCTCTCACCGGGGCGTGCCATTGGCATATTGTTGACACCAACCATAAGGTTGAGCGGCTTTGCATGTATACGCTGTTTTACTGTGAGGAAGCACGCTCTTGCCTTTTCGTCATGTCTGCCGACATACAGAAAATGTCCGTTTGACTCTATACCGAACCATCCCATTGTAGCCTTGGGATAATGCAGATGCCAGAAAACCTCTCTTTCATCGTGATAATACCAGTTGCGTACCATGCCCGCAAGATATTTCCACGGGTTTTCAACTCGTTGACCGAGACCGTTTGGCATGTAGATAACGTCATTTTCCTTTTCACCGAAAAGCTCGGTAAAATCCGCAAGCGGACACATGCACTCGTTTATACGTGTAACCTTGGTATTATTTACAACACTCGGCGTAAACTTGATAAATCCGTCTTCAATCTCTGCTATAACGGTAAATTCAATATCATAAACGTCGCCGTATTCGCTGACAAGCTTACTGTAGGAAATGACAAGTTTTCCCTCTTCCTCTTTAACGCTTCCCTTCTGCATGCTCGATATCACCGGAATTTCGGTACGGAGTCCGTCATCGAGGATAAGTCTGAAGAAATCGGAGCCTTCTGTGGCTTTATCTTCCTTGCCACTGATGAAAAAGGTTGCGTTCTGTGCATCATCGTCAATTCTGAAATTCAAAAATTCTGTCTTTAGCAACATGGTTTTTCACCTTTCGCAAATATTTTTCTATAACAAAATTACCATAGTTTACATATACGCAACAATCAATATTTCAAAAAACGATATTTTCGCAATCTTTTAAGATATTATTGCAGTTTGCCCATACCGCTGTTTACCCATTCTCTGGGCGAGCACCCCTCACTGTTTAAAAAGGCTCTGTAAAAATTCGAATAGGTATCAAAGCCACATTCCTCACCGACTTGTGTAAAAGACAAATCAGTGCTCAATAATAGCTGCTTAGCTCTGGTGATCCGCATTTCGTTTATAAAGCTGTGAGGTGTTTTCCCCGTCTGTTTTTTAAATGCCTGTATAAAGTAGTTCTCTGTATATCCACAAAGCTTAGCCAGCTCTTTAACGGTATACTTTTTCTTAAAATCCTCCGATATGACTGCTAAAACCTTATCCGTTATACCTACCTTTATACTGATGTTATACTTTTCAAGTGCCATAAGTATGCCGTATATTACCGATGCTTTTTCAACCTTGGAAGCACCTGAATATATAAGTTCTTCCATCTTTTTAAAATGCGAAAGAAGCGTTTCTGTATCAAATCTTCCCCTGCACGGGAGCGTGTGTGTGCTTTTGTAAAAATTCTCTTTAAAATGAATATAGAAAACCAAGGGACAGTCGCATTTCAAATTTCCTTCCTGATGCAGACCGTGTTCCATAATGTAGTATTCGCCGGCACCAAGCTCTATGGGCTCACCGTTAAAGGTGAAGCGGAACACACCGTCACACACCATAACCAGAACGTCCTGACTGCAAATACGTGTTGTTGCGTGCTCTCCCTCTTTCAGTTGTACAAAAGCCGCCGCAGTCCATACCGGCATTGTATTTAGCGAAAATCCGTATGCCACCCTCTCACCCCCTTTATTTCAGTATAACACAAATCTGTATTTTTGCAATAAAAAATCCCACTCGAAACGAGTGGGATTCAGCCTGATGACAAAGCCATCTGGCTGAGTGGAGGCTGAGAAACGCAGGCAGATTTTTGGATTTTTGTTTCGTCGGCGTACATGTGTACGGTAGAGACAAAAATCCGAAAAAGCAAGTAACGGCAAGGGCTTTTTAAGCCCTTTCCCCATTTTGTTTTTAATACGAAGTGGAAAATTATTTGTTCTTATTCCCTTTACTTTTATTTTTACTTGCGGTCTGACGTGTTTGTCAGCGCTCTGAATCCCACTCGAAACGAGTGGGATTAATTTTATCTTTCTTCACGGAAATATGAAAGTCCAAGACTCTGAGGAGGCTGGCTTTCACGCTTTTCACGGATACTTGTAATAACAAGCACTATAATGGTTACAACGTAAGGAAGCATCTTGAGAAGCTCCTGAGCCGCAAAGCTCACGTTTACAACCGACCAGAGGATGTAAAGTCCGCCGAAAAGGAACGCACCGAGTATGCCCACGTTAGGACGCCATACCGCAAAAATTACAAGTGCGATTGCAAGCCAACCGCGGTCACCAAAGCCGTCGTTTGCCCAGATACCCATGTAGTCAACTACGTAGTAAAGACCGCCAAGACCTGCAATCATACTGCCGATACAGGTTGCAACATACTTATACTTGTTTACGTTGATACCCGCCGCATCTGCGGTAGCAGGGTTTTCACCGACTGCACGGAGATGAAGTCCCACACGTGTGCGGTTAAGCACAAATGCCGCTACAAGCGCAATTACAACTGCAAGATAAACAAGAAATCCGTGCGAAAGGAAAATATCGCCGAACCAACCGAGTTTTTCTGCAAAGGGAAGATTTGTTTTAAACAAAATCTTTGTCTGCGGGAACGAAAGCGAGGTTTCGCCCGTACCCGAAAGCTTTGCAAGTGTACCGCCGAAAAAGTTACCGATACCGATACCGAATGTGGTGAGTGCAAGACCGGTTACATTCTGATTTGCACGGAGAGTAACGGTGAGGAAACAATAAATAAAGCCCATTACAAGCGAGCCGAGAAGCGCACTTACAAAAGGAATCAAAATCGCAAGCACGGGATTCATCGTATCAACAGAATGTTCATAAAGGAACGCACCCGCCGCACCTGAAATACCGCCAACGTACATGATACCGGGGATACCGAGGTTAAGATGTCCCGACTTTTCGGTGATGATCTCACCTGTCGAGCCGTAAAGCAACGGGATACCCTGCATTATTGCACGGGGCAAAAACAGAAGAATCGAAGATAAAAACGCCATCATTTTGTTTTTACCTCCTTTTCACGGAATTTGATCTGATAATTAATAAAGAACTCACTGCCGATGATGAAGAAAATAATAATACCCGCAATGATGTCGGAGAACGCCTGATTAAGTCCGAGGTCGGTCGCAACCTGACCTGCACCCTTCTGCATAAATACAAGGAGGAACGACGTAAGAATCATGAATAGGGGATTGAACTTCGCAAGCCACGAAACCATAATTGCAGTAAAGCCTCTGCCGCCGATTGTGTCGGGGGTAATGGAGTGGTCGGAGCCTGCAACAAGCAAAAAGCCTGCAATACCGCAAAGTGCGCCGGAGATTATCATGGTACGGATAATTACGGTCTTCACGTTTATACCGATGTAGCGTGCGGTGTTTTCACTCTCACCTACAACGGAAATCTCGTATCCGTGCTTGGAATACTTAAGGTAAATATACACAATAACCGTAAGTGCAAGCACGATAAGAATGCTGAGCAGATACTTCTGTCCGAAAACCTTGGGGAGCCAGCCTATATTGGTGGCACCGTTGATCATACCGATCTGTCCCGAGCCCTTCGGCACCGCCCAGATGTTTGCAAAGTATGAAACTATCTGCATTGCAATATAGTTCATCATAAGGGTAAAAAGTGTTTCGTTTGTACCCCAGTGTGCCTTGAAAAATGCAGGAATGAATCCCCAGATAGCACCTGCAACAATACTACCGATAAGCATTACGGGAATCATAAGCCAATTCGGAACGGTACCGGTAAGCTTAAGCATACAAGCCGCCGCAACGAAGCCGCCGATAAGAGCCTGTCCCTCAGCGCCGATGTTCCAGAATCGCATTTTGAATGCAGGAGTTACCGCAAGTGATACGCAAAGAAGCATCGCAAGTGCTTGAAGCAGATTCCAGATTCGGTGTGATGAACCAAACGCACCTTTAAACATGGTGGTATAAATATCAAAGGGATTCTCTCCGGTTATAAGCACGGAAACAACGCCGCTGAAAATGAGCGCTGCGAGAACTGCAACGATTCTGATAAGCCATGACTTCCACCAGACGATAGCACCACGCTTTACAATATGGAAGAGAGGTTCACGTGTCTTTTCATGCTTTGCCATTACTTTTCTCCCCCTTCGCTCTGACTCTTGGTCATAAGCAGACCGATTTCTTCTTTAGTGGCGGTTCTCGCATCCACAATACCGGTAACTCTACCGCCGCCGATAACGAGAATTCTGTCACAAAGCTCAAGCAAAACGTCAAGGTCTTCGCCTACAAAAATAACGGCTACTCCCTGCTCCTTTTGCTGATTTAAAAGATTATATATAAGATAAGAGGAGTTGATATCAAGACCTCTTACAGGATATGCTGCCATAAGAACGGTGGGTGCAGCCGCAATTTCACGACCTACAAGCACCTTTTGTACGTTACCGCCGGAAAGACGGCGAACGGGTGTATTTGCACCCGGAGTTACTACCTCAAGGCGGTTAATGATATCCTCGGCAAGTGCTTTAGGCCCTTTACGCTCAAGGAATACCGAATTACCCTTGGAGTAGCTGCGTAGCATCATGTTATCTACAATATCCATATTTCCTACAAGTCCCATGCCAAGACGGTCCTCAGGCACAAATGAAAGACGTACACCTAAGTCACGTATCTGTATAGGAGTTTTACCGCGGAGGTCATCGACCTCGCCTGTCTTGGGATTGTAGTAGTAAATGTCGCCCTCATTTATCTTCTGAAGACCTGCAATAGACTCAAGAAGTTCTCTCTGTCCGCTGCCTGCAATACCCGCGATACCTAAAATCTCGCCTGAGTTTGCAACAAACGAAACATCGTCAAGCACCCTTACGCCCTCACGGTTAAGGCAGGTAACGTCCTTGACTTCAAGGCGTTTCTGTACGTTCTTGGGCTCGGTGCGGTCAATATTGAGTTCAACCTTTTTACCCACCATCATTTCGGTGAGTGCCATTTCATCAGTTTCAGCCGTGTTTACAGTACCTGCATACTTACCCTTACAGAGTACCGAAACTCTGTCGGAAAGAGAAAGCACCTCATGCAGCTTATGTGTGATAATTACGATAGCCTTTCCGTCGCTACGCATATTACGAAGCACCTTGAAAAGCTTCTGCGTTTCCTGAGGAGTAAGCACTGCGGTAGGCTCGTCCAGAATGAGAATGTCTGCACCACGGTAAAGCACCTTGATTATCTCAACGGTCTGCTTTTCCGAAACCGACATCTCGTAAATCTTTTTGTTCGGATCAATTTCAAAGCCGTACTGCTCGCTGATTTCTTTTACACGTGCAGCCGCCTTTTTAATGTCATATTTACCGTCATTCTCAAGACCGAGAATGATATTTTCGGTAGCGGTGAAAACATCAACAAGCTTAAAATGCTGATGAATCATACCGATACCGTACTTGAAGGCATCCTTGGGCGAGCCGATAACTACCTCTTCACCGTCAATAAAGATCTGGCCGTGGTCGGGATAGTAAATACCCGCAATCATATTCATAAGTGTGGTCTTGCCGCTTCCGTTTTCTCCGAGAATTGACAAAATCTCACCGCGGTTAACGGTAAGGTCAACGTTATCGTTAGCAACAACACTGCCAAAGGTCTTGGTTATACCTTTAAGTTCAATAGCTACGCTCAAAATTATACCTCCGTAATAACAAGTGTAGGAGAGGCAAAATGCCTCGCCTTATATACTTGTAAAAAGAATTAATATGCGTCGTTAAGAAGAGTGATGCCGTCGATTCTTACATCGAAGTAAGGAGCACTGCGGAACTTGGATTCATAGAATACGCCGTCCTCGATAACTTCAGTGTCCTTTTCGTATGCAGCATCGGTATCAACGTCTGCAAGGTAGGAATCAAGAGCTACGCCGCCTACAGTGAAGGTGGAAGCATCGAATACGTTAACGGTGCCTGCGATAAGAGCAGCCTTAACTTCCTCGATCTTTTCAACAGTGCCTGCAGCTGCAGCCTGAGTGTTAACATCGGTGAGAAGTACGGACTCAGTGTCAATGGTGCCTGTCCAGTCGTTAGCAACCTTTTCACCCTTTACGAGAGTGTTTACAACATACTCATAGTAAGGAGCCCAGTTGATTCTGGAAGATACGATAAAGGTGTTGGGGCAAGCTGCTACAGTAGAACCGTTGTAGGAAACGTTAGGAACGCCTGCTTCTTCACAAGCAGTAGGAGCACCCATGGAGTCAGCATGCTGGCTGATGAGTACGCAACCCTCGTTGAGAAGCTTGGTAGCTGCTTCCTTCTCTGCTGCTTCGTCATACCAAGAGCCGGTGAACTGAACCTTCATGGTTACAGAGGGGCAAATGGACTTAGCGCCGAGATAGAAAGAGGTGTAACCGGAGATAACTTCTGCGTAGGTGTATGCACCAACATAGCCCATAACAGCCTGTTCAGCAGTAATCTTGCCAGCTTCGATCATTTCGTTGAGCTTCATACCTGCAGCAACACCTGCAAGGTAACGGCCCTCGTAAATGGATGCGAATGCGTTAGCAAAGTTATCGAGCTTTTCGGTGTGAGCCATAGTACCGGTTGCATGGCAGAACTGAACGGAAGGATATTCCTTTGCTGCCTGAAGAATGTAGGACTCATGGCCGAAAGAGTTTGCAAAGATGATGTTACAGCCGTCAGCAGCAAGGTCTACTGCTGCTTCGTAGCACTCATTACCCTCGGGAATGTTGGTCTTGATAACCCACTGGTCATCCTTAAGGCCGAGGTTTGCAACTGCTTCCTTGAAAGCTTCGATGAAGTTCTTGTCGTAAGTTGAGTTTTCATCGTGGAGACAGATAAGACCGAACTTAACGTCTTCAACGGAGTTGATGCCGGCTGTTTCTTCGTTTTCACCGCAAGAAACGAAAGCAAACATCATTACTGCAACAAGAACAAGTGCGAGTAACTTTTTCATTTTCTTTTCCTCCAAATATACCATTTTTGATTTTTTGAGAATTTTCTTCTCTGCATAATGGTTCATTTTATTTTACCAAATTATTACTACAATTTACAAGTTACATTTTCGACGAAAATCACACTGCTTTTTTTTGCGTTTTCAACAATTCTTACAATACAGTATTTTTTAAACAATACATATTGTAAAAAAACTTAATTTGTGATATAATATTTTAAATGATTTCAAAAGGAACGTGAAGAATTGAAACTGCCAGTTAAAATACTCATTACCGTGCTTGTAACACTGCTTTGTGCTTCACTTATGGCATATAGCATTCTCGGTGTAATACTGCTCGGTCCTTCAAAGGATGCAGGACGCATGCTTTTAACCTCGCTCAACGAGTCGGGTATGAGCTTTGTACCCCGTCTGTACATGAATGAGGACAGAATTGAAGAACTGCTTAATTCATATGATAACGGCGAAGTACACGACATAAAAACCGTTACAATAACAACTTCGCATAATTAATACAGAAACAAGGAACGCTATGAAAGATTTTTATGTAAAACCCGAACTTGTCGTTGCCGAAACCGACGAAGAGTTTATTGTTTTCGAACCGCCGAAGATGCCTTTCTGGCAAAAACTGCTGATTTATTGCTCGATCTGGCTTGTTCTGACATTTATTGTTTCGGTTTTCACGCACTCGGTGTGCAAGCAATATGCAGCAGCACAGCCGGAAACTGCAATAACATCATATATGTCGCTTGCAAAGCAGGAAATATTCTTTGACGCTATTTCCTCCGCTATGCCCGGGCATGACAATAAATACGAGCCGACATACAGCACCGCAGGCAGAATTGCAAACATGTATACAAGTCCTCTTTCGTTTGCAAAACTTTCAAACGAATTTACCGAGGAGAATCCCGTTTACATTATCAAACACAACGGTGAAAATATGTTCAAGGTTACGCTCGAATACGGTGACCCGACAGGATTTATGAAATTCCGCGGCTATCGTGTGATGAAAACCGAGCTCGTCAATGAAAACTTATTGACTCTTAACTCCTACAACGTTGTATTCTCATCCGACTCGTTTGTTTTTATAAACGAGCGCAAACTTGATTCACAGCTTACAGGCGTGTTTGAGATGTTTGACGTTTTCGGCAATAACAACTACTACGGCATTGTACTCAAAGACATGCTGCTTGAACCTAAAATAATGGTTCAACGCTTCAACTACACAAACTATACAACCACAACGCTTGACTGTAAGCGTGTTGATGATTATTTCATATTCCCATACAAGGGCGGAGAACTCCATACCGTTAAATTCTCGGCACCGTCCGGAGCCACGGTAAAAATTGGCGACAAAGAGGTTTCAGACTTCTTTATAACCTCTACAGAAATTGTTAACGGCGTAGAAATGAGCGTATACACCGTACCTACCGTATACGGTGAACAACCTGTTACCGCGTATATCAACGAAAAAGAAGTTGAAGTTACCGTAATAGCAAACGAAAATCTCAAATAATAAAAACGAGTCAGCAAAAAATGCTGACTCATTTTTATTAAAGCAATCTGATTCCGTTTTCTGCACAAATACGCACGGTTTCCTCGTCCCAGATGCTCGACTGCACCTCACCGATGTGGGCACAGCCCATAAGCAGCATACAAAGACGTGACTGACCGATACCTCCGCCGATAGTGAGCGGAAGCTCATCATTTAAAAGCATCTTATGAAACGGAAGTTCTCTGCGATGGTTACAGCTTGCAATATCAAGCTGTCTTGAAAGCGACTCTGCATCTACACGGATACCCATTGAAGAAATCTCAAGCGCATTGTCAAGCACCTCATTCCACAAAAGGATATCGCCGTTAAGACTCCAGTCGTCATAGTCTGGAGCACGTGTGCCGTGCGGCTTACCTGACTTAAGCATGCCGCCTATCTGCATTATAAACACCGTACCGTACTTGCGTGTAATCTCCTTTTCACGCTCTACGGGTGTCATGCCGGGATACATGTCCTCAAGCTCCTGAGAAGTTATGAATTTAACGTCACGGTTGATTTTTGTATGAAGTTGCGGAAAATGCACCTTGAGGCGGTTATTTGTATTGTAAAGTGCATCTACAATAGCACTTACGATAAGTTTAAGGTATTCGGGAGTACGGCTCTCCTTGGTGATAATCTTCTCCCAGTCCCACTGGTCAACGTAAATAGAATGTATATTGTCAAGCTCCTCGTCACGGCGGATCGCGTTCATATCCGTGTAAAGACCGTTACCCACTGCGAAGTTATAGCGTTTAAGTGCAAGACGCTTCCACTTCGCAAGCGAATGTACGACCTGTGCATCAACACCGATTGCAGGAACGTCAAACGAAACAGGACGCTCGTAGCCGTTAAGGTTATCGTTAAGTCCGGATTCCTCTGTTACAAAAAGAGGTGCCGAAACACGTTTTAAATTGAGTGCAGACGAAAGCTCGCTCTGGAACGTCTGCTTAATATATGCTATCGCACGCTGGGTATCATACTCATCAAGAAGCGGTTTGTACCCCTCGGGAACTATTACCTTGTTCATTTCTCTGCCTCCTGAAATGGAATAATTTATTATACTGCACATACAAAGCAAAGTCAAGAAATATAGGAAAATTAATGTTTATGGGAGTAACGAAGGCTCCCTCAGACGAGGGAGCTGTCAGCGGAACGCTGACTGAGGGAGGGAAAAAAGTAACAATTAGAACGGTTCCCTCCTTCCGTCGCCTTGCGGCGCCACCTTCCTCGTCTGAGGAAGGCTTGTTAATGTAAACATTAATTTACCGCTTAAAACAAAAATCCGCCCCAAGGCGGATTTTTATTTTAGAAATTGAGTTTTTCTTCGATGTACGCCTTAAGGTCGCAAATCTTAACTCTTTCCTGCTCCATAGTGTCACGGTCACGAACGGTTACACAACCGTCGTTCTCTGTGTCAAAGTCATAAGTAATGCAGAAAGGTGTACCGATTTCGTCCTGACGGCGGTAACGCTTACCGATAGAACCGGTTTCGTCGAAGTCAACCATAAAGTATTTAGCAAGCTCTGCACGAACCTCCTCTGCCTTGTCAGAAAGCTTCTTTGAAAGAGGAAGAATTGCCGCCTTGAAAGGAGCAAGTGCGGGATGGAGGTGCATAACTACACGAATATCGTCCTCGCCAACGGTTTCCTCGTCATACGCTTCAACAAGGAAAGCGAGTGCAACACGGTCTGCACCGAGCGAAGGCTCAACAACGTAAGGTATGTACTTTTCGTTGGTTTCGGGATCGAAGAAGTCCATTGACTCGCCGCTGTGATTTGCGTGCTGTGTAAGGTCATAGTCGGTTCTGTCAGCAATGCCCCAGAGTTCGCCCCAACCGAACGGGAAGAGATACTCAAAGTCGGTTGTAGCCTTGGAATAGAAGGAAAGCTCTTCCTGATCATGGTCACGGAGCTTGAGGTTTTCCTTCTTCATGCCGAGGTCATAGAGGAACTGTGCACAATAATCCTTCCAGAACTTGAACCACTCAAGGTCGGTACCGGGCTTGCAGAAGAACTCAAGCTCCATCTGCTCAAACTCTCTTGTACGGAAAGTGAAGTTACCGGGAGTGATCTCGTTACGGAAAGACTTACCGATCTGGCAAACGCCGAAAGGCATCTTCTTTCTGGTAGTACGTGCAATATTCTTAAAGTTTACAAAAATACCCTGTGCGGTTTCGGGACGGAGATAAAGCTCGCTCTTGGAGTCTTCGGTTACGCCCTGATACGTCTTGAACATAAGGTTGAATTTACGGATGTCGGTAAAGTCCTTTGCTCCGCAATCGGGGCACTCAATGCCCTTTTCTGCGATGTACTGTGCCATCTGCTCGTTGGTCCAGCCTGCAGGATTATCATTAAGGCCGTTAGCGGCAACGTAATCCTCGATAAGCTTGTCCGCACGGTGACGTGACTTACATGCACGGCAGTCCATAAGCGGGTCGGAAAATCCGCCTACGTGTCCTGAAGCAACCCATGCTTCGGGGTTCATAATAATAGCGCTGTCAAGGCCTACGTTGTACTTGCATTCCTGAACGAAACGCTTCCACCATGCCTTTTTAACGTTGTTCTTGAACTCAACGCCAAGCGGGCCGTAGTCCCAAGAGTTCGCAAGGCCGCCATAAATTTCGGAACCGGGGAAGATGAAGCCACGGTTTTTACAAAGTGCAACCACTTTGTCCATTGTCTTTTCGGAATTGTTCATTTTTTACTCCTATATATACAATATTTTCAAACTAATTATCAAGATATTCCATTATGTCGGTAATCGCCGCATTGATATTAGGCATACCTGCAACGTTAACAGGGTAATCCAAAGTTACAAAATCAAAGCCTGCTATCGAGAACACAAGGTCGATATTATCGCTGAGTGCCTCATAGGTAACGTCGGTGCTTGCGTAGGTGCTGATATCCGTGAAAATCGACTTCGCACGCACTATATTTGACGGGTTAGCCATTTTCTTTGCAAGCGAGATGAGGAAAGAAAACGTAGTCTTTGTTCTCGTGTTGCCGGAAGCGGGTGCATACGAATCATATGAAAGCAATGCTGCAGCAGCCTCTCCGTTAAGCGCGGTTGCACCTGCTTTAAGAGAAATAGTCAGCCCGTTTGCCTCGTCAGTATACTCCATATCACAAGGAACATTGTAATTAATCGGACCAATTTTGTCAACTATACTTGTAAGAAGCTCAATGCTTGTAAGTGCATAGTAGTCAATCTGTGCTCCGGTTATTGCAGAAATCTTGTCCTTAAAGACATCGAAACCCATTTCATAATACAAATCGCCAAGCCTTGTTTCACCGCCGTTACATTCAACTCGCATGTAAGAAGGCAGGTTAACGCACGCAACCGTGCGGGTAACCTTGTTTACGCAAACCAGCATAATCGCATCGGCACTGACTGTTCTGTACGGGTATTCCGGCAGGTCGCCGCCATGGCCGATAAGCTTTTCGGATGAAGAAAACATGGGGTAATGCGAAGCAATCGACGGATGATAGTCCTTATTAAGACTCGGACGGTAGTCGGTACCGACAAGCAGAATGTTAAAGGATTCCCCCTCAATCTCGTCATCGGGAAGCGGATTGATCACATCGCCCGAATTATCTGTATCAACAACCTCTAAGGGCTCGGTAGTTTCTGCCGGCTTTCCGTTTATAAGCTCCAGAATACTCTCCGAAACAAAGCCGGTTATAAAATAAGCACATGTGCCGAATACAAGCAATGCTATTAAAAATGTAATGAAAAAATTTCTAAGAGAAATCAAAGCGATCCTCCTTTTATCAGTATTAACATCTTATTATATAACACTTTGCAATTTTTTTCAATACATAAAAGCGATTTTTCCGCATCTTGACTATATACCGGCAAAATGATATAATAAAAAGATGAAAGTTGGTGAGCAAATGCTAAAAAAGAACGATATTTTCACCGTCGGAATCGAGGATATGAACTTTCTCGGCTTCGGTGTTGCTAAAATTGACGGCATTGCCGTATTCATAAACGGTGCGGTTACGGGTGACGTAGCACGCATAAAGATTATCAAAACCGCAAAAACCTATGCAGTTGCAAGAGTTGAGGAGCTTGTTTCAAACTCGTCTGACAGAATAAGCGATACTTGCAAGGTGGCAGCATCCTGCGGCGGATGTGCGTTTCGCTCGGTCAACTACGAATATGAAAAAGGTCTTAAAGAAAACTTTGTTAAAATGAGTTTTGTCAAGCAAGGCATGCGTGCCGTAAAGGTTGCACCGCTTACCTATGCAGGGCTTGAAAACTACCGCAACAAAGGTCAGTACCCTGTGCGTAAAAACGCATCGGGCGAAACGGTTATCGGGTTCTTTGCAGCAAAAAGCCACCGTGTGCTCGACTGTGCGGACTGCAATCTGCAAAACGCTGCGTTTGCACCTATTATTGAAGAAATCCGTGCTTTTTTGAACGAGTTTGAGGTTAGTATTTACGATGAAGAGAGCGGTAATGGGCTTGTTCGGCACATATACCTGCGTATCGGCGAAAAGACGGGCGAAATCATGCTTTGTATGGTGCTTTGCGGTGAAAAACTGCCTCACGAAGCTGAGTTTATAAAGCGAATCACAGAAAAGTTTCCTTCGGTAAAGTCGCTGTACGTAAACACTAACACAAAAGACACAAACGTTGTGCTTGGCGACAAATACCGCCTGCTCTTTGGCAAAGAATATATTACCGATATTCTCTGCGACGTAAAACTCATGATCACCCCGCAATCATTTTATCAGGTCAACAGAGATGCGGCGGAATTGCTTTACCGCAAGGCGGCTGAACTTGCAGAATTTTGCGGCAATGAGCTGCTCCTCGACCTCTACTGCGGTATAGGCTCAATTGGTCTTTCAATGGCAAAAAGCGTGAAAAAGCTTATAGGAATAGAGGTTGTCCCCTCCGCCATTGAGTGTGCAAAGAATAATGCCGAGCTTAACGGCATCAAAAACGCTTCTTTTTATTGCGGAGATGCGGCAAATACCGAGAAAATGCTTGATGCGGCAATGCAGAGCGAGGGAGAATTTGTTCCAGATACGGTTATCCTCGACCCTCCGAGAAAGGGCTGTGCCGAGGAATTGCTTGAATATATTTCAAAACTCGGTGTTGAAAAAATAATATATATCTCCTGTAATAGCGAAACTCTTGCACGTGATGCGAAATTCCTGTGTGAAAACGGTTATAGGATGGGCGAAGTGTATCCGTTTGATTTATTTCCAAGAACAGGACACGTGGAGTGCGTGACAAGTTTTAAGAGAAGCGGCAGTGTCCTTTCTTGAGAAGAAAGGACCAAAGAAAAACTATAATAAAGGTTTGGAGAGCGTGAGAACCTTTCCTTAAAAGGTTCTCACAACCTATACTTATGTCTTACGAAAATTTCAAATGTCCCATATACAAAAAATGCGGTGGGTGCCAGCTTGACGTTACTTATCCGCAACAGCTTTCTTACAAGCAACGCACCGTTATAAAAATACTCGGCCGCTACTGTCGGGTGTTACCTATAATAGGCATGGACAACCCACTCAATTACCGCTGCAAGGTAAGCGTTGCATTCGGCTACTCACGTGGTCAGGTAATAAGCGGCATATGGCAGTCCTCAAGCGGCAGAATTGCAAAAACCGACTTTTGCTCCCTTGAAGACAAACGTGCGGAGCATATTATCAAAGCAATTAAAAAACTGCTTCCCTCTTTTAAGCTGAAAACCTATGACGAGCTTTCGGGCAGCGGCTTTTTACGCTTTGTAACTATCAGAATCGGCAAGCAAAGCGGCGAAATTCTTGTTGCACTCGGTACCGCAAAAGGTGCTTTCCCTCCGCTTAAAAACTTTATTCAAGCACTTGTTAAAGAGTGTCCCGAAATTACCACAATCACACGGAACATAAGCACCGACCGCTTGAACCTTTTGCTCGGCAAGGACGAAACCGTTCTCTACGGCAACGGCTATATTACCGACAGTCTTTGCGGCTACAAATTCAAGATTTCGGCTCGCTCATTCTTTCAGGTAAACCCCACCGCTACCGAAAAGCTCTACTCCACCGCAGTGGAATTTGCAAATCTTAGCGGTGATGAAACCGTGATTGATGCATACTGCGGCGTTGGTACAATCGGAATCATTGCATCGGGCAAAGCGAAAAGCGTTATCGCCGCCGAGCAAAACAGTGATGCCGCAAAAAACGCCGCCGAAAACGCTCTACTTAACGGCGTCAAAAACTACCGCATTGTTAACGGCGATGCAGGAGAGTTCATGGAAGAAATGGCGAAAAACGGCGAAAGTGCCGATGTGGTTTTCACAGATCCGCCACGTGCAGGATGCTCAAAGCAGTTTTTAAAGTCACTTATAACCCTTGCACCAAGCAAAATCGTTTGCGTTTCATGTAACCCCGAAACTCTTGCAAGAGATTTGTATTTTCTCACTAAAAACGGCTACAAAGCAGAGAAAATACAACCCGTGGATATGTTTCCTTACACAAAACACGTGGAGTGCGTTGTTTGTTTGAGTAGGGAAAAGGCCGACGACTATATTCGTATTTCTGTGCATACAAGGACTTGAGAAAAGGATAACCTGATCGATAACCTATACTTATGGAGGTGTTCTATATGTTTGACATTACTGTTGATGATGTCCTAAAAGTTTATGAACAGCTGAAAGACAGATATGATTTGCTCCTGACCACCACCTCTGAACTGGATGAAGGTTTTACTGTGGATTGTCCTATCATTGTAGGTAAAGCCCATGGACAAATTATCGAATTGTACGAAGACGGTGGTGACTTTATTCTGGATGTGATGGATGCGGAACAAACAAAGGGCACCCACTGGCATCCCAACGATGTAGAAGGTGCGATAGGTTATATTGTAGAATTCATGGAAGGTAAATCGGATTACAAAATGTATCCTTTCAAGCAAGTGTAAGGTGTTTAAACGAGATATAATGTTTGAAATATCCGTTTGCCAAATGCCAATATGATAAATACTTTGGTAGACTCCCTACCTAAAGGGACAACTGTGGAGTGTGTTGTGTCACTCGACAAGAAATAATACAAAAATATAAATCTTAATCGGTCAATATGTTACCGTGCCCAAAACATATAGTTTGTACATGCTAAAAAAGAAAAACAAGATTTTCATCACTCCCGCAGAAAAGAAATCTGGAGCACATTTTGAATTCCGCTATTCTTGGTTAGAAGAGAATTCTTTATACGTGCCAGTGAGCAAAGACACTATCTTTTTCAAAGAATACTTTAAGTATTTGGAACCCACAGAAACCCCGGATGGAGGAACAAAATTTGACGGTTGCGGTATAAACTATTATACAAAAAAGCAAGCCAGAATAATATTCGAAAGAATACAAACAGATAAGCCCAAAGAGTACATGGTATTGCTTGCTTGGCTTGAAAAATTTTTAGCAGATTCTTCAGAAAACGGATTTTATATATTAGGCGTTTAATCAGCTTTGATAGCAAAGCGGATGCTTGTGAACTGCGTAACGCTATGATTTTAGGAGATTAAAAAACATATGACTAACACCTACATTTTTGATATGGACGGGACGCTTATAGACTCGGTTTATGCACTTGACAATTCAACACGTGCTTTTTTAGACGAGCTTGGCATTGACTATCCCGAAAATATCGTTGAAATAATCACGCCTCTCGGATACACCGGTGCGGCGGAATACATACAGTCCCTCGGCGTTGACAAAACCGTTGACGAGCTGACAGATATTATGAAAAACGGCATGATAAAAGAATACGAGCAAAGCATCCCTGCAAAACCCTTTGCTGTCGAAGTTTTAAAGAAACTGCATGATGCAGGCAACCGCCTTTGCATACTCTCTGCAAGTCCGCACTTTTTAATTGACCCTTGCGTAAAAAGACTTGACATTGAAAAGTTTTTTGATCATATCTGGTCTACAGACGACCTCGGCTTGAAGAAATCCGATACCAAAATCTATTCTGCGGTTGCAGAAGCACTCGGCACCGCCGTTTGCGACTGCGTGTTTGTTGACGACAATCTCACCAACATCAAAACCGCCAAAGCCGCAGGCATGCAGACTATTGCCGTGTATGACCTGACAAGTGCAGGAAGTGCCGATGAAATGAAAAAAGCTGCAGACAGGTATATTTATACATTTGAAGAGTTTTAGTAATAATTGTCAGAACCTTTTTGTAAAAACAAATTGTCTGTAGCCGCGGCTACTTATTAAATATTTTACAGTTTTTCTTTGGTTCTTTCTTTTTAAGAAAGAACACCTTCGTTCCAAAAAAGAGTATCAGCATAGCTGATACTCTTTTTTTATTCATTCTCTTTAAGATACTGTGTATACTCCTCAAGGCACATATCAAGGCGGTGCATTTCACTTGCGTGATAGCGGCCCACAAAGCGATAATGCCACGGCTCAAAGCTGTAACCCGTGATATCCTCCTTACCCTCGGGGAAACGGAGAACAAAACCGAACTTATAGCAGTTGTTTATAAGCCATGTATAAACCTCCTGCTTTGCAAATCTCTGCGAAGCACTGCCGAGATTGTGCATGTCAACGCAAAGACCTGTCTGGTGTTCGCTGGTGCCCGGACGTGCAGAATAGGTGTCAACCTCTTTTTGTGCCTGCTCTCTTGACCAATCGGGGTGTTCAGCCATTTCATTATTCGTATAAACACCGTAGAGGTATTCCTGCTTATCGTATGAACGGTAACCGCTTGTTACCGAAACGTCGGTATATCCGGCAGCACGCATTTCAATATAGAGTGCCTGCAATGCCTTTTCTGCGGTTTCTACCATTTTTTCACTTCTGCCATCCTGCCTTACGTTGGTAATCGGCACAAGATTTTCGGGAATGTACGTTCCGTCAATGGGATTCTCACGGTTAACCAGAATAAGAAATGCGTCTGTATCCTCAGGACACATATATTCTTCAAATTCCGAAATGTCGGACACAAAGCTGTATGTCGGTGCAACCTTAACTTCATCCGTCGGCTGTGTAACCGGAGCGTCAACACTGCCTGTAAAGCCAACGTCCTCATAATTCGGATTTTCCTTAGTGCTTGAATTATACTCGCCGCGAAGCACAGTAAGCGTATTCTTTTCAAACTTTACGTCAATACCCGCCATATTCTCTTTGACAAAATCAAGCGGCACAAATATACCTCTGCTCTTTACAACCGCAGGTGCAAACATATCATGTGGACGGTCATTTACCGTTGCAGTTCTGTCTCCGTTTGCAAGTAAAACTCGCTGCTCCGAATGACGTGCATAGAACACCTTTTCTTCTGCGGTGCCGGTAACCGTCATTTCGCAAATCTTTGCAATATCGTCAAAGCAAACCAAGAGAAGACCGTTTGAAGAATATGCCTCCTCGCCCGAAAGCTTGTATGTATTGTCTTCTGTGACACCGAAAATATAGGTAACCGCACTGTGCTTTTCGTCAGTACCGAAAAAGTCGAGTGCGAAAAACGCAACTACGATTGCGGCAAGCACAAAAAACACTACAAAGAAAACCGTAATCGCACTTGACGAATTTCTGTGTTTTTTTACCATTCTTGAATTGTTCATTTATACCCTCACTTTGTTTCTATAACGAAAAAGAACGGAGAAGTTGCTGAATTTACAATATTAACCTTGGTAATACAATACTGAAAACGGCTTATAGTGCTGAAATACTCCTCAAGCATCTCGCCTTCGAGTCTACCCTCCTCATGTCCCGGATAAACT
This sequence comes from Eubacteriales bacterium, assembly GCA_045538895.1. Classification (GTDB taxonomy): domain Bacteria; phylum Bacillota; class Clostridia; order Oscillospirales; family CAG-272; genus UMGS902. Next base: position 47,776 of record JAZQEH010000013.1, read on the forward strand.
GCAACAAGCAATATAGCATCGCTATCCATGAGGCTCATCGCACCCTTTACTGCAGCAAGAGTGCTCTCACGCATGGTAGTTACCTCGTGATGTCCGTGACCGGGGAGATAACCGAGATTGAACATACCTGCCTTGAACTTTTCGCTTATATGGTCAAGCACGTTGGCATGGCTGTCATGAATAAGCGTGTAATTTGAAAAACCGCAGCCCTCAAGACGCTTTCTGGTTGACTCAACCGCATCTGCCTGAATGTCAAAGGCATAAACTCTTCCATTTTCACCAACGGTGCGGCAAAGAAACTCGGTATCGTTTCCGTTGCCCATTGTAAAATCCACGGCTACATCGCCCTCACCGAGGTGAGAGCGAATAAAAGCCTTATGCATATCAAGTAAATCTATCATTTTTAACCTACGGATTTATTTTTCTATTTTATAAGTTGTTCCCTCTTTGGTGTCTACAAGCACAACGCCCTTTTCAAGAAGCTCTGCACGGATAGCATCCGCTCTTGCATAGTCCTTTGCCTTCTTTGCTTCGGCACGCTCAACAATCTTTGCTTCGATTTCTGCCGCAAACGCACTGTCTACAGCATCGTCGCTCTGTGTATTTTCACCCTCAAGCGATGCCTTTGCACTGTCAACAAGGTCAAGGCCGAGAACGTAGTCAAAGTCCTCAATAAGTGCAAGCTTTGTTGCAGGAGTGGTGTCCGCCTTTAATACGTCATAAACTGCGGTAATACCAAGCGAAGTGTTAAGGTCATTGTCAAGTGCCGCACAGAAGCCTGCCTTAAGGCTGTCAAATGCCGCCTTGTCAATTTCGCCCTGCTCTGCCTTAAGCAAAGTCACGATACGTGCAATAATCTTGTTGTACGCAATAGCCGCATTGTCAAGGTTTTCATATGAGAACACAAGCGACTTGCGGTAGTGCGACTGCAAGCAGAAAAGACGGTAAACAAGCGGATTGTAGCCCTTGCTTTCAAGCAGAGAAACCGTGAGGAACTCGCCGCTCGACTTGCTCATTTTACCCGAATTTGTATTCAGGTGGTGAACGTGGAACCAATAATTGCACCACTTGTGACCGAGATACGCTTCACTCTGTGCAATTTCGTTTGTGTGGTGGGGGAAAGCGTTGTCGATACCGCCGCAATGGATATCGAGATCCTCACCGAGGTGCTTCATGCTTATACACGAGCACTCAATATGCCAACCGGGGTAACCGATGCCCCAAGGGCTGTCCCACTTAAGCTCCTGATCGTCAAACTTCGACTTTGTGAACCAAAGAACAAAGTCTGCCTTGTTGCGTTTGTTGCCGTCTTCTTCAACACCTTCACGCACACCTACTTCAAGGTCTTCTTCCTTGAAGTCATTGAATACGTAGTATTGTGCAAGCTTTGAGGTGTCAAAATAGATGTTTCCGCCTGCCTCATAAGCAAAACCCTTTTCAATAAGTCCCTCAATAACCTTGATAAACTCATCAATACACGAGGTTGCAGGCTCAACAACGTCAGGAGTCTTTATATTAAGCTTTTTGCAGTCTGCAAAGAAAGCATCTGTATAATACTTTGCAATCTCCATTACGGTCTTTTTCTCACGGCGTGCGCCTTTCAGCATCTTGTCTTCGCCCGTGTCAGCATCGCTTGAAAGATGTCCTACGTCGGTGATGTTCATAACACGCTTAACATCATATCCCACATAGCGAAGATACTTTTCAAGCACGTCCTCCATTATGTAGCTGCGAAGATTGCCGATATGTGCATAGTGATACACGGTAGGGCCGCAGGTGTACATTTTTACCTTGCCTGCAGTATTGGGAACAAACTCATCTCTTTGTCTTGTTAAAGTATTGTAAATAAGCATAATCTATCTCCAAAGGTTTAATTTTCTTCTTTTTCTTTAGCTTCAAGCTTTTTTTCAAGCTCGTAAATTCTGCGTTCAACACGGCAGATCTCCTGTGCAACAGGGTCGGGGATATGAACCTGGTCAAGCTGGTCGCCCACCTTGACTCCGTTTATTCTCACTACCCTTGCAGGTACACCAACCGCAGTTGCCTTTTCAGGCACCGCCTCAAGCACTACCGCATTTGATGCGATTTTGGCACCGTCGCCCACCTTAAAGGGGCCAAGTACCTTGGCACCGCTACCCACCATGACATTATTGCCGAGCGTGGGATGACGCTTGCCGACGTCCTTACCGGTACCGCCAAGAGTAACGCCCTGATAAAGCGTGCAGTTATCGCCAATCTCGGCAGTTTCGCCTATGACAACACCACTGCCGTGGTCAATAACAAGTCCCTTACCAATGGTTGCGCCCGGGTGAATCTCGATGCCGGTCAAAAACTTTGCGCCCTGACTTATTGCACGTGCCGTAAACTTATGCCCCTTTTTGTGAAGTGCGTTTGCCACACGATGTAATTGCACCGCATGAAAACCCGAATAAAGCAGCATAACCTCAAGGTCGCTCGTTGCCGCAGGGTCACGGTCACGGATAGCCGCAACGTCATATTTAACGCTTTCTACGGCTTTTTTCACGTTTCTCTTTACCTTTTTCAAATCAGGCAAGGTCACATCTATATTAAGCTTTATTTTCTTACCCATATGATACCTCGCAAATCAATTAAAGTTTTCAATGAGGAATCTTCTTCCACTCTTTTTTATCCTTTAATATATTATATAACTCTACATAACTTTCGTGACGGGACTTTTCGATTTCGCCGTTTTCCAGTGCCGCCACAACCGCACAGCCGTCCTCACACAGATGAGTGCATTTTTTGTATCGGCAATTTCCGAGATGCTTTTCAAATTCGGGGAAAGCGTATGGCAAATCATCAACGTTCATAAAATCGAACCGCATGAAATCAAGCATGCTGAATCCCGGTGTGTCAGCAACAAGCCCGCCGAAGGCTTCAAAAAGTTCGACGTGGCGTGTTGTATGCTTACCCCGTGAAATCTTCTCGCTTATCCCGCCCGTGGCAAGCGAAAGGTCGGGGAAAATTGCGTTAAGCAGTGTGGATTTTCCTATTCCCGATGCCCCTGCAAATGCCGCCGTCTTATCCTTTAAATTCTGCATCAAAAAGTCTTTCAAAGCCTCTATTCCCTCTTTGTCCTCAGAACTTAAGGTAAACACGGTAAAGCCGCTGTTGCGATACAGTGAAGCAAGTCTTTCTCCGTTCTCTGCATCAAGGTCGCATTTTGTGATGACAAACACGGGAATTATGTCCGAGTGAACACAAATTGCACTCAGTTTGTCAAGCGTTGCGGGAATAGGTGCAGGCTTTGCCGCCGCCGCAGTGATGAACATATAGTCCACGTTTGCCATCGGCGGACGTATAAGCAGATTCTTTCGCTCACAGATATCCTCAATGTAAGCGTCACCCTCGTTTTCAATGCGGATAACAACGTTATCGCCAACCTCGGGGGAAATCTGCTCGTGACGGAATACTCCTCTTGCACGTGCAACGAACATCCCGTCATCGCACTTAACGGTGTATTTTCCGCCTACTCCCTTTATAATCTTTCCGTTTTGCTTCATATTAATTAAAACGTCCCGTTATCGGATCTTTTTTTGTGGTTGCCGCCGTAGTTACTTCGGGCTTTTCTTCGGTTACCGTAATAGGCTCTTCTGTTACAGCAGGCTCTTCGGTAACAATAGGCTCCGTGGTAGTTTCCACGGGTATGTACGGCTCAGGACCCTTTGATACAACAAAGGTTACGCTAAAGCCGATGTCAACAATGCTGCCGCTTGACGGAATCTGTCCGAAAACGACTCCGGCAGCGACGCTATCGCTATACGCATAGGTAAACGAGGAAGTCAGATCATTTGCCTTAAGGCTTGCCTCTGCCTCACTCTGTGTCAAGCCGTTGATAAGCGGCACTGTTGAGGTGGTTTTGGGAGGTGCGCCCTTGGACACAACCAGAGTAACCTTGGTTATACCCTTTGGCACCGAGGTACCCTCTACGGGTGACTGCTCAATAACCTTTCCTGCCGCATATTCCTCGCTGTATTCGTAATATACCGCACTGAAACGGAGCTTGTCCTTTACAAGCACTTCATATGCCTCAGCCGTAGTCATACCAACAAGATACGGCATATCGGTAACGTCCGCTTCGGAAAGGTCATCACCGCTGCTCAGAATCAGCGTAACGGTTGTACCTACGGTTACGGTTTCACCTGCAGCAGGGAGCGTAGAAATTACTCTGCCGCTTGAAACGGTTGCACTCGGCTCGTGTCTGTAATCATACCTGAGTCCCTTTTTGGCAAGGTCAACCTCTGCCTCCATACGGGTTTTATTGAGGTAGTTCTCAATCACAACCTCTTCAATTCCCTCTCCGATGTAAAGGGTGATCTCGGTGCTGTTCTTGTTTTCACCCGCACTTGGCGACTGTCTTAAAATAATACCTTTTTCTTCTTTAGCGCTTGCAACGTAAACTCGCTTTACGTTGAAAAACTCGTCCCTTATCTCGTCCTCGATTTCATCGTAGGATTTGCCAACGTAATCGGCAACCTTAACGGTATGCTCTGCGGTTGCCGCCTCGCTGAAGAAGATCTCGTTTATAAGCACAACACCGCTTACAAGAAATACAAGCAAAAATGCCGTAACAACGCCGACTATAATGGGCATCATCGAAGTTTTCTTTTTGCTTTTTGCGGTATTTGTCTGGTGCTTCTGGCGGAAGATAACCATAGGGTTTTCCCTTACCTTCTGCAAAAGCTCTATCATCTGTGTTGCAGTCTGGAAACGCTTATCCTTATCCTTTTCCATTGCAAAAAGGATAATCTGCTCAAGTCCCTTCGGAATGCTGCTGACAATCTCCGTCGGGGGCTTCGGCTGCTCGTTGATCTGCTTCAGTGCAATGCTTACAGGGTTTTCGCCGTCAAACGGAAGTTTTCCTGTGAGCATTTCGTAAAGCATAACACCAACCGAATAAAGGTCGGTACGGCGGTCAATGCCCTTTTCACCTGCCGCCTGCTCAGGGCTGATGTAATAAACCGTACCGATAGCCTTGTCGGTTGCAGTCAGAGTTTTTGCATCGGGCAACTTTGCAATACCGAAGTCGGTAACCTTTATCTGTCCGTTTTTAAGCAGCATAATGTTCTGCGGCTTGATATCACGGTGTACAACTCCGCCGATGTGTGCGTGCTCAAGTGCACGCAGAATCTGTATGGTGTATGAAATCGCTTCCTTAACCGAAAGCGCACCTTTACGCTCTATATAATTCTTTAATGTAATGCCGTCAATGTATTCCATGACGATATACTTATGCTCGCCCTTGACCGAAACGTCAAAAATCTTGACAATGTTGGTGTGTGAAAGCATGAGTACCGCCTTGGATTCGTTTATAAAACGCTGAACAGATACTTCATCAGAGGCAAACTCCTCTTTGAGAATCTTTACAGCCACAACGGTTTTACGGAAGAGATCGTCCGCCTCGAAAACCATTGCCATACCGCCAACGCCGACAAGTTTTTTTATAGTGTAACGCCCATCGAGCGTAAGACCGATATAGTTATTATACTGATCCATTTTTATCTCCAGCTTTTACTTAAGTTTTGCCACGACTGCCGTTATGTTATCGCTACCACCCGCATCGTTTGCAGCTGCCACAAGCACCCTGCAAAGCTCCTCGGGAGTTTTGTGCGTTTTACAAAGGGAACACATCTGTGCGTTTTCAACGAGGTTGGAAAGTCCGTCCGAGCAGATGAGCAGCGTTTTTCCCTTATACTGCTTTTGCTCGATTACCGAAACGTCAACGCTTACTTCCTTGTCAACACCTACCGCACGGGTAATGATGTTCTTTTGTGTACTGTTTCTCGCCTCTTCGGGAGTGAGCTTGCCTATGTCCACAAGATACTGTACAAACGAGTGGTCACGTGTAATCTGGTATGCGCCATCCTTGTCTATTAAGTATGCACGGCTGTCGCCAACGTTGGCAACGTACACCTTATCGGAAATACAGAGTGCCGCCACCATGGTGGTACCCATGCCCTCGTATGACTTATCAGCCGAAGCAAGCGAAAAAATCTTGAAATTCGCACGGTCTGCGGCACTTGCAAGGGCTGCCTGAATAGCCGCAGGCTCGGTTCTGCCGCAATCGGCAAAGAAGCCGTCAAAATACTTTTCAACCTCATCACGTGCAATAGCAGATGCGGTTTCGCCTGCGTTGGCACCGCCCATGCCGTCAAAAACGGCAAGAAGCGTTGCATCGCCGTATTCTTTTACAAGGTAGGTATCCTCGTTAAGTTCACGAACCATACCTACGTCGGTTAAAGCAAAGTAATTCACCTTTGTTTCTCCTTTCTCCTCTGCTAAACGGCAGAGGTTGAAGAAGCCTTTCTGCGGAGCTGTCCGCAGGAGGCATTTATGTCAGGGCCGAGCGTGCGGCGTACCGTTGCGGTAAGCCCCATGTCGGCAAGTGTTTTCTGAAAATGCTCTATACTACGTCTGTCCCCTTGGGAGAATCCGCTCTCCTTTACGGGATTTACGGGAATCAAATTAACGTGCAAGGCATCACGGGAGCCAAAATATTTGCGAAGCAGATTTCCTAAAGCCTTTGCATCGTTTTCACTGTCATTCTTTCCTGCAATCAGTGTGTATTCGATAGAAACACGTCTGCCTGTCGCATCAAAATAATGCTTAACCGCAGATAAAAGCTCATCCACGCCCCATTTTTTATTTACGGGCATCAACGCACTTCTCTGCTCATCATTTGAAGCGTGAAGCGATATCGAAAGTGTAATCTGAAAATTCTCTTTTTCAAGCTCGTATATTTTATCCACAAGCCCCGACGTTGACAGTGATATGTGCCTTGCACCTATGTTCAGTCCGTCCTCGCTTGTGACAAGCTTTAAAAACTTAACTGCGTTATTATAATTGTCAAGCGGCTCGCCAATACCCATCATAACAATGCCGTCAATCCGCTCGCCTATGTCTTTCTGTGCCGCCGCAACCTGACCGAGCATTTCGCTTGGAAGCAGGTCACGCACCTTGCCGCCTATTGTTGAAGCGCAGAATTTGCATCCCATTCTGCAACCTACCTGCGAAGAAATGCAAATAGTTGTGCCGTGCTTGTAAAACATCACAACCGACTCAACGCACTCGCCGTCAGGAAAAGAGAAAAGGTATTTTGTGGTACCGTCGATTTTACTCACAAGCTTTTGCTCGATTTTAGGTATTCCGCTGTAACACTCGGCAGAAAGCTTTTCACGTAGCGGCTTTGACAAGTTTGACATATCGCCAAAATCGACACCGCGGCAAAGCCATGAGTAAATCTGCTTCGCACGGAAACGGCTCTCGCCTATTGAAAGTATATATTCTTCAAGCTCATTAAGAGTCATGGAGCCGATGTCGATTTTAGCCATAAACTACCTCAATTTAATAAGTCCGATAAAAAATCCGTCATGCTCGCCGTTTGGCAAAAGCGTTACGCATCCGTTTTTACTTTCAACCTCGCCGAGCGAAAAATCAATGTATTCAAAATCTTTATGTTCATCGAGGAAACGGTAAAAGTTATCCTCGTTTTCCGCCTTTGTAAGCGTACACGTTGAATAAAGCATGTGTCCGCCGTTTTTAAGATACTTTGCCGAAGCGCAGAGTATATCGTATCCAAGCGGCGCAAGCTCGCTTATAAGCGAAGTGCTGTGATATCTTATTTCGGGTTTCTTTGCCATAACGCCAAGTCCCGAACAAGGAACGTCACATATAACAAAATCGCACTTGCCGTGTAAACTTTCATCGCTGATGCGTGAGTCACGCTCGGCGGCGGTTATAATGTCTATGCCAAGACGGTCTGCACCTTTGGTAATAAGCGGAAGCTTGCTTGCGTGCAAATCGTAACAATGTATCTTTCCTGTATTCTCCATGAAAAGTGCGGCATGAAAACTCTTTGAACCGGGACATGCGCAGGCATCGGCAAGAGTTGCACCCTTAGTCGGTGCAAGCACGCTTATCGCAATCTGTGATGCCTCATCCTGAACGAAAAACGCATTTTCGCCAAGTACGTCGCAAAGAGTGCGGAAGCTTACGTTTCCGTGTATCCTTATACCTCGCTCGGCACTTTTGCATCGTCTTGCGGCAAGCCCTGCGCTCTTTAGCTTATCAAGTGCATCCTCTACCGACATAACCAACGTGTTTACACAAACAGTCATCGGAGGAATCTTTGAAAGGTTTGACAACACCTCTTCTGCCTTTTCCGAAAGATTATCACAAAGAAGCTTTACGGTTTCTCTTGGGAAAGAATACTTAACAGAAAGAAGAGAAAGTCGGTCACTTGGAAGTGAAATATTATCCTTTTCACGGACATATCCGCGAAGCACACCGTTTAAAAACGCTCGCTCGCCCTGACTTTTACCGAGTCTTACCGTTTGCGATACTGCCGCATGCGGCGGTATTCTGTCTAAAAACATAAGCTGATAAAGCCCGAGCCGCAAGGTCATAAGCAGCCTTGCACCGATTTTTGAAGCAGGCTTGCCTGCGAGCTTTTCTATATAATAATCAAGCGTGATACGCCTTTCGGTAACACCAAAAACAAGCGTTGTTAAAAGTGCTTTATCACGCTCATCACACTCTGCATTGTCAAGAAATGCAGAAAGTGTGAGTGAAACGTATTTATCGTTTTGCTCTGCATCACGCAGCAGTGACAGAGCCGTTTTTCTGACATCCATTATCTGTTACGCCTTGAGCCGTTTACAATCATAACAAGGCGAAGCAGGTTCGCAAGCGATACCGCAAGTGCCGCAACATAGGTGAGTGCCGCCGCCTTCAGTACCTTTTTAGCACCCTTGACCTCGTTTGCATCAAACGATGAACTCTCAATTACGTTCATCGCCCTCGATGAAGCGTTAAACTCAACGGGTACGGTTATAAGCTGAAAAACGGTGGAAAGGCTGAATGCAATTATGCCAAGCTCTGCAAGGAAAGGCATGCCAAGCACGATACCTAAAAGGATAAGCGGCATCGCAAGATTTGAGCCTATATTAGTTGCAGGAATAATCGCTGAACGCAGTTTCATCGGAGCATAGTCCTCTGCATACTGCACTGCGTGCCCTGCCTCATGTGCGGCAACACCGATAGCAGCAACGCTGCTTGAATCGTATACACTCTCCGAAAGGCGGATGGTGTTTGTTCTCGGGTCAAAATGGTCGGTGAGCTGACCGCTTATGCGTTCGATCCGCACACCGTAAACACCGTTTGCCGCAAGCACTCTGCGTGCGCTTTCGGCACCGGTTATACCCATACGTGACATCTGTTTTGAGTATTTTTTAAACGTGGAATTAACATTTGAGCTTGCCCACAGCGAAAGTATAATGGCGGGCAAAACCAAAATTATATACCAAGAATCTATAAACATTATTTTGCTCCTAAAATATCTCCTACGGCAATCTGTCTGCCGTTTACAATATCCGCAGCAGCCATTGCCTTTTTGCCCTCTGGAGTTGCAACCTTGATTACAAGTGTACCGCCCTTTGTGCAAACCGCAATACCGTTTTTGTCGGCACGGATCACCTTGCCGTATTCGGCACCGCTATCGCCGCACTCGTATTCGGCACGGACAACTTTAAGCAGTTTGCCGTTTGGTAAATAGGTAAATGCAAGCGGAAAAGGTGAAAGACCGCGGATCTGATTATGAATAGTATGCACATCAGCGGAAAAATCTATTAAGCAATCCGCCTTTTCGATTTTTGAAGTGTGGGTTGCAAGGCTGTCATCCTGCTTTTCGGGCTTGAGTGTACCGTTTTTGGCAGCCTCAACCGTCTTTACAAGCACTCTTGCACCTGCCATACCAAGCTTGTCATGCACGCTTTCAAAATTGTCGTCCTCGGCAATCTCAACTTCCTCTTTAATAAGCATGTCGCCTGTGTCCAGCCCCTCCGCCATATACATGGAGGTAACGCCCGTAACCTTTTCACCGTCCATGATAGCTCTCTGCATGGGGGCTGCACCACGGTACTTGGGCAGAAGCGAGCCGTGAATGTTGATGCAACCGTATTTCGGAAAATCAAGCACGTACTTCGGCAGAATTTTACCGTATGCAACAACCACTATCATTTCGGGGTTAAGTTTTTCAAGCGTTTCGAGAAAAGCTCCGTCACGAAGCGTCTGCGGCTGAAAAACCTCAATACCGTGCTCCGTGGCATAAACCTTTACAGGCGGAGGAGTCAGCGTATATCCTCTGCCCTTGGGCTTATCGGGCTGTGTAACAACGCCCACAACCTCCTCGCCGCTCTGAACAAGCGCATCAAGCGAGAAAAGTGCAAAATCGGGCGTACCCATAAAAAGTATTCTCATATCAGCCTACCTCGTCGGGGTCAAGATATCTCACAAGGTTGCCCTTGTCTATAAACAGTTTGCCGTCAAGATGGTCTATCTCATGGCAGAATGCTCTCGCAAGAAGTCCGCTGCCCGTGTACTCAACGGTTTCACCCTTGCGGTTAAGGGCACGTACAGTAACCTTTGCAGGACGGCGTGTGATGCCCCATTTGCCGGGAACCGAAAGGCAGCCCTCTCCCTCCTCCTGAACACCGATCTCCTTTATGATCTCGGGATTGATAAGCTCGATAAGTCCGCTTTCCTCGGTTTCAATAACAACCACTCTGCGGAGAATACCAACCTGAACTGCGGCAAGTCCGCAACCGTTTGCATCACGCATGGTTTCAACCATGTCGTCAAGCAGAGTAAGTATTCTCGGCGTAATCTCAGTTACAGGGCGGCTGATTTTACGCAGAGTTTCATCGCCCTCTTTAACTATTTGCAGTTTAGCCATAACATTCACCTCAAATTCCCGTGGGGTTTATATCAACACCGCACGTAACACTCTTATATTTAGTCGTACCGAACGTGCAGATAACCTCACCGAGCAGCTTCAAAAGTTGCTTTGAGCGGCGGCATTTAAGCACTATTCTCATACGGTACCTTTCGTCTATCTTATAAACCGCAGCCTCAAACGGACCGAAAGAAATTATAGGCACATTCTTATACTCGCCTGCGGTTTTCTTTTTCAGAAATTCAAATATCTCCAAAGCACATTTAGAGCAATCGGTTTCGCTTGCCGATGTCACCGAAAGCACCGCTATATCGCAAAACGGCGGGAAAGTAAACGCCTCACGAAGCTGTATATCACGCTCGTAAAAGGATTTATAATCCTGCATAGCCGCAAGCCTTATGACCTCGTGCTTCGGATTCATTGTCTGTATAACGGCAACACCGTGCTTCTCGGCTCGCCCCGCACGTCCTATAACCTGCGTAAGCATCGAAAAGGTTCGTTCACCTGCACGGAAATCGTCCATGTAGAGAGTACTGTCTGCATTAAGCACGCCGACAAGCGTTACGTCGGGGAAATCGTGTCCCTTTGCAACCATCTGGGTACCAAGCAGAACGTCCGCATCGTGTCTGCGGAATTTTGCAAGCATTTCATCATACGCACTCTTTTTAGTGGTGGTATCCGCATCCATACGCATGATGCTGCCCTTGAATTTTTCGTAAAACTCCTCCTCCACCTTCTGGGTACCGTAGCCCATAAAGCCGAGATTATCGCCCTTGCATGACGGGCATACCTCCGGAATCTTTGAACGATAGCCGCAATAATGGCAAAGGAGCATATCGTTTCTGCCGTGCTTGTGCCTTGTAAGCGACACCGAGCAATGCGGACAAAGCACAGCCTCACCGCAATCACGGCAACTCAGAAACGCATTATAGCCGCGGCGATTAAGAAACAGAATCGCCTGATCGCCGCTATCAAGCGTTTCACTAAGTTTTTCGCAAAGCAGACTTCCGTACGGCGAAAGATTGCCGCCGAGCGCATTCTTGCGGATATCGTCAATATAGACCTCGGGAAGTCTTGCACTGCCGTATCTTTCGGTAAGCTCCACAAGAGTGTATGTACCGATTTTTGCCTTGTAATAGCTCTCAACAGACGGAGTAGCCGATGCAAGCAGTAAAAGCCCTTTGGCACGTCCCAAGCGGAATGCCGCAACGTCACGTGCATGGTACTTCGGACTCATATCCGATTTATAGGTATGCTCCTGCTCCTCGTCAATGATTATCATACCGAGATTTCTCATCGGTGCGAACACCGCGCTGCGGGTGCCTATAACAAGGTCAACCTCGCCTGCATCAATACGGCGGTAGGCATCGTATCGCTCCCCTGCCGAAAGTGAGGAATGAAGCACCGCCACACGCTCACCGTAAAATGAGCAGAACAGCGAAACTGTCTGCGGTGTAAGCGAAATTTCGGGTACAAGGACTATAACGCCCTTGCCGCCTTTTACCGCATGGTCGATCATCGCTTTCATGACACGGGTTTTACCACTGCCCGTAACACCGTAAAGAAGTGCGCATCGTGCCTCATCAGCATCATAAAGCGAGCAAAGCGTATTGAATGCCTTGGTCTGGTGAGGGCTTAACACATTCTGCTTTCCCGAATCGGCTTTAATTGACGCATACGGATTTCTCCACACGTTTTCATACTTCACCTCAGCCGCCCCCTGTGACACAAGTGCTTTAAGCTGAGCAGAGGTTGCACCCGTCTGCTCATAGAGCGTAGCCGCAGGCGCAAAGTCGGAAGTAAGTGCTTCGTAAAGAGCCTTTTGCTTTTCACCGCGCGGAAAATACTCCTTATCGGTGCGACGCACAAAGACCGCTTTCTTTTCATCGCCGCTTTTCAGCGAGGAAAACGGAGGTGCAACCGTGCGAACGGCATCGCCCGTGGTGCAAAGCGTATACTCCTTTAAAAAGTTGCATACGGCAATCTGCTCCTCCGAAAAGCTGACACGCAGATTAACGTCAATAACGTCCTTTGTGCGGTCACTGTCGCTTGTGTCGGTCACCTCGGTGACAAGTCCCATCCGCCTTTTGTTGGCATTTGAAAACGGAACAAAAACAATCGAGCCACGGCATACTTTTCCCTGCAAATGTTCGGGAATATGATAATCAAACGGTCTGTCGAGTGCACTCGGTGCATCGAGCAGCCATACCTTTGCATATGCCGCACCTTTCATCGTTTTATCCTTTCAAAAAAATCAGTCCTCTGTGTGTACTATCTTGTATTCGCCTGCGTGGAGCTTTGCCACTGCGTTTCTTACCGCCTTTTCATCACGGATATCCTTGTCGATGAGAGCGGAAATGGGCTTGTCGGTTTCCTTACGTTCGATAAGCTTTTCGGCATATGCTCTCTGCTCTACGTACTTATCTGTGATAATACGTGCGCATTTTGCAGTTGCAATAACCAGCTCGTAGCGGTTAAGTTCGTCATTGGTCATTTCTTCTACAGAAGGCTTGTTAATCATGGTTCTATTCTCCCTTGAAATATATATTTTTAAATTCTTTATTGCATACCGCCGAAAGCTCCTCTGCACGTGCAAGTGCAAAGAAATCGTCAACGGCATTATTGATTTTACCTGTTTCGTTTATTATGAGATAATCATAAGCATCGAGGTATTCAAGCTCCTCTTTTGCACGTGCAAGACGGCGGGAAATCGACTCCTCCGTATCTCTGCCACGTGAAAAAAGTCTGCTTCTCTGCTCGTTGACATCGGGCGGTGTTACCATTACAAGCACCGCAGACGGGAACTTTTTCTTAATCTGCATAGCACCGTCAACCTCGATTTCAAGTATCAGATGCTTACCCTCGTTTTCGGCACGTTCAAACTCCGAAACAAGAGTTCCGTAGTAGTTGCCGCAATACTCGGTGTACTCAACCACGCCGCCGTTTTTGATTTTTTCTTCAAACTCTTCACGGGTTATGTAGTAATAATTGACACCGTTTGTTTCACCCTTGAGTATCGGACGTGAAGTTGCACTTATTGCACATATGTAACTGTCATTTCTGCCGATAATCTCAGAAACAAGTGTTCCCTTGCCGCTGCCGGCAGGGCCTGAAATGATGAATACCATTTATTCTTCCTCCTCGACAACATCTGTTTCGTCGATTTCATCAGCAAGACGGTTTGAAATGGTTTCGGGCTGGGTGGCACTCAGAATTACATGGTCGCTGTCGGTAATGATGATAGCTCTTGTACGTCTGCCACAGGTAACGTCAATAATGCGTCCTCCCTCACGTGCCTCGCTCACAAGTCGCTTCATAGGTGCCGAATCGGGGCTGACAAGTGCAACCACTCGGTCGGCGGCTACCATATTGCCGAATCCAACGTTGATAAATTTCATTGCTAACTCCTATTCTATGTTTTGAATCTGTTCTCTGATTTTTTCAAGTTCAGCCTTGATGTCAACCACAAGCTTTGCAATGTCAAGGCACTGTGCTTTTGAGCCGATAGTGTTTGTTTCACGGTTGATTTCCTGAAGCAAGAAGTCAAGCTTTCTGCCGCAGGGCTCACCGCTTGCAAGAATGTCATAGAAGGCACCGAAGTGGCAGTTAAGACGGGTAAGCTCCTCGTCTATCGCAACTCGGTCGGCATAAATCGCACTCTCGGTAAGAATTCTCGCCTCGTCAATAACAATATTGTTATCATCAAGCAAACTCTTTATTCTCTCGGTAAGCTTTGCATTGTATGCTTTGATTTCCTCCTCAGAGTACTTGGCAATTTTTGCCGCAGTTTCACGGATAAACTCAATCTTTGCCGCAATGTCCTTTTCAATCTTTTCGCCCTCAACGGTACGGGCATTCACAAACTCGCAAAGTGCCTTGTCAAGCACCTCACGTATCATCTGCCAATCGCCCTCCTCGTCATCCTCGGCACGCTTGGCAGTGAAAACCTCACGGTTCTGTGCAACGCTCATCACGCTGATATCGTCCTTAAGCGAGAACTCGTCACGCAGCTTTTCAAGTGCGGTTATGTATCCACGTGCATACGCACTGTCAAGTAAAACCTCAACCTCGGTATCGGCAAGAGTGTCAACGCCTACATAAATCTCAACCTTGCCACGGCTGATACCGTTCTGCTGTGCATAGGTCTTTACCCTGTCCTCAAGAAAGCTGTATCGGCGAGGCATACGGACGGTTGCATCAAGATAGCGGCTGTTAACGCTCTTTATCTCAACGGTAATGTCCTTTTCCTCGGTAGTGACTCTTGCTCTGCCAAAAGCAGTCATACTTCTAATCATTTTTATCCTCCGTATTACACTTATTTAGGTACACTTTTCCCATATTAGTATAATATATTAATATATTATATAAAATTTTATTTGTAATGTCAAGAAAAATACCGCCCAAATCGGGCGGTATTGCTTAAAATATTATGTCGATAAGGTATAAAACACCGAGGTGAAGCGGATAAAAAACGTAAAAAGCATACTTGAATTTACGGCTTCCACGCTTGCCGTTATACAGTGCGAGTATCGGAATAGTCAAAAGTGCGAACCAGATATACCAAAGTGTGCTTCTTAAACAAAGTACAAAAAGTATAAGTCCGATTGCAAATGAAGTCAACTGCTTTCTGCGGTTTGTCGTCACGACCGCGAAAAGCGGCAGAAGTGCACCGGCAGCACCGTAATCAAAGCTGATTCCAAAATCAAAAAGCGTGTATGAATATGTGCACAAAATATCAAGTACGATTACAAAAAATACGCTCAGCACGAAAGCCGTTCCGTAGAAAAAAGTCCTTGCTTTATCAGCACTTTTAAGCGATTTTTCAAAGTCAACATACGCAAAGCAGACAAGCATCGAAAGCGAAAGCGTGAACAAAATATTCAGGTATACGGAACGTATACCACCGCTTAGTATTTCCTCTGCTGTATATACAAGCTGACATGCAATTCCGAGGGCAAGCATACGCAAAAAATAGCGTAGTCTGTTCGAAGTGCAGCGAGCACCTTCAGCAACAAAAAATCCGAATATCGGCATGGCAAGTCTGCCTATATATCGCATCCATTCAAGTTGCGGAAACAGCAAAAGCCCTGCATGGTCAATAAGCATGCTCACACATGCAATGAATTTTAAATTATTAGCATTCATAATAATGTAGATAAATTATTGTTTAGGGGGTAACGCACCAACCATGGTAGGGGACGGCGCCTTCGACGTCCCGCATGCACAAAGACAAAACGGGATGTCCAGGGGGCCATCCCCTACCGGTTTGTGGTTTCCCATTTGCTCTCATAAACTATAATTTACTTTCTCTTTTTATTGTTTCGGGGTGCTTTTTTCTTATCAAAGCCGCCTTTGGCTTTGGGCTTTCCGATATCTTTTTTCTGCGGTGCATTGACTTTTCTCGGCTTTATCAGGCAGTTAGTACCGTAGCCGATAAGGTCCTCACGTCCGCATTTTTTCAGTGCCTCAACCACAAGGTCATAGTTCTGAGGCCTGTTATACTGAAGCAACGCTCTCTGCAACTGCTTTTCATGATAATCGGTTGCAACGTAAACCTTCTTGCCGTCAAGCGGATTTATGCCGGTATAATACATAACCGTTGAGGGGGTACCCGGTGTGGGATAATAGTCCTGCACCTGCTCGGGTGCATAGCCTGCACGTTTTAAGCAGAGTGCAAGCTCAACCGCACTTGAAAGAGTGGAACCGGGATGACTCGACATAAGATACGGCACAAGATACTGCTCAAGTCCGCATTCGTTTGAGAGTTCAAAATACTTCTTGCGGAATCTTTCGTATACGTCAAACGAGGGCTTACCCATAACCCGAAGTACGTTGGTATCACAATGTTCAGGGGCAACCTTAAGTTGTCCCGAAACGTGGTCACGCACAAGTTTTTTGAAAAAATCATCGCTTTTATCAGCGAGCAGATAGTCAAAGCGTATGCCTGAACGGATGAATACCTTTTTCACCTTGGGCAGTGCTTCAACCGCCTTTAAAAGTTCAATATATTCTGTGTGGTCTGCGACAAGATTCTTGCAAGGAGTGGGAGCCAGACACTTACGGTTCGCACAGACACCGTCGGTAAGCTGCTTTTTACATGCACCGTAGCGGAAGTTAGCCGTAGGACCACCGATATCATGAATATACCCCTTGAAATCAGGCATTTCAGTGATGATTTTAGCCTCACGCACAACGCTTTCTATACTGCGTGAGCGAACCGTTCTGCCCTGATGAAAAGCAAGTGCGCAAAAATTGCAGCCGCCAAAGCAACCACGGTTATGCGTTATCGAAAAACGAACCTCCTTGATAGCAGGAACTCCGCCGTCCTTTTCATACATCGGATGATAGGTACGCATAAACGGCAGTGCATAAACTCTGTCAAGTTCCTCCCTTTCAAGCGGTGGCATGGGCGGATTCTGCACCAGAAGCTTATCGCCGTAACGCTCGATAACCGCCTTGCCGTAAATAGAATCCTGATTGCGGTACTGTATTCCGTATGCCTTTGCATACACCGCCTTATCGCTCTTCAACTCGTCATAATCAAAGGTTTCAACCGTATCAAAATGCAGTTTATCCCCCTCTTTGCAGAGAAAAACAGTACCTCGCACGTCACGTATCTTTTTAACCGGAACGCCCTTGTTGAGCAGCTCGGCAATGCGTAAAAGTATGTTTTCGCCCATACCGTAAGTAAGGATATCCGCACGTGAGTCAACGAGCAGTGAGCGGCGTACCTTGTTGTCCCAATAGTCATAGTGAGCAAAGCGGCGGAGTGATGCTTCAAGGCCGCCAAGGATAATAGGCACGTCACCGTATGCCTCACGGATTCGGTTGGAATACACTATACACGCGCGATCAGGACGTCTGCCCGCCTTGCCGCCCGGCGAATAATAGTCATCCGAACGCTTTTTCTTTGCAGCGGTATAGTGTGCAACCATAGAGTCGATATTACCGGCACTGACCAAAAATCCAAGTCTTGGACGTCCGAATTCCTTGAACGCCTCACAACTTTTATAGTCAGGCTGGCTGAGAAAACCGATACGGTAGCCTGCGGCTTCAAGCACACGTGTGATTATTGCCGCACCGAACGAGGGATGGTCAACATAAGCATCACCGCTTACATAGACAAAATCCACGTCGCCCCAGCCACGTTCCTCCATTTCTTTTCTGTTAACAGGTAAAAAACTCATATTTCAAAAAAGGAGAAACTAATTTAGTTTCTCCTTTCCTTTCATTTAAAATCCGTTTTCAAGACGGACATGTGCCGGCTTGAAAACTCCTTAAAAACCGCACGCGGTCGAGCACGACCTTTAGGTCGGCAGGTGCTTTAGCACCTTGCACGCAGAGTGAACGGTTTTGCAACCACTTAAAAATTTTCATATAAAATTTTTAAGTGAAGTTTTATCTTTCTACTTCTTCCATAATGAAGGCTTCGAGAACGTCGCCCTCCTTGATATCGTTGAAGCGTTCAAGACCTACGCCGCACTCATAGCCTGCGGCAACCTCACGAACGTCATCCTTGAAACGGCGGAGCGAGGAGATCTTATCCTCAAAGATAACGATACCGTCACGAACCACACGGATCTGTGCGTTTCACGAAATCTTACCGTCCTGAATGTAACAGCCTGCGATAGTGCCGACGTTGGGAACACGGATAGTCTGACGAACCTCGGCATGACCAAGCAGATTTTCTCTGAACTTGGGTGCAAGCATACCCTTCATCGCCGCTTCAATTTCCTCAATGCACTCGTAAATTACACGGTATGTGCGTACGTCAACACCCTGACGCTCTGCTGCATCAAGTGCACTTCTGTCGGGACGAACGTTAAAGCCGACGATAATAGCCTCGGATGCAGAAGCAAGCATTACGTCATTTTCGGTAATACCGCCAACGGCACCGTGGATTACGTTAACCTTTACTTCCTCGTTGGAAAGCTTCTGGAGTGACTGCTTAACAGCCTCAACAGAACCGTCAACATCTGCTTTGACAATAACGTTGAGATCCTTGACACCGTCTGAAATTCTGGAGAA
The DNA here is from genome assembly GCA_045538895.1 of Eubacteriales bacterium. Classification (GTDB taxonomy): domain Bacteria; phylum Bacillota; class Clostridia; order Oscillospirales; family CAG-272; genus UMGS902. The sequence continues at coordinate 66,557 of JAZQEH010000013.1, forward strand.
GAGGTCATCGAGCGATGCGGTAGCATTAGCCTTGAACTTTTCGTTCTTCGCCTTGTCAAGACGCTGCTCGGCAAGTGTACGTGCCATTCTCTCGTCCTCAACCGCATTGAACTCGTCACCCGCAACGGGAACAGAGTCAAGACCGATAATTTCAACAGGAACAGAAGGTCCTGCAACCTTGATTTCCTGACCTTTATCGTTCGTCATTGCACGAACGTGACCTACGGACGTACCTGCAATAACGATATCTCCCGAATGGAGAGTACCGTTCTGTACAAGCACGGTAGCAACAGGGCCACGGCCCTTATCAAGCTTGGATTCAATTACGATACCCTTTGCACGGCGGGCAGGATTTGCCTTAAGCTCCTTAACCTCGGCAACGAGAAGTACGTTTTCAAGAAGGTCCTCAATACCCATGCCTGTGTGTGCAGAAACGGGCACACAGATAACGTCGCCGCCCCATTCCTCGGGTACAAGCTCGTACTGTGTAAGACCTGTCATAACGTTATCGGGATTTGCAGTAGGTTTATCCATCTTGTTGATTGCAACAATAATATCAATGCCTGCCGCCTTTGCATGGTTGATAGCCTCTACGGTCTGCGGCATGATACCGTCGTCCGCAGCAACAACAAGAATTGCAATATCGGTAGCCTGAGCACCTCTTGCACGCATTGCGGTAAACGCTTCGTGACCGGGGGTGTCAAGGAATGTGATGTCCTTGCCGTTTATGGTTACACGGTATGCACCGATGTGCTGCGTAATTCCGCCTGCCTCACCGCTTGTAACACTTGTGTGGCGAATAGCGTCAAGAAGCGATGTCTTACCGTGGTCAACATGTCCCATTACGCAGACAACAGGGTCACGTGTGATGAGATTGTCATCGGTATCCTCAGTCTCGTCAAAGAGACGCTCCTCAATGGTAACAACAACTTCCT
>JAZQEH010000014.1:0-1858 GCA_045538895.1 Eubacteriales bacterium
AAAGACGGCAAAAAAGCCAACACCGAAGATTTGGCAAATGATGCTATTGAACAGGCCGAGGAGTTTGATTCATTCAGCGAAGCGGCAGTTGAACATTATTTGAAAGCGTATGGCATTTCTTATGCAGACCTGAAGCCCGATTGGAAATATACCGTCAGTGAAAAGGGTGCTTATGCCGATGATCCCTCAAGCGGTACCGGTCACGCAGTTGTGATATTCAAAATGCCCGATGGAGAGCTGACGGATGAACAAATCAATGAATATTATGAGCAGGTTTTCAATACTACCGCTGCAGCTTCCGATGACGGCTATAACATCATTGGACACGAGTTTGTCGGCGAAGGTGAGAACCCTGCGGCAGAAACAACATTAGAGAAAGCTCTGGATGGTTTTTTGCAGGGCTGGTGCTTCCGCAAGGATGGAAAGAGCATGGCGGTGTACGTTTCCGAAATATACGACAATGACAAGGATAGTGCATTTGACAGACTCTTTTACTACTATGGTGTGAAGTTCGATATCGGTGTCGGCTTGCAAAAGAGCTTTGATGATACTTTGAAGGACGCAGAAGCTGCACTGGAAGAACATGAAGATGAGATAAAAGATGCTCTTGGAAATTAAAAGGAGAAAAATGCAATGAAAAAATTATTGGCGATATTGCTTGCGGCAATGATGATATTTGCCCTTGCCGCTTGCGGTAACAACGAAACCCCTACCGGCAGCAATGGCAATAACCCCGGCACATCGCAAACCGACAATCAGATCGGCGAAAACAATGATGACGGTCAGGACTACGAAAACGCAGGCTTTAATAAGGCACAGCGTAAAGTAATTGCCGAACAAATCGGTGTAACCACCGAAGGCGAAAAGGTTGTATTTATGTATGGGGTAGAAGATGACGATGAAGTAGTTTACTATGACGTATATGACCAATTCAACGGAACAACTTGCCGCTATACCGATTATCGTTTCTGCAAAAACAAAGATGCTTATGACGGGGAAGCCAACGATATGTACGGCGATTACGACGACCTTACTGCTAACGAGAAAGACCTGTACCTTTTCGGCAGCGAAGAAGCAAAGTTTTCTTGGGCGGGAACATGGCAGTCTGTTGTGGATGACTACAACAACGGTCTCCGAGCCGCAGACTATGTGATTGTTGAATAAATATCTGCTCACAACACCAAAAACGTTATTAAAGCACAAAGTTTTAATATAACCTAATAACCAAGGAGGAAATTACAATGAAAAAACTTTTAGCAATCTTACTTGCCGTTGTTATGCTTCTCGCCTTCGCCGCCTGCGGTGACAAAGACGGCGAAACAACAACTGCGGCAAACGGCGAAAACAACGAAACAATCAATGCACAGGATGTTGTTGACAAGGCTCTTGAAGAAGCTGAAGAACACGAATCCTTCAGTCAGGGAGCAGTTGAGTATTATCTCAAAAAGGCAGTCGGCATCAAGTTTGACGACATCAAGCCTGACTGGGAATGGAAACTGAAATCAAAATATTCCGCATATGCCGATGACCCTGCATCAGGCTACGGTCATGCCGTAATCACCTTCACCAAAGCAGAGGGCGAAGTTACAGATGACGAGTTTGATGCGTGGTATAAAAAGGTCTTTGATGCTACTGCAAAGGCTTCCGATGACGGCTATAACATCAGAGGCTATGAAGTCGGAGGCCAAGCGGTCTTAGGAAGACAAGGTAGAGAGTCAACTCCTTGGCTCACAGAACGACATGGCTACGATCCGACTTTGTCACCGCAGGCGGCGAAGGCGAGAAGCATAACAACGGCAAGTAAGATTGCTAAAAGTTTTTTCATTGTGTATTCCTCACTTTCGTATTATTTCAGTTG
>JAZQEH010000015.1:0-17502 GCA_045538895.1 Eubacteriales bacterium
TTCCCCGGCTTTTTTACTCCTTGAAAACCGCGAGCGGTGAGCGAGACGCGAGTGAACGGTTTTGCAACCACTTGAAAATGCTTGCATTTTCAAGTGAGAAAAACAATAATTTATCTTTGTAAAATCAACAAAACAAGTCCACGGTGAAAACCGTGGACTTGTTTTTAATATAAAGATAATTTAATTTGCAGCGAGATACTTGAAAATGCGGAGAACAGAGGGGAGCTTGAGATTGCCGTTGTTAAGACCGTCTTTTATCATCTTGTAAGCATCTTCAAACTCAATAGTACCGTTACCGTCATAGTCCATGTAATCGGTAGAGCCGGTGCTATAAACTGCAGAAGCTGTAGATTCAGCACTGTTGATGTTGGTAGCGAGATTGCTTGCAAGTGCGGTAACCGTGAATGTTACTTCGCCCTTGCCGAGAGAAGCAACGTCAATCTCTTTTGAGGTGCCTGTGATTTCGTATACCTTCGCGGCTGTGCCATCAACGTATACGGTAAGGCGATATGCCTTTGCACCGCTTACTGCATTGAATGTTGCAGCTGAGTCTTCCCAAGCAAGGTTTGCAGGAGTTGCAAGTGCGGTTCTTTCTCCACGCAGAGTGTTGTTAAATGCGGAGTTTGTCTTTGAGAACATCCAATCAACAAGTCCTTCGGTCTTTGCCGCCTGTGACCAGATGTTGTGTCCGCCGCCTGCAATTTCGGTGTAGGTAATTGTTGTGGAGCCTGCTGCTTTAATTGCGTTGACAAGTGCACGTGTTGCTTCAACGGGGAGAGTTGCGTCGGCATCACCGTGGAACGTCCAGATGTTCTGGTGTGCATAGCGTGAAGCTATTGCGTTAACGCCGTCATAGAGCTCGCAGCCTGCAAGAGGTGCCGCTGCAGCGAATACGTATGGGAAACGTGCAGTGAGTGACCATGTAGCACCGCCGCCGTTTGATGAACCGGTTACATAGATGCGTGAGGTGTTTGCACGGTAGGTGTTGATAAAGTAGTCGAGAAGCTCGATGGCGGCATTGAGGTAGTCGCCGTTTTCATAAACACCGGTGGTAAGTTCGTTTGCAAAAGCGGCACTGCCGGCGTAGTTGCTTACCCATTCTCTGGGGCTCTTTGCACATTGAGGTGCAAGCATAATGCAATCATACTCGGAATTCAAAACTGCATTATTGAGTGCTGCGCCGTTTGTGGTAAGCTGAGTGGTGTTATCGCTTCCGCGTGAGCCGTTACCGTGCATGTAGAGGAACAAAGGATATGACTTTGCACTTGTTGCATAATCTTCGGGGAGATAGTAACGGTAGGGAAGTACAATGCCGTTGGAGGCGGTAAACGTACCGTACTTAAAAATATCGTTTGCGACGAGGGAGGATGAAGTGCCTGCCTCGGTAATTACCTTTGAGAAGTTAGAAGCCTTTTCGGCGATTGCCGCACCGTCCTTGTGCTCGGATACGTCGAGAACAGAGATTGCACCTGTGGCAACCGTACCGTCAGCACTTACAAAGTTTGTAAAGTCACCGCCGGTTATCTTAATATCAAGAGTTCCGGTAACAACCGAAACTGTGCCCGTAATGATTTTTCCGACAAACGTACCGCCGGTGATGTTGAGGTCAACGTCGCCTGCCGTACCGGATGTTCCGTTACCGGGATAGATATTGTGAATTGTACCGCCGGAAATGTCAATGTGAGCCATGCCCTCAAAATCCTTTGCTACCTGTCTTGAGAAGCCGCAAACGATGAATTCGCCACTCTTGATTGTGATATGAGAGTCGAGGTCGGTAGACACGGTGTTGTACTTGTCTGCACCGCTCTGTACACCGCCGAGAATGGATGCACCGAAAGCGATGGTAGAAAAGTCGCCGTAGTTTACACAGGAAACGCCTTCGTCGATAACGAGGTTGTTGAACTGTGCAACAAGGAGGATATGGTCATACATTTTGGAGGTATCGCCGCGGAAGGTTAAGTTTTTAAACGTGGTATCACCGTTCAGAATGTATCTGCACTGAGCGATGTTGATACCGTGGTCACTACCTGTGCGGTAATCGTTTGTTCCGTAAACCTGTGTTACGGTAATCTTGCCGCTGTGAGCAGGCTCGGTGAAGTGTGAAGTGACAGAAACCTTGCCAACTACAACAATGGTACCGCCATTACTGCCGAGTGCCGCATACGCATCTGCGAGTGTGCCGACAGGAGTTTCGGCAGTTGAGCCGTTACCTGTGCCGCCATCGGAAACGTAAACTACGTTTTCAGCCGCAAATGCACTGATGGAGAGCAAACAGAGAATAAGACTTGCAATTAACAGTTTTTTCATGATGATGCTCCTTTTAAATATATTTATACAAATACAGTATAACATATATAATTATAAAAAGGAAGATAAATTTGTTATCTGTTTTTGCAAAATGCTTGTATTTGTACACCAAATATGTCTGCACAAAAAAGCACCTCAAAAGAGGTGCCTTTTTACATATGCAATTAATATGCAACGCCTTGTGCAATCATTGCTTCTGCAACCTTGAGGAAGCCTGCGATGTTGGCACCTGCAATGAGGTCGCCCTTCATGCCGTACTTCTCAGCTGCATCGTAGGAGTTCTTATAGATATTAGCCATGATCTGCTTGAGTTTTGCATCAACTTCTTCAGCAGTCCATGAGTAACGCATGGAGTTCTGGCTCATTTCAAGACCGGAAACTGCAACGCCGCCTGCGTTAACTGCCTTGGAGGGAGCGATAACTACGCCGTTTGCCTTGAGGTACTCAACAGCCTCTGCGGTTGTGGGCATGTTTGCAACCTCAACGTAGTATTTAACACCGTTTGCAACGAGGTTCTTTGCATCCTCAATGCCTACCTCATTCTGGGTAGCACAGGGCATAGCAATGTCAACCTTTTCGCCCCAGGGACGCTTGCCTGCAAAGAAGGGAACACCGAACTTGTCAGCGTAGTCCTGAACCTTATCTCTGCCGCTTGCACGCATTTCAAGCATAAAGTTGATCTTTTCTTCGGTGCAGATACCGTCCTTATCGTAAACGTATCCGTCGGGACCGGAAATTGTAACAACCTTACCGCCAAGCTCGTGAACCTTTTTAACAGTACCCCAAGCAACGTTACCGAAGCCGGATACGCCGAAGGTCTTACCCTTAACGCTTTCGCCGAAGGATTCAAGCATATTAACGGTGTAGTAAACCGCACCGTAGCCCGTAGCCTCGGGACGGATGAGAGAGCCGCCGTAGGTGATGCCCTTGCCGGTAAGAACGCCTACAAACTCGTTGCGAAGACGCTTATACTGACCGAAGAGGTAACCTACTTCTCTTGCACCAACGCCGATATCGCCTGCAGGAACGTCGGTATCAGCACCGATGTGCTTTGCAAGCTCTGTCATAAAGCTCTGGCAGAAACGCATGATTTCTCCGTCACTTCTGCCTCTGGGGTCAAAGTCGCTGCCGCCCTTGCCGCCGCCCATCGGGAGGCTGGTGAGGCTGTTCTTGAAGGTCTGCTCAAAGCCGAGGAACTTCATGATGGAAGCGTTAACGGAGTGGTGGAAGCGAAGACCGCCCTTGTAGGGACCGATAGCAGAGTTGAACTGAACTCTGAAGCCGCGGTTAACCTGAACCTTGCCGTTATCGTCAACCCACGAAACACGGAATGTGATCATTCTTTCGGGCTCTACGATTCTCTCCATGATGCCGTGTTTTTCAAAGCGGGGGTCAGCATCAATAACGGGTTCGAGGGACTCGAAAACCTCGGTAACTGCCTGAAGAAATTCAGGCTCGCCGGCGTTGCGCTTTTCAACGTCAGCAAAAACTTTCTTTAAATATTCATTTTTAAGCATAGATTTATCTCCTTGCTGCAATTTTTCAAAAATGATAATTTCATTATATCAGCACTTTTTTATGATTTCAATAGTTTTTTTGCATATTTTGCAAGTTTTTGACAACAAATTATGCAAAAATATCACTTGATATAATTTTTTGCACGTGTTATTATAAATATATATGAAGAAAAAGGAGATTTTCATGCATATTGAAGCCTACCAAAAACTAACTTTGCTTGATTTTCCGGGCAGGACTGCCGCAACCGTATTTACGCACGGCTGCAATTTCCGTTGCCCGTTCTGCCATAACGCAGGTCTTGTAGTCCGTCCGAGCGAGTCTACAATAGATGAAAACGAATTGTTTGATTACCTTGAAAAGCGTAAGAAACTGCTTGACGGCGTATGTATCACCGGCGGTGAACCGCTGCTTCAGAAGGACATAGCTGCATTTATACGCAAAATCAAGGACATCGGATACATGGTCAAGCTTGACACCAACGGTTCGTTCCCCGAAAAATTGCAAGAGCTTCTTGACGAGGGAATTATCGACTACGTTGCGATGGACATTAAGAATTCACTCGATAAATATGCAATCACGGCAGGTATACCACAAGATATTGTGCCTCGGATAGCAAAATCTGTGGATATACTACTAAATGGTGATGTTGATTACGAGTTCCGCACCACCGTTACCGGAAACCTGCATACGGTCGATGATATGCGAAGCATCGGAGAGTGGATAAAGGGTGCTAAAGCCTACTATTTACAGCCTTTCAAGGACTCCGGCGACATCGTTGCAGGCAGTGAAAAGGCCCCGTCTTTCGAGGGTTCAAAGGCTCATTTTGACGCACTTCTTGAGGCTGTAAAGCCATTTGTTCCCAATTCTCAAATCCGTGGCTGACCACAAGATATTGTGTTTGAATAAAAATTCAGTTCCAAAATATTGTGTTTTCCTATTGACAATCCGCCCTTTATATGGTAGAGTAAATGTACTGCGAAAATAAAAACATTTATCATACATCATATGGAGGACGGATTTTATGTATCATGTAAGAAAACGTGACAACAAAATTGTGGATTTTGATATAGCAAAGATTACAAAAGCTATCGAAATGGCTTTTGAAGCTTGCGAAGTCAACTATCATCCCAACATTATCGACTTTCTCGCTCTTAAGGTAACTGCGAACTTTGAAGCTAAGATCAAGGATGACCTTATTGCGGTTGAGGATATTCAGGACAGCGTTGAAGAAGTGCTTGTTCAGGGCGGCTATGCAGATGTTGCAAAGGCATACATTCTTTACCGCCGTCAGCGTGAGAAGCTCCGTAATCTCAAATCCACCATTCTCGACTACAAGGAAATCGTTGACTCCTACGTTAAGGTTACCGACTGGAGAGTTAAGGAAAACTCCACCGTTACCTACTCTGTAGGCGGTCTTATCCTTTCAAACTCCGGTGCTATCACCGCAAACTACTGGCTCTCCGAGGTTTATGACAATGAGATCGCACAGGCTCACAGAAGCGCTGACATTCATATTCATGACCTCTCCATGCTTACCGGTTACTGCGCAGGTTGGTCATTAAAGCAGCTTATCAAGGAAGGTCTTGGCGGCATCCCCGGTAAGATGACTTCTGCTCCTGCTAAGCATCTCTCGGTTCTCTGCAACCAGATGGTAAACTTCCTCGGTATCATGCAGAATGAATGGGCAGGCGCACAGGCGTTCTCATCGTTTGACACATATCTTGCTCCTTTCGTTAAGGCTGATAACCTTACCTATGAGCAGACAAAGAAGGCTCTTGAAGCATTCATTTACGGCGTAAATACTCCCTCCCGTTGGGGTACACAGGCTCCTTTCTCGAACATTACTCTTGACTGGACTGTTCCTAAGGATATGGAGAACATGCCTGCAATCGTTGGCGGCAAGGATATGGACTTTACCTACGGAGACTGTAAGAAAGAAATGGATATGATCAACAAGGCATTCCTTGAGATCATGATTGAGGGCGACGCACACGGCCGTGGCTTCCAGTATCCCATTCCCACCTATTCTATTACAAGCGAATTTGACTGGTCCGATAACGAAAACAACCGTCTTCTCTTCGAGATGACCAGCAAGTACGGCACACCCTATTTCTCAAACTACATCAACAGCGATATGGAACCGAGCGACGTTCGTTCTATGTGCTGCCGTCTTCGTCTTGACCTCCGTGAACTCCGCAAGAAGTCGGGCGGTTTCTTCGGCAGCGGTGAATCCACCGGTTCTGTAGGTGTTGTTACCATTAATATGCCCCGTCTTGCATATCTCTCCGAGAATGAAGAGGACTTCTACAAGCGCCTCGACCACATGCTCGACGTTTCCGCACGTTCGCTTTCCATCAAGCGTAAGATTATCACAAAGCTTATGGATGAGGGACTTTACCCCTACACCAAGCGTTACCTCGGCACGTTCGAGAACCACTTCTCAACCATCGGTCTTGTTGGTATGAACGAAGCTTGCATGAACGCAAGATGGCTCCGTGAGGACCTCACAAAGACAGGTGCACAGGAATTCACCAAGGCAGTGCTTAACCATATGCGTGAGCGTCTTTCCGACTATCAGGAAATGTACGGCGACCTTTACAACCTTGAGGCAACTCCCGCAGAGTCCACTGCTTACCGTTTCGCTAAGCATGACATCCGCCGTTACCCCAACATCATCACCGCAGGCGGCGGCGAGGACGGCGCACCTTACTACACCAACTCCTCGCATCTTCCCGTTGGTTACACCGAGGACGTGTTCTCCGCACTCGACGTTCAGGACGAGCTCCAGACTCTCTACACATCGGGTACTGTATTCCATGCATTCCTCGGCGAGCGTCTTCCCGACTGGAAGGCTGCTGCAAACATCGTTCGCAAGATAGCAGAGAACTATAAGCTTCCTTACTATACACTTTCTCCCACATACTCCATCTGCCGTGAGCACGGTTACCTTGCAGGCGAGCATTACACATGTCCTCACTGCGGCGAAAAAGCAGAGGTTTACAGCCGTATCACCGGTTACTACCGTCCCGTTCAGAACTGGAATGACGGTAAGAGCCAGGAGTTCAAGGAGCGTAAGGTTTACAACGTAGAAACAAGCGTGCTTAAGCACACCGGTCCTGTTACCGAGTGCGAGTGCGAGGCTGACGCTAACGAGGATATGCCCACAAACTCACGCATTATCCTTTTCACTACAAAGACATGCCCTAACTGCAAGATAGCAGCTAAGCTTCTTGAGGATGCAGGTGTTGAGTTCGATAAGCTTTATGTTGAGGACAACAAGGAAATGGCTACCGAGCTTGGACTTAAGCAGGTGCCTGCACTTATCGTTGCAAACGGCGACAGAGTGCAGAAGTATATGAATGTTGTCGGCGTTCGTGAATTTATTGCTCAAAGAGGAAACAAAGTCAATGTATGACATCGTAGTTGTCGGCGGTGGCCCTGCGGGGCTTACCGCCGCACTGTACGCACTCCGTGCAGGTAAACGTGTACTTATTATAGAGAAAAACGGCTTCGGCGGTCAGATGACGTTTTCACCGAAGATTGAAAACTATCCCGGTTATTCATCAGTAAGCGGCAGCGAGCTTGCCGATAAAATGGTTGATCAGGTGCTATCGCAGGGTGCAGATGTGGCGGTTGAAGAGGTAAAGTATATAAACCTCAACCAAACCGGTACAAAAACCGTGTTTACAGACGTGACTCACTATGAGTGCGGTGCGGTGATCCTTGCAACAGGTGCAAAGCACCGTTTGCTTGGTGTGCCGGGTGAAACAAAGTTTGTCGGTGACGGAATTTCGTTCTGTGCCGTTTGTGACGGCGCTTTTTATGAGGGCAAAAACGTTATCGTTGTCGGCGGCGGTAATTCCGCTTTGCAGGAGGCACTTTTGCTTGCCGAAACTTCAAAGAGTGTTACCGTTGTGCAGAATCTTGACAGTTTTACAGGCGAAAAGCGTCTTGTTGAACTGCTTATGGCAAAGAAAAACGTTTCCGTTCGCTTTGGCTGTACAGTTAAGGAATTTGTTGGCGAAGATACTCTTTGCGGTATGGTGATAAACAATTCTGACGGCGAGGAGGAAACTCTCATTGCCGACGGTGTGTTTGTTGCTATAGGTCTTGCTCCCGAAAATGAAGCGTTCAGCGAGCTTGTTACACTTGAACGTGGTTACATCGCTGCTGAAAGCGATATGAGTACAAGAACCGAGGGTATTTTCACCGCAGGTGACTGCCGTGTAAAGACCGTCCGCCAGATAGCAACTGCAGTAAGCGACGGTGCAGTAGCCGCACTCTCTGCATGCGAATATCTTGATAGAAAATAAATCAAAAGGAGAAAGCGAAATCGCTTTCTCCTTTTTGCGTTGTGATAAATTAAAGTTTTTCTCACTTGAAAATGCAAGCATTTTCAAGTGGTTGCAAAACCGTTCACTCGCGTCGTGCTCGACCGCACGCGGTTTTTAAGGAGTTTTTCGGTCGGCGCATGTCCGCCCGAAAAACAGGATTTTAATACCATAAACAATAATTTAAAATTGCAAATACTTTTTGTATCAACGTAGATTTGCATTTGTATAGACTTTTCTATGTGATTATGGTATACTGATAATGTAAAGGAGGTATGTTTATGAAAAAGACGTTTATCCTTATGCTTGTATTGCTTTTTTTGCTTTGTGCATGTGAAACCGATGTTGCTGAAACAACCTCTGTTACAACTGAAATAGTAACATATCAAACAGAGGTTGTAACTACCGAAGAAACCGTATTACCCGAAAACGAGCTTGGCGTAATATTTAATGAGGTAAGCAATCCTGCAAATTTTGATATAAACGTTCTCACACTTCCGCTTAAAGGGGAGAAGTCACGGGTTTCTGAATTTGATTATGACGAACGCTATGTAATATACGTTACGGGCGAAATACTAAAAAACGGTGTTGACGGCTATGCAGACTGTGCATACGAGGTCTACGTTTTGGATAAAAAGCTTGGTGAATACGTATTTGCAGAGGAACTGAACACGGATTCCTTTTTAAGACGTATTTCATATACCGACGATGGGTGCATTATTCACAATATCACGGTTGAAAACGATGTCGCCGTGGTATCTAACGCATATGAGATTACTGAAAATGACGGTGTGTTTTCGGTTTCCCCCACAACTGCCGAGGCATATCCGTCTGTACGGAAAAAAGTTATTTCACCAAACGGCAGGTATACTGCACTTGAAAATGAGCTTGACGGCTGGAATAACGGCGGCATTGAGGTGAAATATCCTGACGGAAGTGAAAAGCGAATATTGACGAATATAACGCTCGGCAATTCTCCCGAGTGTAAGGCGAAAACTATAGGTGAGCATATAGGTTACGGCATTGTTGGATTTGTTGACGATACTCACCTTGCATATTCTATAACCGGCTATGAGTGGCTTATAGGCTACGGCATATATGACCTTGAAAGCGGAAAAGCTACCGAATACCGTAATGAGCGTGACCGTGCTTTTGCCGCATATAGTGGATATGTTTATGCTGTAGAAAACAAATATCACGAATATGAGCCGTATCCCGATGCGGTTTCGCTATACAAAATGAGTCTTGATGGCACAAAAACCACGATTTCCGAATATCCGTACAGCGGTCTGAAATATCCGGATATTTGGTGTACGGCAGATAGCGAGCCGATAGATTCTCTCGGCAGAACTACGGTACAAAAGGTCAGACTTTTTTCGCTTGAGCCGGAAGAAACTCTTGCAGAGTTTGAGTATATATCGGTCAGCGGAAAGTCAGCGTATTTCCATGTCTACGAAGATACTGTAACCGTAGTACTTCCGCAGATTGTGCAGTAAGCGACGGTGCAGTAGCTGCACTCTCTGCATGCGAATATCTTGATAGAAAATAAATCAAAAGGAGAAAGCGATTTCGCTTTCTCCTTTTTGCGTTGTGATAAATTAAGGTTTAGGGGAGTAAAATGGAACGCACAAACCTGTAGGGGCGAATATTATTCGCCCGCATGCACAACATCTGCTGACAGCTGACGGGCGAATAATATTCGCCCCTACGGATTTGATTTGTAATTTTACCCACATAAACTTTAATTTACCGTATCAATCATTTCCTTTAACGCCGCTATTGCTTCCTTGAGTCCGCCTACTTCGTCTATAAGTCCGCATTCAACCGCTTCGTGACCGTCAATAATCGTTCCAACGTCGTTTGCAAGCTCGCTTGTATTGTTCATCATGTTTCTGAAATTCTGCTCGTCAACCTTTGAATGGGCACAGATAAAATTCACTATTCTGTCCTGCATTTTGTCAAAATAGTAAAACGTTTGCGGCACGCCGATGATAGTCCCCGTGGTACGCACGGGATGAAGTGTCATTGTGGCACTCGGCACAATGAAGCTCCGTTTTCCGCATACGGCAAGCGGCACGCCTATAGAATGGCCTCCCCCAAGTACCAGCGTAACCGTAGGTTTTTTCATAGATGCAATAAGTTCGGCAAGCGCAAGACCTGCTTCAACGTCACCGCCGAGCGTGTTGAGAATCAGCAAAAGCCCCTTGATATCGTCGTTCTCCTCAACCGCACAGATAAGCGGAATAATATGCTCGTATTTTGTAGCTTTCTGAGTTTGGTCAAGCACAAAATGCCCTTCAATTTGTCCTATTATAGAGATACAGTGTATACCGCCGGCGGTCACTCCACCGTCTTTTTCGGTGTCGTTTTCGTCCTGATTTTTCTTTTCTTCTGCCATTTTTCTGCCTTTCTCGTTAAAATAAATAAAATATAATAAAAGTTTGCACCAAAATATTCTTATTTAAACATTTACAAATCAAAAAGTTTGTGATACAATTAACATTGATAATTTATGCAAAAATTTATTTATATACAAGGAGAACAGTAATGGCAGAGAAATTTTTGGTTGAAACTTCCGCAAGACACGTGCACCTTTCTGCACAGGACATCGAAACTCTCTTTGGCAAGGGTTACACCCTCACCCACAAGAAGGATTTGAGCCAGCCCGGTCAGTATGCATGTGAGGAAAGAGTTACTCTCGTTGGCCCCAAAAAGCCTATCGCAAACGTAATTATCCTCGGTCCTGCAAGAAACGCAACACAGGTTGAACTTTCGTTCACCGATGCACGTACCCTCGGTGTTACCGCACCCGTAAGAGAGAGCGGCGACGTTGCAGGCTCGGCAGCATGCAAGCTCGTTGGCCCCGCAGGCGAGGTTGAGCTTACCGAAGGCGTTATCGTTGCAAAGCGTCACATCCACATGACACCTGCAGATGCTGAAAAGTTCGGTGTTAGCGACAAGGAAATCGTTAGTGTTAAGCTCGATTCCTGCGGCAGAAGCACTGTTTTCGGCGATGTTGTAGTTCGTGTTAATCCGAGCTTTGCTCTTGCAATGCACATCGACACCGATGAAGCAAATGCTGCAGCAGCATTCGGCGAATTTTACGGCGAAATCGTTAAATAATTAAAAAATACATAAGGAGAAAAACAAATGAGCAAAGAATTTTCCTGTGAATACGCAATGAGCCAGGAAGTTGCACACATGGGTTGTGTAACCAAGGGCTGCGATCACGGTCCTGCTCCCATTCCGGAAGAAGGCAAATGGGTTCAGTCCAAACAGATTACCGACATTTCCGGCTATACCCACGGTATCGGCTGGTGTGCACCTCAGCAGGGTGGCTGTAAGCTTTCCCTCAACGTTAAGAACGGTATCATCGAGGAAGCACTCGTTGAAACCATCGGTTGCTCGGGTATGACTCACTCCGCAGCTATGGCTGCTGAAATCCTCCCCGGCAAGACTCTTCTCGAAGCTCTCAACACCGACCTCGTTTGCGATGCTATCAACACCGCAATGCGTGAGCTCTTCCTCCAGATCGTTTACGGTAGAACACAGTCTGCTTTCTCTGAAGGCGGTCTTGTAATCGGCGCAGGTATGGAAGACCTCGGTAAGGGTGCTCGTTCCATGGTTGGTACCATGTACGGCACTAAGGCAAAGGGTGTTCGCTACCTCGAAATGACCGAGGGCTACTGCACCAGAATGGCACTCGATGCAAACAATGAAGTTATCGGTTATGAGTTCGTATCGCTTGGTAAGATGACCGACCTTATTAAGAAGGGCGTTGAACCTAACGAAGCATACAAGCAGTCCATGGGTACATACGGCCGCTTCGCTGATGCGGTTAAGTATATCGACCCCAGACACGAATAATTAAGGAGGGAAAACGTAATGGCACATTTTGAAGGTTATGAAAGACGTGAGGCTAAGATCCTCGCTGTTCTCAAAGAATACGGCATTTCCTCCATTGATGAATGTAAGGAAATCTGTGCTGCAAAGGGCATTGACCCTTATAAGATCGTTGAGGAAACTCAGCCTATCGCATTTGAAAATGCAAAGTGGGCTTACACTGTAGGCGCTGCTATCGCAATCAAGAAGGGTTGCACCAAGGCTGCTGACGCTGCTGCCGCTATCGGCATCGGTCTTCAGAGCTTCTGCATCCCCGGTTCCGTTGCTGAAAACCGTAAGGTTGGTCTTGGCCACGGTAACCTCGGCAAGATGCTTCTTTCCGAAGAGACAGAGTGCTTCTGCTTCCTTGCAGGTCACGAGTCCTTCGCTGCAGCAGAGGGCGCAATCAAAATCGCTCTTAACGCTAACAAGGTTCGTTCCAAGGATCTCCGTGTAATCCTTAACGGTCTTGGTAAGGATGCTGCATACATCATTTCCAGAATCAACGGCTTCACCTATGTTGAAACCAAGTTCGACCCCGCTACCGAGGAAGTTTCCGTTGTAAGAGAAGTTCCGTTCTCCGACGGTCCCCGTGCTAAGGTTAAGTGCTACGGTTCCGACAATGTTCCCGAAGGCGTTGCTATCATGAGAAAAGAAAACGTTGGCGTATCCATCACCGGTAACTCCACCAACCCCACCCGTTTCCAGCACCCCGTAGCAGGTACCTACAAGAAGTGGTGTAACGAAAACGGTGTTAACTATTTCTCTGTTGCTTCCGGTGGCGGTACAGGCCGTACCCTCCATCCCGATAACATGGCAGCAGGCCCTGCTTCCTACGGTATGACCGATACTATGGGTCGTATGCACTCTGATGCGCAGTTCGCAGGTTCTTCCTCCGTTCCCGCACACGTAGAAATGATGGGTCTCATCGGCGCAGGTAACAACCCCATGGTTGGTATGACTGTTGCAGTTGCAGTTGCTATCGAAGAGGCTTGTAAATAATCACATTAAAATCCAAGGATTTTAATGTGTAGAGGCTCGTACACTCGCGTGCGGCTCCACCGCCGCCGAGCCTTTAAGGAGTTTTAAAGTCGGGAAACCCGCCTTTAAAACAAAAATTACAATTTAAAAAGAGTTAGACACATCATTTTTGGTTTTCCAACGATGATGTGTCTAATTTGTTTTTCGGAGAAAAAGTGTATGAAAAAGCTCACCCTTTCGCGGACAAATAAACTGTTTGAAAGGGATTTACAAATCCGAAAAAAGGTGATAGAATAGACATACCACACAAATTGAATATTTTGACAAATACCAAGCCATTGGGATAAGTGTACATTTTTTCAAATTTGGCAAAAATGTATGCTCTGTTTTTGTACGCTTTTCCCTTTTTGCGGATTTGTCGACAAATTCAATTTGTGTGGTAGCAATGGAGCTATACGTTTTTCGGTGTGTGTAGCTTCGGTTGCACACACTTTTTTATTTGAGGAAGGACATTGCTATGAAAAAACTGTTTTGTATTCTGACATGCGTATGCGTGCTTGTCGTACTTTGTGTGATGACCGCATCTGCGGAAACTTACAATGGCACATGCGGCGATAATGCTACATGGGTACTTGACACTTCTACGGGAGTGCTTACCATCAGCGGCAATGGTGAAATGACAAGCTATGGGTGGAGTAATTATTCCGAATATATAAAAACCGCGGTAATAGAAGATGGTATTACCAATATTACCGATTACGCTTTCGTTCAACATCCGAACTTGGTCAATGTTACTATCCCAAATAGTGTTACCGTAATTGGCAAGAATGCTTTTAGAAAGAGCGACTCGCTTGCCAATATTACAATTCCTGCAAGTGTAAAAAGAATCGATTACGGTGCTTTTTCGGCATGTCCAAAACTTACTACTATTACTGTAGATAGTTCAAACCCATATTACAGTACAGACGAATATGGAGTTTTGTATACTAAAGACATGACTACACTACTTCAGTGTCCTTCAGCGACTACAATTACGGAATACACTGTTCCGAGCAGTGTAACAAGGATTTTAACTTTTGCTTTTTCAGGTTGCAAGAACATAACATCATATAAAGTTGAAAGTGGCAATACATATTTTTCTGCAGATGATTGTGGCGCTTTATTCAACTATGCTAAAACAACTCTTATACAGTATCCTATAGGTAATGCTCGTACAGAGTACGCCGTTCCTAGTAGTGTCGAAATTATCTCTTACGATGCCTTTTATCTTTGCGACTACATTATTACCGTTACAGTGCCAGACAGTGTAACCAAACTTCAGCAGGCAGTATTTAGCGGTTGTAAAAATCTTGTCTCCGTATCACTTGGCTCCGGTATAAAATCGATTGACACCAATGTTTTCATGAACTGTAGCAGTCTTAAAAGTATTACTATTCCCGATGGAATAACGCAAATAGGAGGAAGCGTTTTTTACAACTGTTCTTCGCTTGCTACTGTCAAAATTCCGAGCACCGTAACCGCTATATCCGAAAACGCATTCTACAACTGCACCTCGCTCATTAATATTACTCTTCCCGAAGGATTTCAATGGATCGGCAGATATGCGTTTTATAATTGCACTTCACTTGCAAACATTACTCTTCCTGAAGGACTTACTCAACTGGGTATAAGCACATTTGAAAACTGTTCTTCCCTTACAAGTATAACTATTCCTAGCAGTGTAACATCTTTCGGCAGTAATGTTTTCAAAGGTTGCACCTCGCTTACAAGCATTATGGTTGATGAAGATAATACACTCCTTTCCAGCGATAGTCATGGCGTTCTTTTCAGTAAAGATAAAACAAAACTTGTTCAATATCCTGCAGGAAATATGGCAACAGAGTATATTATTCCCGATGGCGTTACCAATATCTTCAACTATGCTTTTGAAAACTGTACTTCGCTTCAAAACATCACAATTCCGGAGGGTGTAACAGCTATCGGTAATAATGCTTTTAGATATTGCACATCTCTTGAAAGCATAACGATTCCGGATAGTGTGACACAGACCGGTAGCAGAGTTTTTTCTGATTGTACTGCTTTGAAAAATGTAGTAATTTCAAAAGGATTGGGAAAACTCTATGGATATACTTTCTACAGTTGCACCGCCTTGGAGAGCATTACCATACCGTCAAACATTAAGATTATTAATAACAACGTCTTTGAAAACTGCACTTCTCTAAAAAATGTTATTATTCCAGATAGCGTAACCACTATCGGCAATTATGCTTTTTCAAATTGCTCATCGTTGACAAATGTTGTTATCCCCGACAGTGTGACAATGATTGCTTTTAATGCCTTTAGCGGATGCGTTGCACTCCAAACAATCGAAATTCCAAGCAGCGTAACAGCAATAGGCAGTAATGCTTTTCTAAATTGCGACAATCTTACCGTATATTGTTATGAAAACTCATATGCAGATATATATGCACAGTCGAACAACCTCGCAGTTTCATATATTCTCCCGCCTGCTAAAGATCTTGACGGTGACGGTGTGGTTAGTGTAAAGGACGTGCTTGCTTCGATTAAAGCTGTTCTAAATGGCACTACACTTGACGGTGCGGATATGAATGGCGATGGCAAATTTACCTTAATTGATATCCTTCGCATACTCAAAGCGGTTGTTGCATAGCCCTAAAACTGTAAAAAATCCTTGACAAAGGTGCATGTTGCGACGTATAATTTATACATAACATAACCTTTATATAGGGAGGGAAACAAATGAAAGATTTGTATTTAAAGCCTGAAGCAGAGGTTGTTTCTTTCTGTTCGGTTGATGTTGTTGCATCAAGCCTTCGTTATGAAACCGAAGAAAACGAGCTTCCCATGGTTCCGATAGGTTAATATTTGCAGATATAAAAAGTAAAGGCACCTTAAAAGGTGCCTTTGCTTTTTAGTTGTATTGGGTGATTATCTTATTAAAACACATATTTTTTCAAGCGTTCAAATGCTTCCTCGACTTTATGGAGAGGGAGTGCAAGGTTCATTCGTATATGCGTCTTGCCGCCAAACGGTCTGCCGTCCTGCCATACAACGCCTACGTCCCAACCTTTTTTTAACAGAGCGTCCATGGTTATGCCGTTTTCCGAAAGCCACTTTTCGCAGTTGAGGAAGAGCATATACGTACCCTCGGGCTTCGTAACTTCAACGCCCTTGAAATTTTTGCTGATGTAATCGCAAGCGAAATTTATGTTGCCGCTTAAGACGGTGCAAAGCTCGTCTGTCCACTTGTGTCCCTCGTCTTTATACGCACCTATCAGCGCATGCATGGACAAAACGTTGATGTTGTTGTAGTGCGTTAGCTCGGATTCACGGTTTATACGGTCACGCAGCCACGGATTGTAAACTATCTGATAAGCACCGATGAGTCCTGCAAGATTAAACGTTTTTGACGGGGCATAGAGCGCAACCGTTCGCATTTTTGCATCCTCGCTTACAGATTGCGTTGGGGTATGGCGGTGTCCGTTCAAGAGTATGTCCGACCAGATTTCGTCGGAAATCACATACACGTTATGCTTTTTGAAGAGAGCCATTGCTGCAGCTATCTCGCCCTTTTCCCACACTCTGCCCGTGGGATTGTGCGGTGAGCAAAAAATGGCGGTATGGATATTGTTTTCTACAATTTTTTGCTCCATATCGTCAATGTTCATGCGGTATATGCCGTTTTCATCCTTGACAAGCTCGCTATGTACAAGGCGGTATCCGTTGTCACCGAGCGAGTTTGTAAATCCGATATACGTAGGGGAATGCACAAGTATTTTTTCGCCTGCACTGCATAGTACACGGACTGCCGAGAGCAGACCGCCGAGCACGCCGTTCTGATATGCAATGTCTTCTTTTTGCGGGGAAGTGCCGTTTCGTACATTATGCCAGCGTATAATGGAATCGTAGTATTCCTCACGGGTGTTAAAATATCCGTAGGTTGTATGCTTTGCACGTTCTACAATGGCCTCGGTCACGGTAGGTACGGTTGCAAAATTCATGTCCGCTACCCACATGGGGATGGCATCAAAGCCGTCTTTCGGTGCAGGCGGTGCAAAGCCTTTGCCGAGTCCGTCAACCGCTAAAGCATCGTTTCCGTATCTGTCGGGAATTGTAATAAAGTCGTATTTCATATCTTTCTCCGCTATAAAATTCTGTTTGAGTTAAGTATAGCATATTATTTGAATTTTTACAAGATTGCAAGTAAAGGCACCTCACTTGAGGTGCCTTTACAGTTTTGTGTGTTACTATTAGATATAAGTATCATATTTTATTTGTTGCAAATAAGAAATACGTAAAAAAGCGAGGAGTTTCTATGTAGGATAAATTATTGTTTATGGGGGTAATTTGGAACCCACAAACCGTAGGGGATGGCCCCCTGGACATCCCGTTTTGCCTTGGTTCATGCGGGACGTCGAAGGCGCCGTCCCCTACCGAGGTTGGTGCGTAGCTGTAATGTAAA
>JAZQEH010000016.1:0-11836 GCA_045538895.1 Eubacteriales bacterium
GTAGTGGTTTCCTCTGCAACAGTGGTAGTTTCCTCTGCAGCAGTGGTGGTTTCTTCTGCAACAGTGGTGGTTTCCTCTGCAACAGTAGTAGTTTCCTCTGCAACAGTGGTAGCTTCTTCTGCAACAGTGGTAACTTCAACAGGCTCGACCTTTGTTTCGGGTTCGGAAGCCGCAGAGGTGATTTCCTCTTTGGGTTCTTCGACCGACTCGGGAGCCTCGGTTGTGATGGCAGGCTCTTCCGTTTCAGTGTTCTGTGTGTCTAACTCTGCCGCCATTACCTGTAAAGGCAACATAGAAACGATCATCAGAACAGCTAAAAGTAACGGGAGAGCCCTTTTGGCTATTTCTTTAATCATAGTTTATCCTCCTTCAAAGTTAAAACTATAAAATTGTTCGGAACTAATAATGGGATACTTATCCATTATCTAATTTATTATGACATATTTTACTGTAAAATGCAATAATATTATAAAAATTGGTAGGAAAAGTTTTTGTTAAACTGTACTTGTTTGCTCAAGGCGGTATTCACTCGGCGTTTTTTCGGTTGCTTCCTTGAAAGCACGGTTGAAATTTCTCATGCTGCCAAAACCGCAGTCGAGTGCGATTTGTGTTATTGCTTTGTCGCCTTTAAGCATCTTTTTTGCATCCTCGATACGCATTGTGGTGATGAATTTTGAAAAACCCACCTTGAATTTGTCCGAAAAAACGTGTGACAGATGCGTAGGTGAGTAACCCAGCACCTTAGCTACAGAGGTAAGCGTAATAGGTTCTCTGTAGTGGGCAGAACAGTATTCTATCAGCTTTTGCTCGATTGATGCGTCCTTTGTATTGGCGGGGAGTAGTTTGAGCAGGGGTAAAAGCCTGCCGAGAATCAAGGAGATATAGCCTTGAACGATGCCTTTTGAGTAGGGCATATCCTTAAGACTTGTGTCAGTGGATTTTAAAAATAACAGGTCGGTTTCTTCGTCTGCGGCAGATTTAATGACGGGAGATTCGGGTGTCATATTGCAGAAAACGGCATCAAAAACCGGCAGATTTTTTGGAAAAAGCAGAACAAAATTTTCGGCATTGGTTGCATCGTGTGAATGTATTTGACCGGGAAAAACGAAGATGACGTCACCTGCGTTCAAGTCGTATTTTTTAAAGTTTATGTAATGCCGCATTTTGCCTGTTCTTATGTACATAACTTCTACGTAATCGTGTACGTGCTGTTGCATAAATCTTGCTTTTTCACGGTGCCATGCGTGTATTCCGCGCCATCTCGTTTCATAAATTATAGCCATGTTCTCCCTCACAATCGCAAAAAATGTCTATTTATTCTTTTTATCTTTCTTTCATTATAGCATGTTTTTGCTATAATACAAGTAGAATGTTGTTTTCGGAGGAAAGTCAATGAAGGTCAAACATTTATTTTCTTTAACGCTTGCAATTTTGCTGATTTGCAGCTTGCTTGCCGTAAACGGCGGAGCGTATTTTGTTTCGGACGGTGCGGACAAGGCTTATGATGCAGCATCCGAAGCACTTGTGCTTCTCAAAAATGAGAACGGTGCACTTCCGCTTACCGCAAGCGACAAAATCGCAATTTTTGGCGAAGGGCAGGTTTATACCGACGGTAAGACCGGCGGCTTCTTTCTGATGGGACGTGGCAGCGGCTATTTTGTACCGTCCGAAACTCCCAAGAGTCCTTGTGACGTGCTTGCATCGTATGTAGAAAACGGCAAGCTTGGCGGCGTTTACACTGCTTTATCCGAATCATATAAAGCCGCAGCTGTTGCCGACAAGGACTTTGCGTATTCTCCCACCGATGAAGAATATGCGGCGGCAGCAGCGTATGCCGATAAAGCCGTGTATATACTTAACAGAACCTCGGCGGAGGGTGTGGATATTTCAAAGGCTAATTTCTATCTCACTGCCGCAGAGGAAAGCGAACTTAAAAAGGTTTGCGCAGCATTTAACGGCAAGCCCGTTGTAGTTGTGATCAACACCGGCAGTATGATAAACTGCGGATTTGCAAACGGACGTGTTGACGGTATTTATGCTGATGCGGTTATTACTGCTACGTATCTTGGTATCCGTGGCGTTGATGCACTTTGCGGCGTCCTTGTCGGCGACATCAACCCTTCGGGTAAAACTGTTGACACCTACGCAAAGACTCTTGAGGATTATCCGAGTTACAACGGATTTTATGAAAGCAAAGACTATACTACTTATTATGAAGATATTTACACAGGCTATCGCTATTTTGAAACCTTTAATGTAGACGTAGACTATCCGTTTGGATACGGACTTTCGTACACAACCTTTGATATTTCCGATGTTACATACACCGAAACAGACGGTAAAATAACCGTTACTGCCAAGGTTACAAACACCGGCAGTGTGGCAGGCAAAGAAGTTTTGCAGGTTTACTTCGGTGCACCGCAAAAGGGAACGGGTTCGTCCGTTCTTTCCAAGGCTTCAAAGGAGCTTTGCGGCTTTGCAAAGACAAGTCTGCTTGCGGCAGGCGAAAGTGAAACACTCTCCGTAACGTTTGATATTGACACAATGGCATCATATGATGATCTCGGTGCAACCGGTCACAAATCTGCATACGTTATGGAAGCCGGCGACTATACGGTTTACGTTGGTAATTCTGTACGCAACACCGTAGTTGCAGGCACACATACAGAAGAGGCTCTCCGCATTACCGAGCAGTTTTCCACTCTTTGTGAGCCTACAACACCGTTTGAGCGTATGACCTTTGACGGTACAGAAACAGTAGGCGAAACCTCTGCTTTCAGAAGCGACCTTTTGCATAATCCCACCGAGGTGAAGCAGAGCTATCCCAAGAAGCAGATTCAGTTTGTCGATACACTTAACGGTAGTGCTACCATGGATGAATTTCTTGCACAGATGTCAAACGAGGAGCTTGCAACCGTTGCACTTATGACAAATGCTTCACCCACAAATACAGGTGCGTGGGGTGCGAGTGCAGAAGTTGCTGAAAAATATGAGATTCCGCTTGCATATACCTGCGACGGACCTGCAGGTATCCGCCATACCACCAAGGGCACGGGACTTCCGTGTGCGACTGCACTTGCATGCACGTGGAATAAGGATGCGGTTGCGGCTCTCGGTGATGTAGTCGGCAGAGAGTGTGTAATGACCGATATCGACGTATGGCTTGCTCCAGGTGTCAATATTCACCGTTATCCTCTTTGTGGACGTAACTTTGAATACTATTCCGAAGACCCGTTTATTTCGGGTGTGATGGCGGGCGAGCTTATCAAGGGTGTTGAAAAACATGGCATCGCATGCTCCATCAAGCATTTTATAGCAAATGAAAAAGAGCAGAACCGCTCGCAGGCTGACTCACGTATGTCCGAGCGTGCTCTCCGTGAAATATACCTTGTTCCTTTCAAAATGGGTGTTGATGCAGGCGTTAGTACCGTTATGTCGTCATACAACTTTTTGAACGGCACCGAAACAAGTGAGAGTGCCGAGCTTCTCCGTGGTATTCTTCGTGGCGAGTGGGGATTTGACGGCGTTATTACTACAGACTGGTCAAATGACTCAAACCTTGCAAAAGAAGTTATCGCAGGTAACAACGTTCATTCTTCTATGCATTACGGTGCTGACGGCAGTGCATATGAGTATCATATGGAAGATAAATATGCCGAGCTTATTGCCGGTATCGAAAGCGGTGACGTCAGCCGTTCACTCCTTATCGAAAATGCTACCTATATGATGAATCTGCTCACAGATACAATGGCAGCAGAGCGTCTTGAAAATCCCGAAGTTTTCACTGTTAATGCTTCGGGCGAGAGTAAATTTGAAGCGGAAAACTATACTTACAAGCACGGATATGCACGTCCTGAAAAGTCGGGCAGCCGTACGGTAATGTCGTATGTGCGTGCAACCGGCATGCATGTTCCTTACCTCACATATACGCTTGATGTTGAAAAAGAGGGATATTATATTCTTTCTGCAAGCTATGCAAATGCTTCTACCGACTCTAATCTGAACGCACTCCGTGTGTTTGTAAACGGTACAGAGCAGTTGACTAACTATAATGCTACTCCGACAGGCGGATGGTCAAAGGTTGCTGATGCTGAAATCGGCAAAGTGTATCTGCCAAAGGGTACTGTTCAACTTAAGGTTAAGAGTGCGGTGAACCGTGCATGCGGTAACTTTGATACGTTCACTCTTACACCTGTTAATGAAGCATATACTCCCATTTCGACTCCCGAAGCACTTGTTGCCATTATGGGCGACAACACAAAGTGGGGCGGTAGTTACTACCTTACAAATGATATCAACTTAACAGATGTAAGCGGACAAGGCCCTATCGGTACAAATTCCGTAAACTTTACGGGTAAGTTTGACGGTATGGGACATAAAATAGAGGGACTTTCGCTCATGACCGCCAATGAACAGGATTTCGGACTTTTCGGCAAGGTAAAGGGCGGTGTTGTACGTGACCTCACCGTTTACGGCTCTGTTACCTCCACAAAGGCAGGCAATGCAGTTGTCGGGGGTGTTGTAGGTACTCTTGACCCCGACTCTTTCGTTGTTGACTGTACAAACTACGTGAACGTTACATATAACAATACAACCAAAGCCGCAAAGGGCGTTGGCGGTGTTGTCGGATATGTTTATGCCGGCACAACAAATACAGGTACCGTGGTGAAGAATTGTACAAACAACGGTACGGTTAAATCAATTACCGGCGGCAAAGATGCGGTAGTTGGCGGTATTGCAGGTGTTATCAGTACAAATGCTGCTTCCGGCACTGCGTCACCCGGTAATGCACTTGTTGTATACTGTGAAAACTACGGTGCTGTAATCGCTGAAGGAGTAAAGGCCGGCGGTATTGCAGGATACATTGATCAGCTTGCCCCCGGCGGCAAAATCGAGGTTGCATATTGTGTAAATCATGGCTCTGTAACATCTACCAAGGGACGCATGGGCGGCATTGTCGGATGGGTGTACGGACGTACAACCACCGAAAGCAGAGTACCAAATATCAGTTTCTGCCTTAATAACGGTAACGTAACCACCGATGTTGGCTATGAATCGGGCGGAGTGCTTGGTTATAACGTAGGTGCAAATATGGATAACTGCGTAAATCTCGGAACACTTACCGCAAACGATAGCACAACTTCCGAAAAGCCGATGGGCGGTGTTGTGGGAAAAACGTATACGACGACCTCGCTTGTGTTTAATATTGCTAATTGCTATACGTCGGTTGGCGACGTAATTCCTACGGTAGGACATGAAAAACCGGAACAATTTGTACTTACGTCTTGTCAAAATGTAAGTAAAAGTGATATTATTAATAAAAACACCACGCTTACCTACGGTGACGGAGGATATACCATTATAAACGGCGAGCTTGTACTTGCGGTATTTGCACCCGCAGGGAATAACGGCGATGTGAATTCTGACGGTAGAATTGATATTGCCGATGTGCTTTGGATTATAAATGGTATGGTTAATAATAATGTGAGCGACTCTTTTGACATAAGCGGCGACGGTATAGTAAATCTTGTTGATGTGCTTCGTGTTTTTAAGGCAATAATAATTGATTGATTTCGGAAAATAACTGGAGAATAACTATGGAAACAAAAATCAAAGAACTTGTTTCTAAAATGACCGTTGAAGAAAAGATTACCTTCTGCTCGGGTTACGATGCATGGCATACTCAGCCGCTTGAGCGACTCGGTATCCCCATGATTATGATGAGCGATGGCCCTCACGGTCTTCGCAAGCGTGACAAAAACGAAAAAGGTGAGCTTTATACGGTTAAGGCAACATGCTTTCCCCCTGCATCTGCAATGGCAAACTCGTGGGATCCCGACCTTGCCGGCAGAGTGGGTAAATATATAGGCGAGGAATGTAAGGCAGAGCAGGTTTCTATTCTGCTTGGCCCCGGTATGAAT
Source organism: Eubacteriales bacterium (assembly GCA_045538895.1). Taxonomy (GTDB): domain Bacteria; phylum Bacillota; class Clostridia; order Oscillospirales; family CAG-272; genus UMGS902. Next base: position 5,922 of record JAZQEH010000016.1, read on the forward strand.
ATCAAGCGTTCCCCCACCTGCGGACGCAACTTTGAATACTATTCCGAGGACCCATATCTTTCGGGTAAAATGGCAAGCGGCTTCATAAAGGGACTTCAGGGAGAGGGCGTTGCCGCATGTGCGAAGCATTTCTTTGTAAACAATCAGGAAACCAGACGTTTTTCTACAAATGCAATAGTTTCCGAGCGTGCACTTTATGAAATCTATCTCCCGTCATTTGAAATGGCTGTCAAGGAAGCAAACGTGCGTACGATCATGCATTCGTACAACCGTGTGAACGGAGGCTATGCAGGCGAGAACAAGGAGATTGTAACCGATGTTCTCCGTGGCAAATGGGGCTTTGACGGCTACGTTATGAGCGACTGGAATGCAGTAAGCACCCGTGTTGATGCCTATAATGCAGGAACAGACGTTGAAATGTCTCCGAGTGCAGATTATGTGCGTGATGCAGAGGTTCTTGAGGCATATAAGAACGGTGAAATTACCATGGAGCAGATTGATGAATCTGTGGCAAATGTTCTCCGTGTTGTGTTTGAAAATCTTCCGAACGAAGAAAAGGGAACCTTCTCGGTAGACGAGCATCACAAGGCGGCTGCAACTGCTGCCGAAGAGTGCATGGTGCTTCTCAAAAACGATAATTCTGTGTTGCCGCTCGAAAGCGGAAAACCTCTTGCGGTTATCGGCACGTTTGCAAAGAAGCCACGCTTCCAGGGTGGCGGCTCCAGCCACGTTGAGCCGCTTCGTGTAGACGATATTACCGAATATATCACCGCAGAAAACGGTGCTGATATAGTGTTTGCGGCAGGCTATGACGAAAAGCACGAAACAAGCGAAGAGCTTATCGCAGAAGCGGTTGAAGCCGCAAAGAAGTGCGGCAGAGCCGTTATATTTGCCGGCATGCCCGACAGTTATGAAACCGAGGGACGTGACCGCAGGCACATGCGTATTCCGCCTGCACACAATAAACTTATTGAAGCGGTATGCAATGTGTGCGAAAATGTTGTAGTTGTGCTTATGGCGGGTAGCCCGAACGAGCTTCCCTGGGTAGATAAGGTTCCTGCTATTCTCCATGCTTACCTTGGCGGTCAGGCACTTGGCGGTGCAGTGGCACGTATCCTTTTCGGCAAGGTTAATCCGTCGGGCAAACTCGCAGAAACCCATCCGCTTCGCTTTGAGGATAATCCTGCATATCTTAACTTCCCCGGTGACGGTGATAACTGCCTTTACGGTGAGGATATTTACGTAGGCTACCGTTGGTATGACAAGCGTAAAATGGATGTGCTTTTCCCGTTCGGTCACGGACTTTCATATACAAAGTTTGACTATACCTCAATCAAAGCAGACGGTAACAAAGTAACTGTAACCGTTAAAAACGTCGGCAACGTAAAGGGTAAAGAGGTCGTTCAGCTTTATGCTTCGGCATGCCCTCACCCCGTAACTTCTACATATATCGGTGAAACTGCATACGGCTTTGCACGCCCTGTCCGTTGGCTTTGCGGCTTTGATAAGATTGAACTTGCACCCGGCGAAGAAAAAGAGGTTGTATTTGATATTTGCGACCGTGCATTTTCGGTTTACGATGTAAACGTCAAGGATTTTCGCAGAATAGGCGGCAGCTACGAAATCAGTGCGGCGGCATCAAGCCGTGATATCAGAGTCAGCACGGTTATTGATGTTTGTGATGACGGCAGATTTATACCGCAAATCACAAAAAATACGGTGTTTGAGGAGCTTTTCGTTGACAAACGTTATCCTAAGGCGATAGTCGATGACCTTATCAGAATACTTTATCCCGAAACCGAGGCATCAAACGGCGAAGGCTTGAATTTTGATGCAATGCGTAACAGAAACGGCTACGTTCTCCGTCAAAGAGTAACGACACTCGGCAAAAAACTCACCCCTGAAATGCTCGATGACCTCATTGTAGAAACAAACAGAAAGATCCGTGAATATTACGGAAAATAAACGCATAACGTTAATAAGCACTCCAAAACGGAGTGCTTATTAACTTTTCTTCATTTTCTATTGACAAATGCACTTTATTGTGCTAATCTATTCACATCACAAAAGATAGAGGCGCGGTTTTCATCAGTAACGTTTGAAAATGTACGGACAAAAACGCGAAAGGGAAGGCTGCCGAAGTGTGCCGGTTTCCGTAAAATCGGTATTGCTGGGACGTATCAGAATATGATGCGTACTGTCACCTGCATGGTGGAGGGCTGTCGGTGGTATGATTACCGTGTCGCTTTTCGCTTTTCGGGTGAAAAAGATACGGCTTTTTTATTGCTAAAGCAAAAATTTATATATATTTTTAAGGAGAAAAACAATGAAAAAGATTCTTGCACTTGCACTCAGCATGATGATGCTGCTTGCACTTGTTGCATGCGGTGAAACAGCAGTTACCACCGACGATGCAGCAACCACAACCGAAGCAGTAGTTGATACTACCGCAGCAGAGACCAATACCGATGAGGTTACCGAAAAGAAGACATTCCGTGTAGCTATGGAATGTGCTTACGCTCCCTACAACTGGGCACAGGATACCGATGCTAACGGTGCAGTTGCTATTGCAGACACCAACATGTTCGCATACGGTTATGATGTAATCATCGCAAAGAAAATTGCAGAAGCCAACAACTGGGATCTCGAAATCGTAAAGCTTGACTGGGACAGCCTTATTCCCGCACTTCAGGCAGGTACTGTTGACGCTGTTATCGCAGGTCAGTCCATCACCTCCGACCGCCTTGAGCAGGTTGATTTCTCTACTCCTTACTACTATGCAACCATCGTAACTCTCGTTAAGAACGATAGTGCATACGCAAATGCAAAGTCTGTTGCAGACCTTAAGGGTGCAACAGGTACATCTCAGCTTGGTACAATCTGGTATGACAACTGTCTCGGACAGATTCCCGAAGTAAACATGCTCCCCGCACAGGAAACTGCTCCTGCAATGCTCGTAGCTCTTAACGCAGGTACCTGTGATGTAGTTGTTACCGACCGTCCCACCGGTGCTGCTGCAGTTTCCGCATATGACAGTTTTGTAATGCTCGATTTCTACGGCACCGACGGTGATTACGTGGTTTCCGACGAGGATATCAACATTGGTATCTCCGTTCAGAAGGGCAATACCGAATTGCTCGATGCCATCAACGCAGTTCTTGCAGAGATGACCGCAAGCGACTATGACGAGCTTATGAACGAAGCTATTTCCGTTCAGCCTCTCGCAGAGTAATTTTTTGTACATAAATGACGGAGTTTTTCTCCGTCATTTTGTAATGTAAGGAGTTGTAATTTTGTTAAAGAAACTCTCTGTATCCGTACTTGCTCTGATGCTCGTGCTTTCTTTTACTCTTGGCGTATTTGCTACCGAGGGCGAAAAGGAAACATTGGCGGTGGGCATCACCTGCGACAATCTTCCTTTTTCGTGGGAGCAGGAAGCGGATAACAATGCAAAACTTGTAAAAATCAAAGATTCCGAGCTCTACGCATACGGCTATGACGTTATTATCGCAAGCCGCATGGCGAGCAAACTCGGCTACACCCTTGAGATAGTGAAGCTTGATAGCGATGATTTTGTAAAGGCACTTGAAGAGGGAACAGTTGATGCTGTTATGTCAGGGCTTGTATGCAATGACGAAAACAGCGAAAAGGTTGATTTTACCGTTCCTTTTTACTATAACAACGTTGTTACACTTGTAAAGGCAGACGGTAAATTTGCAGCCGCAAAGTCCGTTCCCGACCTTGCCGGTGCAAATGCTTATGCAACCGATGAAAATTTGTCGCTTATCGGTGCAATACCCGATGTAAATGTGCTTGAGTACGATGACATGTCCGTGATGCTTGACGCTATTGTAAGCGGCGAATGTGATGCGGCGGTTGTTGACCGTGTTTATGCACAGGCTGTGCTTGAAAGCTATAAGGAGCTTGCAATGCTCGACTTTTATAGCGATCCCGCTGCAAATTATGCGGCTACCCGTGAGCAGGTAGAGATCTGCATGGCGGTTAAAAAGGGCAATGCCGAGCTGCTTGATAAGCTTAACGTAGAACTTGAAAAGCTTTCTCTCGGCATGAACAAGGAGTTCACGTTTAAGAATTACGATAGCTCTATGCATGCCGCTATTACTCTCAATCCCGATTTTATCTATGCCGAACCCGAAACCAGTTCTTTCCTTGACAACATAGTAAAGCTTATCGACCGTTACGGTATGACATATCTGAGCGGTGCAGGTACTACGTTGCTCATTTCTGTTGTCGGTACTTTTTTTGGTTGTCTTATCGGTTTTATTGTAGGCGTTCTGCAGACAATTCCCGTAGACAAAAAGCGTGACAACATGGTAAAACGCGGTGTCCTTGCGACAGTCCGTGCTATACTCCGTGCGTATGTAGAAGTGTTCCGCGGTACACCTATGATCGTACAGGCGGTGTTTATCTACTACGGTGCACAGATTCTGTTTGACATTAAAATGGATATGTGGACTGCGGCATTTTTCATCGTATCAATCAACACGGGTGCATACATGGCAGAGACCGTGCGTGGCGGTATCATGTCTATTGACATAGGTCAGACCGAGGGCGCAAAGGCTATCGGTATGACACACGTACAGACCATGGTTCATGTTATTCTTCCGCAGACCTTCCGTGTTATCATTCCGCAGATCGGCAATAACTTTATCATCAATATCAAAGACACGTCGGTGCTTTCGGTTATTTCGATAAGCGACCTCTTTTTCTCACACAAGGCGGCGGTCGGTGCACTGTATACATATTTCGAGTCTGCAACTATCGTTATGGCGATTTACCTTACCATGACTATGGTAACTTCCGTTCTGCTCCGCAAGCTTGAAAAGTCACTCGGTGACAGCGGCAGTTATGACCTCGCAACAACTGATACGCTTGCACTTACAAGCGGTACGTACAATTTCCCTGAAAAGAAGAAAAAGAAGGAGGATTTCAGATGAGCAAGCCGGTTCTTGAAATAAAGCATCTCTCAAAATCCTTCGGTACGCATCAGGTTCTTACCGACATTGATTTTAATGTGCATGCAGGCGACGTTACCACAATTATCGGTGCATCGGGCAGCGGCAAGTCTACATTGCTTCGCTGCATAAATCTGCTTGAGGAGCCTACATCGGGTGAGATACTTTATCATGGCGAGGATATAACCGATAAAAAGGTGAATCCTGCCGCTTACCGTTCAAAGGTAGGTATGGTTTTTCAGTCGTTTAATCTGTTCAACAATATGTCGGTTCTTAAAAACTGCATGATAGGCCAGATAAAGGTGCTTAAGCGTTCCAAAGAGGAAGCCGAGGCTAATGCTATGAAGTTCCTTAAGCACGTTGGTATGGATCCGTATATCAATGCAAAGCCCGCACAGCTTTCGGGCGGTATGAAGCAGCGTGTTGCTATTGCAAGAGCACTTGCAATGGATCCCGAAATCCTGCTTTTTGACGAGCCTACAAGTGCACTTGACCCCCAGATGGTAGGTGAGGTTCTTGCGGTTATGCGTGACCTTGCAAAAAGTGGCATGACGATGCTTATCGTAACTCATGAAATGGCATTTGCGCGTGACGTTTCTTCACGTGTCGTTTTCATGAAGGACGGCGTTATCTGCGAGGACGGTGCCCCCGAACAGCTCTTCGGAAACCCCAAAGAGGAAGCAACCAAGGAATTCCTCGCAAGATTTATGAATAACTAAACGAAGAAACCTCCGCTTCGGCGGAGGTTTCTTTATGTCTTAATGGGTGTAAATTAAAGTTTTTCTCACTTGAAAATGCAAGCATTTTCAAGTGGTTGCAAAACCGTTCACTCGCGTCTCGCTCACCGCTCGCGGTTTTCAAGGAGTAAAAAAGCCGGGGAACCCGTCTTTTTTACAAATTTTTAGGCTTCCCCCTTGGGGGAAGCTGTCAGCGGAGCTG
>JAZQEH010000017.1:0-45636 GCA_045538895.1 Eubacteriales bacterium
GCTAATCGGCTACCCCTCATCAGTCAGCTCCGCTGACAGCTTCCCCCAAGGGGGAAGCCTAAAAATTTGTAAAAAAGACGGGTTCCCCGGCTTATTTACTCCTTGAAAACCGCGAGCGGTGAGCGAGACGCGAGTGAACGGTTTTGCAACCACTTGAAAATGCTTGCATTTTCAAGTGAGGAAAACATTAATTTACAACAAAAGCGGTTGCATTTGCAACCGCTTTATATTTTTTGGTATTCGCTGTATTCTTCTCTGTATTCGCTTGGTGTACAGCCGACTTCTTTTTTGAATATACGGCTGAAATAATACACGTTTGCAAAACCTACGTCGGTTGCAATCTGTGAAAACGAGTCGCTTGTATACCGTATCAACTCCTTGGCACGCTCAATACGCATAAGGTTGATGTATTTTATCGGTGACAGGCGGTAAACACTCTTGAACAGACGGCGGAAGTGCGATTCGCTCATACCGGCTGAATCCGCAACTTTTTCCACGGTCAGTTCTTCATTGGTAAAATTGTCCGATATGTATTGCACGGCACTTTCAAGGCGGCTTCGTTTTGAAAGCGGCACGTATGCGGCACTTTCACTGCGTATTATTTCGGCGTAAACAGAGTAGAGCAAAGCAAGGCAATCCTCTTCGGCTGCGGCACGTCTTTGCCGCCACTTCTCAAGCATACGGCGGAAGATGCTCTCAATTCCACGCACATTCTGCATCTCAAAAATATCATATTCACGCGGTGCCGCCGATACAAATTTGAAATCGGCAAAAATAAAGCGGTATTCTTCGCTTAAAACATCCATTGAATATATGCTGTCATTGGCTAAAAACAGAACGTCACCTGCTTTTACGGTGCAAGCTTTGTCGCCAAAGCCATACACGGTTTCGCCTTCGAGTATATATATAAAAGCATCACTTGCTCTGCCGTGCGGTTTTGCAGGCAGGAAGCACTTGTGAATGACGCCCTCTACCGCCTGACAGAACTCGCCTATTTTCGGCTTTTCATTGCAAAGCTTTGACATGTTCTCGCCACCTTTCATTTATATTTAATCAAAAAATACAAACAAAATCAATATATTTTACATAAAAAGCAGATTTGTTGAGCGAAAAATATAAAAATGAATGAAAGTTGCATTTACAAACTGTTGCCGCAAGTATAGTCTATAGGTAGAAAACATTTTTATCGGAGGCATGTTATGATCTGGGAACGTTTTGAAAATGACCGTGCTGTACTTGAGTCAATTTACAATGGGCAGACATGGAATCCCGATAGCGGAGTAACACCGAAAGAGCTTTATGACGGTTGCCATGCTATAGAACGGGAGTGCAGGGGATTACCTCGCATCATTGCAAAGACACGCATGTATAAGTATGTGCTTGAAAATGCACAGCTTGACGTGCGTGAGGCTGACTTCTTCCCCGAAAGACTTCGCCACGATTATATAATTTCACGTATCCGTGAGGAGTGGATCAAGGAACTCCGCTCAAACGTTATAAATGACACTCTTGCACTTCACTCTTCCGCACAGGAGGGGCTTTGCTATACAGGCAACATCGACCTCGGTCACGTTGCACCCGACTGGCAATCCCTTGTAGACCTCGGCTTTGTGGGGCTTTTGGAGCGAGTAAAAAATGCACATGCAAAGGAGGGGCTTACCGAGGAGCAGAACACGTTTTATGAATGTGTTGAAAGTGTGCTTGAGTCAACCATTACTCTTCTCCGCCGCCTTGCAAACGAAATGGCAAGACACGGTACCGACCGTGCAAAGCTTGTCAGCGAAAGCCTTATGAACCTTACGGTTTCGGCGCCGAAAACATTGCTTGAGGCGATGCAGCTTTGCATGATTTATTATAATCTACAGACGCACGTTGAGCGTGAGCCTATCCGTTCTGTGGGAGGTCTTGACCGCTTGTTTATACGTTTTTACAAGAGCGACCTTGAAAGCGGCAGATTTACCGAGGCACAGTTGCGTGAGCTTTTCCGCTATTATTTCTATAAATTCTATTCGATGAAGGTTGTTGCAAACGTGCCTTTCTATCTTGGCGGCAGACTTGCAGACGGTTCTTCGGGAATAAACGAGCTTTCATATATTATTGTTGAGGAGTATTCCGCACTCAATATCAATGACCCCAAAATCCATGTTCGCTGGTATGACGAAATGCCGGAGGATTTTGTAAAGCTTGTGATGAAATCTATCCGTGACGGTAAAAACAGCTTTGTTTTTGTCAATGACAACGTGATTGAAAAAGCACTTGTGGGAATTGGCGAGGATAAGGCGGATGCACGTAACTATATAGTTATCGGCTGCTATGAGCCTTGCGCAATGGGCAAGGAGATACCGTGTACCTGTGCAGGCAGAGCAAATATGACAAAGGCATTGCTCACGGTTATGACCGAGGGCGTTGATGCCTACACGGGTAAGGCGGTTGGCAGCGTGCGTGCTGAGGCTGACAGCTACAAAACATTTGATGAGTTCTATGCGGCAGTTAAGGAGCAGATTGCGGCGTTCCTTGACGGCGCTATGGATCTGGTTTGTGCATATGAGGAGCATTATCCTTCATTCAGTCAGGCACCGCTCCTTTCTGCAACGTATGAACCGTGTGTTGAAAGCGGTCATGACGCTTATGACAGAGGTGCAAAGTATTCCAATTCTTCGATAGTTGCATTCAGCGTTGCGACAACTGCCGATGCGCTTGTTGCAGTAAAGCGACTTGTATATGATGAAAAACTTCTCACCTTGTCCGAGTTTGCAAAAATCCTTGAAAACAACTGGGAGGGGCATGAGGCACTTCATCGCAGAGTGCTTCACAAGCTTCCCAAATACGGCAACGGTTTAGCAGAGCCCGATACGTTTGCAAAGGAGATTGTTGATTTTGCGGCAGGCTATGTCAACGGTAAGCCAAACAAGCGTGGCGGTGTATTCCGTCTTGGACTTTTCTCCATTGACTACCGTATTTCCTTTGGCGAGCGTATGGGTGCAACTCCCGACGGCAGAGTTGCGGGCGAAATGCTTTCTAAAAACATGGGTGCTGTAACAGCAATGGACAAAGAGGGCGTAACTGCGCTTATCAATACTGTAACAAAGATTGACTATACAGGTGTACCCGACGGTACAGTGCTTGACGTAATGCTTCACCGCACAGCAACCGAGGGTGACGAGGGAATCGTTGCTATGTATGCGCTGCTCACAACTTATATGAAGAAGGGCGGTTTTGCATTTCAGATGAACGTTCTTTCTCCCGACGTGCTTCGCCGTGCACAGGCAGAGCCGGAGAAATACGCAACGCTTCAGGTAAGACTTTGCGGCTGGAACGTTTACTTTGTTGAACTTTCAAAAACCGAGCAGGACGATCTTATTCGTCAATGCGAGAACGTAGCAGGCTGATATGACAACAGGAAGAATTTTAAACATCAAACGGTTTGAGATACACGACGGCGACGGACTCAGAACAACGCTTTTTGTAAAAGGCTGTCCGCTTCGCTGTAAATGGTGTCACAATCCCGAAAGTCTTGCCGCAAAAGCGGAGCTTGGCTTTTATGTGCACAAATGTGCTTCCTGCGGCGACTGCGTTTCGGTTTGCCCAAGCGGTGCACATCGCATAGCGGACGGTGTTCACACCTTTGACCGCAGTTTATGTACGGCATGCGGCAAGTGTGAAAAGGAATGTACCTTCGGTGCACTCATTTTCTACGGCAAGAGCGTGAGTGCAGAGGAAATACTGCCCGAACTGCTTGAGGATAAGGCTTTTTACGAAAACTCCGGCGGCGGTGTTACGGTATCGGGCGGCGAGCCGCTGCTTCAGGCAGACTTCTGTGCAGAGCTTTTTAAGTTGCTTAAAGAAAACTCTGTAAACACCGCACTTGACACCTGCCTTTTTGCTTCACGTGAGCAACTTTCAAAGGTGTTGCCTTATACCGATACGTTTTTGGTGGATATAAAAGCAATAGACCGTGATAAGCACCGTGAGCTTACAGGGCAGTACAACGATATTATTCTCGATAATATCCGCTATTTAGACTCGCTTTCAAAGCCTATTGAGATACGAATTCCGTTTGTACCCAATCAGAATGACGGAGAGCTTGAAAAAATCGCAGAGTTTATATCAACTCTTTCTTCGGTAAAAGGTGTGCGTGTACTTCCGTACCACAGTCTTTCAAGTAACAAATATGCTTCACTCGGAATTGACTATACCCTTGATGAAGAAAATGCCCCCATACCGACCGTGGCTCAGGCAGAAAATGCAAGAAAACTACTTGAGTCATACGGTATAAATGTGTTAAGATAAATTATAAACTAAAATTACGGAGAACATTATGAAAAAGGTTATTTACTTTTTAATGCTCGCAAGTTTGATATGTGCATTGTTGCTTGTTTGTGTAAACGCAGAGGAGGGACTCACTGTAGTTTACCTTGAAACAGGCGCAACCGGCGACGGTACAAGTGATAATTCTCCCGTCGGTTCACTTGGCAAGGCGGTAGAAATTCTTGACAAGACAAAAGATTGTACAATCGTTGTATGCGGTAGGTTTGAGCAGACCTCAAACTTCGCATATCCCGAAACTTTTGACGGGTCAATCACAATTACTTCTGTTTATGACGGTATGGACTATCGCAAATACGGTGCAGTTTATGAGTGCATAGGTGCGAGATTTACATGTAGCGGCGAGTTTATCTTCGATGACATTGATATTCTTATCACCGGCAAATACATGTTTGTAATAGCAAACCACTATCCCTTTACTTTGGGAGAGGGTGTTACCGTAAAATCCACCAATGCGGGATTTGACGGCAAAACTTTTGGTACCTCATTCTCCATCCTCGGCGGATATCAGTCGGGACAGCCCATACTCCGCGGTTCAAAGGATATGCCTCCTGCAGAGAACTCGCTTGATACAAACATCACCGTTCTTGGCGGTACAAACATCAATATCGGTGCATATTCACGTCTTATAGACGGTGCTTCATATCTCGGTACTGCAAATATCACCATCGGCGGCAACGCTCATGTTTCACGTCTTTATCTCACTCCTTGCAACAAGCCTTTCACATCGGGCAAAACTGTTGTAACCGTTGACGGTAATGCAAAGGTTGATGAAATCTACGGTGTAACGGCAAGCGGATTTGCAGAAAGTTTTACCGTAAACTGGCTTGGCGGCACCATTGGCAAGTATGCCGATGCACTCAGCGCAGGCAGTGACCTTTTCCTTACCTACGGCAAAACTCTTGTATATACTGACGCTGTTAAAAAGCTTGCAAGCTTTGAAACGGTTTCATCTGCGTTTGATACTGTTACAACCGAGGGCGAAACCGATAAAGAGCCCGAAATTACCGAGGTTAAGCTCACCATAGGTCAAAAAACGGCATATGTAAACGGCGAGGCCAAGGAGCTTGATGTGGCTCCGATTATCCGCAACGGCAGAACGATGCTTCCCGTGCGTTTCGTTGCCGATAGCTTTGGCGCATTGGTTTTGTGGAACGGTGCAACAAGTACCGCAACGGTTAAAACCGATGACGTTGAAATCAAGATCGTAATTAACTCTCCCGTTGCTTTTGTAAACGGTGAGGATATTTTGCTCGATTCTCCTGCGTTCATTGAAAACGGCAGAACGTATCTTCCCGTCCGCTTTGTTGCCGATAACCTCGGTGCAACGGTTGCGTGGGACGGTGCAACAAGCACCGCAACGCTCACCAAAGTCGGCGGACAGATAGCGGATATGCCATTAATAGTTCCGTCTGCAGGTAACATGAAAATCAACACCATTGATATGCTCAACACCGAAAAGCCCTCTGCGGATTCGCACGGGGGCTTTTCCGCAAGAAGCAACGTGGAGCTTAACTTCCGTGAGTATACAGAGGTTACTCCGGATATCCTGCTCACAACGGGAGCGATGTATCCGAGAATCAAAACCATGAGCGATTCACGGTACATTATGTTTTACCAGAATGCGCAGATAGGCTCAAACATTTACTATACAACAAGTGACGATACAATAGAGTGGTCAAGGGCGGAGGTGCTTTTTAAACTCCGTGCGGCTGAGGGACTTAACGGTGCGGCAGACTCAATGCGTTTTTCAACCTGTGACGCTGTTGTACTTGAAAACGGCGATATTTTAGCAGTTGCCTCCTACCGCATGAATCTCGGTTACTCCAAGGACGCTTCGATGGGCGGTCTTGTTATGCGCCGTTCAAGCGACAACGGCAAGACGTGGAGTGACGAAGAGGTCATTTATAAGGGCATAAACTGGGAGCCTTATATGACGCAGACCGATAGTGGAGAGGTGCAGATATTCTTTACGCACAACGCACCTAAATTCTATCTTGACGGCAAGCTTGATAAGGACTATCTTTCAAGCGGTGTCGGCATGCTCCGTTCAAACGATAACGGTAAAACATGGACACCGAATGTTACGGAGGCACCATACAGTGCGGCAATCGTAATGCAGCAGAAGCGTGACGTGGATGCCGCAAAGGCACTGTATACCGACCAGATGCCGTCTGTTGCACATCTCAATAACGGTACATCGGTTATGGCAGTTGAATCACGTCCCGATGCAGGCGAGCTTTATATTTCGCTCGGATATTCAGGAAACAACTGGAGTGATGTGCTTGATATTGAGGAGGAGGGGCCCGCAAAGCGTGCGGACAATATTTTCCTCGGTGCGGCACCGTATATTATGCAGTTTGACTCCGGAGAAACCCTGCTTACGTATAACGTAAACAATCGCATGCAGCTTCGTGTTGGTGACGAAAACGGTGAAAACTTCGGTTCAACATACGTGCCGTTTATAAACGGCGGATATTGGGGTACGCTTGAAAAACGCACTTCGCATTCGGCTATTGCCGCTATTGCAAATACGGGCGATACAAACACGCTTATGGTGGGTACTGTATATCTTAACCATGTGATAAATGCCGAAAAAACTGCAATTAAGGTTGACGGCAACAACGCAGAGTGGCAGCAAAGCGAGGCTTTGTTCGTAGGCTCGTCCTCGCAGGCACAGCTTGCGATCCGTGCGGCGGCAAGTGATGGTAAGCTTCACCTTTTGCTTGAGAGAAGCGACTATTCATTAACAAGCGGCGACAGCGTAACACTGTATCTTGCCGAGGAGGGCAAGGAGGGCTTCTACAGAATCAAGGTTGGCATGAACGGTATCGGTGAGTTCGTACATACCGGCGAAACTCTTGAAAAGCACGATACAAAGGAAGTGGCGTTTGCCACTACCGCAATCGACAAGCTTGGTTGTGTTACAGAGGTTTCAATTCCTATGAGTTACTTTACATCAGGCAACGTTCTTATTACCGCAATGCTTTATAATAAGGATGACGGTACAAACACGATTTCCGATGCTATGGGTAACACCGTGCTTTCGTCTACCGCAAACTGGCCCATGATAATAGTTCAATAAAAAAATCCGCCTTCAAGGCGGATTTTTTGTGTGTGGGTAAATTATTGTTTACATTACGGCTACGCACCAACCTCGGTAGGGGACGGCGCCTTCGACGTCCCGCATGAACCAAGGCAAAACGGGATGTCCAGGGGGCCATCCCCTACAGATTTGTGGTTTCCATTTTACAACCATAAACAATAATTTACCTACAGTATCTTACTTGTTTTGCGGTATTGGCTTGGTGTCATTCCCACGGTTTTACGAAATATTTTGCTGAAATAATATACATCTCCAAAGCCGCATACCGTGGCAATATCTCCTATCGGGCTATCCGAATTTGAAAGCAGATTGCGGGCGGTATCAAGCTGCATGCGAATGATGTATTCTTTCGGTGCAACGCCGAAGAAAACCGAAAACAACTGATTAAAATACCTTGTGCTTACTCCCGAAAGTGCGGCAAGAGCGGATATACGTATATCTCCCTTGCAGTAATTTGCGTTTATGTATTCAATCGCAGGTGCAATTCGCTGATAGCGTACTCCCGGAAAATATGCGGTACGGTCGGCGGCTTGAATCATCGAAACTATCTTGTATAAAACTCCCATGCTTTCGGCTTCATAGCCTATTCGCTTTTGCTTGAACAGAGAGAGTATACCGAAAAAGCAATCGCGAAACTGCGCGGTGACCGGATAGTTTTTTACAAACGGTTCTTCGCCGCTCGGTGCCACGGTCAGAAAATCAACGTAAATACATTGACAGGCGGTCAAACGGCGAATGATATATGGAACTTTGTGCGGCAGATACATAACGGTGCCTGCTTTTGCGGAATACACCTTATCACCGAAAATATATTCGCTGTCACCCTCAATAAAGAAGACAAGTGCATGCGCACGTCTTGGCGGACTCTGTATCTGTGCAGGGGAGGTATAGATTTTAGAGCAATCCGTTATTCTTTCAATCACTGCATTTTCCAAAAACATGAACATATCTCCTTCCGTTTTTTTAATTCTAATATAATCATGCTGTAAAAACAAGACTTTTATTCATATTCACTTCCGAAAAATACAAAAATTCTCACTTTGCCATTTCCTTTTTCTGCGTGTAATACTACAATGGTATCAAAGATATATCAAGAGGTGTTAATATGTATACCGATTTTTACAGTGACCGGAAATTCATAGAAAATGAGTATGAGGAAGCCGTATGGGATGAGAATAGCGGAATTTCTCCTGAGATGCTGGATAAAAAGATGCGGCGCTTTGCTGCCGAAAACAAAGATATGCCGGCAGTGCTGATTATGGCAAATTGTTATAAAATTATACTTGAGGAGGCACAACTGTGCATCAATCCTCATACTATGTTTCCCGATAAGCTTCGCCACGGTGTTAAATATACACGTGATGCAACACGGGGCATACTTGAAATGATAGCGAGAGAACGCTATGAAAAGACGTTTGTGAAGAATTGTCCTGCTGTCTGGGAGCAGCGTAAGCTTTTCGGGTATCTCGGACTTGCTATACCCGATACCGACGTGTGGCACGTTGTATATGATTGGGAGCGTATTATCCGACTTGGTGCAAAGGGACTTTTAGACGAGATAGTTCTGACAAAGCACGAGAAGGAAGAAAACGGCACTCTTACGGAAAAACAAGCCGATTTTTACGATGCGGAGATCATGGCGTTTGAGGCATTGCTTACGTACATGCGCCGTTTGCTTGTTGCATCCGAAAACGAAGGGCTTACAGAGTATTGCAGTGCCTTGCGTGTTATCATAGAGCAACCGCCGCAAACGCTTTATCAGGTGCTTTGCCTTTCGCACATAATGCTTACCGTGATAGAGCTTGGCAGAGAACGGTGCCGCACCTACGGTGCTGTTGATGAACTGTACACACCGTTTTACGTTTCGGATAAAGCCAAAGGAATTCTTACACCTGAAAAGACTAAAGAGATGTTCCGCTATTTCTGGCAAAAGGTTGCCGCTGAAAAGCGTTATGCCGACCAGCCGATATGTATAGGCAAGGCATGGAGTAACGACGACTCTCCTGCGGCAGAGCTTACCATGCTGATGCTCGAAGCCTATGAAGAGCTTGATATTCACAATCCGAAAATCCATGTGCGTTGCAGTAAAAATCTTTCCGATAAGCTACTCACAAAGCTTGCAAGCATGATTCGTGCAGGTAGCTCATCAATGGTACTTATAAATGACGAAACCGTTTTCAAAGGCTATGAGATGCTTGGCATTTCACGTGAAATTGCAGACGGCTATATTCCGATAGGATGTTATGAATCCACTATTGCGGGACTTGAGGACTCAAGGATATGCGCATCATGGATAAATCTTGCCAAGGCATGTGAATATGCAATCACCGGCGGACGTGACATTCTCGGCAGAATATACGTAGGGCAGAGAACAGAGCAACCGAAGACGTGGGAAAGCTTTCTCGACACCTATTTCAGTTATCTGAAAGAGCATATAGACCTTGTTATCAACAACGTCAACGTTCAGGCGGAGTTTGCTTATGAGGCAAATCCCTCTCCCTATTATTCGGGTTCTGTTGAGTCATGTGTAAAGCATGGCAAGGACGTTTTTGACGGCGGCATGGTATACCGTAATCAGTCGCTTAAGTGTTTTGCCATTGCCACGGCGGTGGACTCGCTGCTTGCAGTGAAAAAATTTGTTTATGAGGATAAGAGAATAACGCTTACAGAGCTTGCCGAAATTCTCGGCAATAATTGGGAGGGTGCAGCCGAACTGCGTGCAGATATTATGAAGGATGCGACAAAGTTCGGTAACAACATTCCCGAAGCTGACAGTCTGGCTCGGCAAATTTTTGATTTCTGTGCAGAAAATATTATCGGCAAACCGACCTCAACCGGAGGTGTTTTCCGTCTTGGCTGCGACTCGGTTGCAATGGCCGAGGGGTACGGCAACCGTACTGCGGCAACTGCCGACGGCAGACTTGCACGTCAGCCGCTATCCAAGAATATGCGTCCCGTTAACGGCATGGAGCGAAAGGGCGTAACTGCGTTTATTCAATCGGTTTGTAGCCTTAACAATGATATTTTTGTTGACGGTGCACCGCTTGACTTTGTCGTGCATCCGTCAGCAGTTGAGGGCGAAGATGGACTTGAGGCAATGAAAGCGCTGATACGCATTTTCTTTGCAAAAGGCGGCTTTGCCATTCAGGGCAATATTCTTAACCTTGATACACTGCTTGACGCACAGAAGCATCCCGAAAAATATCCAACGTTGCAGGTTCGTGTTTGCGGATGGAATGAATACTTTGTCAATATGAGCGAAAAAATTCAGAACGATTTCATTCAACGTGTTTCGGGAGTTGAAAAATGAGTAAAGGAACAATACTTAACATCAAGCAGTTTGAGATACATGACGGCCCCGGTATGCGGACAACGCTTTTTGTAAAAGGATGCCCTTTACGTTGCAAATGGTGTCATAATCCCGAAAGCTACAGCATAAAGCCACAGCTTGCATATTATGCACACAAATGCGTTATGTGCGGCAGGTGTACACAGGTATGCACAGAGGCGGTTCATTTGACCGATGGGAGCAGCCATACGGTAAACAGAGAACTTTGTACTGCATGCGGAGCATGCGTTGATAAATGCCCTCAGAATGCACTTACCGTGTTTGGAAGAGAGGTTTCTCCAAAGGAGATTTTACCCGAACTTCTGGAGGACAAAATCTTTTTTGACGGTTCCGGCGGTGGAGTGACGATAAGCGGCGGAGAGCCGCTTATGCAAGCAGATTTTACCGCAGAACTGCTTATGTTGCTTAAGGAAAACGGTGTTCACACGGCAGTTGATACGTGCTTGTTTGCACCGAAAAGTGAACTTGAAAAACTGCTTGAATATACCGATTTGTTTCTTGTTGACATAAAGGCTATTGATGATAATGTACATAAAAGGTGTACCGGAGTTTCAAACCGCATCATTCTGGAAAACCTGCAATATATTGACTCGGTAGGGAAGGCGTATGAAATACGTATTCCGTATATTCCTCATGAAAATGACGGTGAAATTCAAAAAATTGCCGACTTTTTGTGCAGTTTGAAAAATACAGACAGGGTAAAATTGCTTGCATATCATGACCTGTCCCGTTCTAAATACGAGGCGCTTGATATGCCATATGCAATGGGGGCTACCTCGGTACCGTCGGAAGAAGAATACGAGAGGGCATTCAGAATTCTCACCGATGCAGGTCTTAATGCCATACACAAATAAAAAAATCCGCCGCACGGCGGATTTTTTGCGTTTGAAAGCCTCCCTTGCCTAAAGGGAGGTGGCATTTGTGTAGCAAATGACGGAGGGATACGTATCCTCGGTCATATTTGGAAACTACCTCAAGATTTCATCTACTGAAATTAATGCTTCTGTTACGAGTTTTACACCAAGAGAAAAACCGTCGCAAAATGCTTGCTCGCTATTTAGCATCAGATATTCATCAACGAGGGCACTGTATTTTTTAAAGCTTTCTTTTTCCGTTTGATTGAATAAATTCTCCATTTCTTCATGTGAATTTTCCATTAATCTTTCGGTTTCTCTGATCTCTGCGTTGTTTCTTCCAAAGCGTTGCAAGGGATCAACATTTCCGTTCCAAAGTTGTGCTATTGCAGATGTCATGATAATCTCCTCCTTTTGCACCCTATAGGATGCTCGAAAACATTATAGCACCTTATAAGGTGCATGTCAAGTGCATCTCATAAGGTTCGTGTTATAATAATTAAAAAAGGGGGCTTTATGATGAATTGTTTTGAAAGACTGAAAGCAATAAGAGAGGATTCCGACCTTTCTCAAAGCGATGTGGCAAAAATATTGAATACTACAAGACAACAGGTTAGTAAATGGGAAACGGGTGCTCAGATGATGGGCGTTGATAAATATATTGTACTTGCAAAGTATTATAATATTTCTGTTGATTACCTCCTTGGTTTAATAGACGAGCCTAGAAAGTTGAAGTAAGGATATATAACAATAAAAAATCCGCCGTACGGCAGATTTTTTGAAGTCTGATGACAAAGTCATCAGACTTACCAGAGTGTGAGAAACGCAGACAGATTTTTGGATTTTTGTTTCGTCGGCGTACATGTGTACGGTAGAGACAAAAATCCGAAAAAGCAAGTAACGGCAAGGGCTTAAAAAAGCCCTTGCCGCATTTTGTTTTTAATACAAAGTGAAAAATTATTTGTTCCTATTCTTTTTGTCCTATTCTTTTTGTCCTATTCTTTTTGCTTTTATTCTTACTTGCGGTCTGACGTGTTTGTCAGCACTCTGAAAAAATCCGCCTCATGGCGGATTTTTTATTGTTATAATACAAACTGCACAACGCAGAATGCGATGTATATGCAAAGGAGAAGAATACCCTGCCAGCGTGAAAGCTTTTGCTTTATCAACGTGGGAACGGTAAGCAGAGCCATAACGCCGAGCATTATCGGCAAGTCGATTACAAGAGAGGAATTGATGCCGTTAATTGTACCGGTCTCTGGAAGCGGGAAAGGACAAAGTGTAACCGAAACACCGCTTACAAGTACGAGGTTGAAGAGGTTTGCACCGATAATATTGCCGAGGGAGAGCGAGCCGTGTCCCTTGATAAGTGACGTGATGGCAGTAACAAGCTCGGGCAGAGAAGTGCCTACCGCAACAATGGTAAGACCGATAACCTTTTCGGAAACGCCGCAAGCCGATGCAATGAATTTAGCGTTGTCAACCAAAAGTATAGCACCTACTGCGATAAGGGCAGCACCGATAACGAGCAAAACGATATCTTTAAGTAAGCTGTCCTTGGTGCCATCCTTTTCAGACTCAACCACATGGTCTTCGCCGCTCTGCTTTTCGAGTGCCTCTTCTGCAGCATTGCTGTCCAGCGTGTCAACGTCGGCAGACGAGTTTTTTTTCATGCGAAGAACAACCAGAACCATGTAAAGAACGAAGATAGAAAGCAGAATAAAGCCTATGGTGCGTGTAAACTCACCTAAAAAATATGCAGCGAAGCAATAGAGTGCCACCGCTCCGAAGAAAAACGCAACCGGAAGTTTAAGGCTTTTTCTTGCCGCAGCCCCCGGCTTTATGGCAACGGTGATAGCCGCTATTAATGAGGTGTTACAAATAATCGAGCCCATCGCATTACCGTAGGCAATTTCGCCACTACCTGTAAGCGCTGCACTTGCCGACGTCATAACCTCGGGCAGGGTAGTGCCGATTGAAACAACGGTTGCACCTATAAGGATTTCGGGTAGATGAAATCTGCGTGCTATTCCTGTAGCACCGTCAACAAACCAGTCGCCGCCTTTGATAAGAAGTGCAAATCCGATTAATAAAAGAATGACTGCCTGAACCATTTTTTACTCCTTATGTATTTATTGAATCTACCATAATAAAATACCATAAAATGTCGGTATTTGTCAATGTGTTATTGTCCTGCACCGCCAAATTCCTTTACGTATTCGGTAGGGGTGTAGCCGGTGGCTTGCTTAAAAGTGCGTGAAAAGTGATAGACACTTGAAAAGCCTGACATTTCCGCAATGGAGGATATCGAAAGATACTCATTGCGAAGCAGGTTTTCTGCGGTGCGTATGCGGAGATTCTGTATGTATTGCTTTGGCGAAGTGCCGTATTGCTGCTTGAACACACGGCGGAAATAAACCTCGCTTACCGCCGCTTTTTCGGCAAGCATCTGGTTAGAAAGGCTTGGGTTTGTAAAGTTATCTTCAAGGAATTTTATCGCCGGACGTATGATATCGTAGTTTTTGTCACGCTCAAGTGCAAGCTCGTTTTTGTACAGGCGGTTTAAAATTTCATAGATCGTACGTAATGCACTCAAATGACCGTTAGGCGGCTTGATAAGCCAGAGCTTTTCAAGCTTGCGGAACTCTCCGAGATAGTTTTCAATATCGCCGATTTCAATGCTGATAAACTCGCTCGGTGCCGTGCCTTCAAGTGCATGATACTGTATAAGAGGGAACTCCCCCTCCTCTACGCAGGATTGCGTATATGTGGCGCCTTTTGGTAACAGCAAAACGTGGTTTCTGTCGGACACGTATTCTTTACCGTTGTGATAATAAACCATTTTCCCCGATTTTGCAAAGCAGATTCCGTATGATTTACGGTCGGTCTGCGTACGCAGTTTGAAAACAGGGTTCTGGATGGTCAGCGCACCCACAAAAAGAACAGGTGTAATTTTAGCAATACTTTCCATATCGTTTTCCTCATAGTGATTTAAAATGAGTATATCATTTTTGTTAAATAAAATCAATAAAATCAACTAAAAAAGCGAAATGTGTATCATTTTACACAAAGGTGTATCAGTTTTTGCATTGATAATAACAGGAGAAAATGTTATTATTAGCATGTATAATGATGTAACAAATCAAGGGAGGTTATCATTATGGAAAAGAAACTTACTTTTTTAGGTCATGAAAGACCTTTACTTGTTGATATGGTTATTGTTGAAACTCCTACGCAGGCAGTTAACAATATCCGTAATGCAATTTATGACGGTGCAGAGGCTTTCGGCATGCAGATGGAAAGACTCCGCCCTGAGTTCAGAACCGAAGATATTCTGAAGAAGCTTACCGCGTTCATGGGCAACAAGCCCCTTTATATCACAAATTACCGTGGAGCTTATAATAAGGAAATGACCGAGCAGGCACGCATGGATGAGCTTATGCTTGCTGTAAAATGCGGTGCAACTCTCGTTGACCTCACCGGTGACACTTACGATCCCACCCCCGGCGAAATGACCGACAATCCCGTGGCTATTGACAAGCAGAAAGCACAGATCGAAAAGTTTCATGAGGCAGGTGCAGAGGTGCTTATGTCCTCTCATATCTTCAAGTATATGGAACCCGAACAGGTGCTTGAGCTTGCTTTGAAGCAGCAGAGCCGCGGCGTTGATATTGCGAAGTTCGTTACAGGTACCGAAAATGAGGAGCAGCTCTGGAACAATCTCAACACCATAAAGCTTCTTAAAAAGGAGCTTAAGATTCCGTTCCTCTTCCTCTCAAATGGTCCTTGGTGCAAGATGCACCGTGTGCTTGGCCCGTATTTCGGCGTTTGCATGTGGCTTTGTGTTCAGCAGTATGATGCGCTTTCTTCACGTGACCAGCCCTTGCTTCGCTCTATGAAGGCTATTGTTGACAACTTTGACTGCGTTCCCAATATTTCATTCAATCTTGAAAATAATTAAAGGGGTACAAATATGACGAGAAATTCTTTTTCCCGTAAGCTGTTCGTTTTTCTTGTATGTGCAGTTATGATAGCTGCTTTGGCACTCTGTGCATCTGCAGCTGACAAAACCGTGTATCTTGATGCTGCAAACGGCGATGATTCGTATGCAGGCAATGATGCATCCTCCGCATACAAGACTCTTGACAAAGCGATTGAAGCCGTTAAGGACGGCGGTACTATTGTGCTTGTGTCAAACTATACGATTACTTCCGACTATGTTCAGCCTGAGCATAGCGGTGAAATTGTTATCACGGCGAAGGACGGCACGACCGACTATAAGGCAAAGCTTGATTTTCAGGTTAATGTAAATTCGGGCACCTTCCATCGTCTGTCTGGACCTACTACATTCCGTGACCTCACAATTTCCATGACAAACTTTGTCATTTTTACGGCTAATTTCCATCCGCTCACTTTTGACACGGGACTTACTGTTACAAACGGAGCAAAATGGGCATTTGTAGTAGGAGGTTATCACACTCCCGAAAGTGTGGACGTTGATGCAAGCCTTGATTCACACATCACTGTAAACAGCGGTACGATCTACAAGCTTTGCGGTTTTTCACGTAACAAGGGTGCAGGCACGCTTACTCACACCGGTACCTCGCATATCACCGTAAACGGTGGCACAGTTACCGAGATTTACGGCGGCTCACTTGTAAACCATTATGCAGGTAATACCGATATCACTGTAAACGGCGGTACGGTTTCTGTTATTTACACGGGCGGTGACGCAACACGTCAGATGCTCGGCAATGCCAAGGTTACTGTTAACGGTGGTGTTGTAGGCAGTCTTAACGTTAACAACACCGTGGGCAATGCAGACGTATATCTTTACGGCGGCAGAGTTGGCGGTGCAAACGTTACATATGCAAATGACAATATCAAAAAGAGTGCCGAGAAAGCACTCTCTTCAAAAAGCATTTTCTGCGATGCAAGTCTTTTTGGTACATCGCAGGTAGAACGCTTCAAGGCGGCGTTTGACAAGTATGAAAACCTTGCAGGTGTTTACGTTAAAGCAGGTGCTACGGGTGACGGTTCAAGTGCGGCAAATCCTGTAGGAACTCTGGCACAGGGCTTTGAGATCATCCGTCAGAACGGCGGTACGCTCTACGTTATAGGCACCGTTCCTTTCGGACTCGCTTCCGACTACGGTAAGGCAACAGAAAGCGTTACCTTTGCCGGTATTGAGATGGGACAGATTCAGTTTGCACCGGGTACTTACACCTTTGACGGTAACGTTACTTTCAAAAACGTAAGACTCACCTCAAACGGTGCAATGACCTTTGTAGCCAAGGACGGAACTCTCACTATCGGAGAGGGTACTGCTACTCCCTACAGCGGATTCAGCCTTGCGGGCGCAGGCGAAACGAGTACTGTGACCGTCAAGGCAGGCAGCGTTGAGAAGCTTTCTGCGGGAATCGGCGGTAACGGTACTCACATAGTAAACGTGCTTGGCGGTTCTATCGGTACAATCACCGCAGTACCGGGCAGCGGTTCGGTTGCAAATGCAGAAATCGTTGTTTCGGGCGGTAATATCAATGAACTTAATATCGCACAGAACAGTGTAAGCAGCAGTCTTACTCTCCGTTTGCGTGGCGGTAATATTTATAATGTAACTCTTGGCACGCTTTCGGCACAGTTGCTCTGCGATATCGAAAAGGCGAGAATTGAAAAGTTCAATATCACCGGCACACTTGCAAACGGTGCACTTATGTACGGTGACGGTGCAGATATGAACATTATCAATGCGATTTCTGCAAAATTCGGTGAGAAGATTGATGCTAACCTTGTTTACCTTTCGGATAACGGTGCAGGGGACGGCTCAAGCACATCGGCAGCTCTCGGTGACCTCAATAAGGCTATTGAGGCACTCGGCGGTGAGGACGGCACTATTGTAATAAGCGGTAAATACACCGTTGACAGTGCATACACCGTTAAAACACATACTAACAAAATTACAATTACATCGTATGACTATATCAATAACTATGCAGAGTCGGGTGCGGCACTTGTGCTTGCGGCAAACCTCAATCTCGGCGGCGAAACTCTTATTGACGATATAGTTATCAACGTTCCCGCAACTGCGGTTATTTATGCAAAGGGAAGTCCTCTTACTATCGGTGAAAACGTTAAGACCGTGCTTACCAACAGTAACACCACTTACCCCGGTATCGTTGGAGGACATAACAATCTGCTTGCATCGCAGGTTACAAACGTAACCGTAAAAAGCGGTGACTGGAGCAGTTTCCGTGGCGGTTATAACTCAAACCGACTCCTCGCAACCGACCTTGTTCATAACGTGAATATTTCCGGCGGTACGTTCCACAGTTATGTTTCGTTCGCTTCCCGTGGCAATACCTCCGGTAAGGTAGTTGCAAACATTTCGGGCGGTACGTTCCTTGCAGGCGTATTTGCAATCTATGAGGAAGACGGCTCGGGATATGAGCTTAACTATGATATTACACTCAATATCACCGGCGGTGATTTTCAGGCGGCAATCGCTCCTGCAAAGAGCCTTAATACAGTGCTTCACGGTACGTATACCGTAAATCTTGACGGCGGCGAGTTCATGCACCTCACCGACCTTCGCGGTGCCGAGGATTTTGACGGTGATATGACAAGTAAGCTTAACATCGGCAAAAACATTAATATTAATGAAGAAGAAACGGGAACCACCTCGTTTACAAACCCCATCCGTTACAACAACGCAGACCCCAACCTCCTTTATAACGAAAAGGACGGCTTCTACTATTACACCTGTACAGGCTCTACCACAATAGGTATCATCAAGGCGGCTAATATGGCAGACATCAAGACAACAGCCGCATATACAATTCTTGAAGAAACCGGCGGTATGAACCTCTGGTCACCTGAAATCTGGTATTTCACTGCAGAGGACGTAGGCAAAGAGAATGAGGGCTGGTACATGTTCATCTCGTTTGACGACGGTACAACTGCAAACCAGCGTATGCACGTTGTAAAGTGCCTTGACGGCGACAATCTTCTTGGACGCTGGGGCGACCCCGTTACAGGTGAGGTCAACAAGCCCCGTAAGATAGTGTTCCCGGAGGCTCCGGACGTTAACGTTGAAAGCCTTTGCGGCGGTATGTCGGTAAGTTACATCAACGGCAAGACCTACATCACCTATATCGGTGAAGCAGACCGTGGTACTTCAAACTTCCATCAGACCGTAAACATCTGTGACTTTGAAAACCCCTGGACAATAGGCAAGCCCACAACCATCTGCGTTCCTACCGAGGAATGGGAAATGGGCGGCTACGGTCAGGATAAAAACGGCAACTGGTACCCCAAGGTTGTTGAGGGTGCGGCAGCTGTATACGGCGATAACGGCGAGTACTACCTCATGTACACAGGTAGTGGCTATTGGACAATTTACTATCAGCTCAGTTACATGATTTTCAAGGGCGGCGACCCGCTTGATGCAAGCAACTGGGAAAAGCTTGGCAAACCTATCTTTGCACGTTCACCCGAGGTTAACGGTTGCGGTCACGCATCCTACATCACCGACCCGTTTGGCACAAAGTGGGCATCCTATCACGGCTACCTCGGCCCCGATGCGTCCGACCGCCGTTGGTCACACTTTGAGCCTATGACCGTTGATGCAAACGGCGTTAAAATAGGTAACGGCAGCGGAATGCCGAATAAGCTTGACACGGTTTACACCGTTCAGGCAAACCCCATGCCGCTTGCAAAGAAGATTTCAGGCTTTGGCACATCCGATGCTGAAAGCTTTGTACCCACCCGTACATACGCAGACCAGTTTACCGATGTTACAAAGGATAAGTGGTTCTACGAATACGTAAAGCTTGCATATGAATATGCACTTGCAAATGGTACTTCCACCACAAAGTTCTCCCCTGATAACAAGTTTACCGTGGCACAGGCGCTTACTGCGGCATCCAACATCCATACTGCGTATAATAAGACGGCGGTTCGTGCGGCAGTGCAGGGTGAGGCATGGTATATTCCTTACGTAGAATACTGTATTCAGAATAATATTATTGCAAAAGAGCAATTTAAGGATTATAATAAGAATATCACAAGGGGAGAAATGGCAATGGTATTTGCAAACATTCTTCCTGACAGCGAGTATAAAGCGACACGTACCGGTGTGCCGAGCGACGTTGCGGCAGGAAGTGCGGCTTACAATGCTGTTAAAAAGCTTTATGAGGCGGGAATCGTCGGCGGCGACGCAGGCACGGGCAAATACCGTCCGGGTGATGAAATTGTCCGCTCGGAGGCATGCGTAATCTTTACAAGAATTGCCGCACCCTCAAAGCGTATCAAATAGGAGGCATAAATGAAAAAGTTAATAACGTTACTTTTAATTTCGGTACTTGCATTTGTATGCTCTGTATCGGTGCTTGCAGCCGATGCGGTGGTTATCTCCACCGCAGATGAGCTTTCCGCCATTATGAGCGAATCGGATAAGTGGTCGGGTAACTACAAGCTCGGTGCTGACATTAACATGGCAGGCACAACACAGAGAGCAATGGGTAATTACGACGTTCCTTTTTCGGGTACGTTTGACGGCGACGGTCATACCGTGAGCGGACTTAACATCCGTGCAGACGGCACCGCAGGTCTTTTTGGCGTAATAAGCGGTACTGTTAAAAACGTTACGGTTGCCGGTAACATCAAAAACACCTTTGAAGCATCGAGTGCCGAAACGAAAATCAGCGGTAAGTACCCCGGCACCGGCGGTATCGCAGGCGTGGCTCTTTCGGGTGCTACTGTTGAAAACTGTGTAAACAATGCACAGGTTGAAGGCCCCGGTAACTGCGGCGGCGTAATCGGTGTTGTTTACAACTTCAGCTATGCGGCAATTAACGTAACAGGCTGTGAAAACAATGGAACTATCTATTCAACTGCAGGTAACTGCGGCGGTGTAATCGGCAGAGTTTACGTTTCAAGTGCGGCATTTCCTGCGGTAACTGTTAAGAACTGCGTGAACAATGTGGCGCAGACTCTTTCTGTTGATAACCGTAACCGTCTTGGCGGTATTGTAGGTTATCTCCGTTCCGAAGCCGGTGTGGTTGTTATCGAAAACTGCACAAATAAAGGCGACATAACCGCGAAGAACGTAGGCGATGCGGCATCCAACGACTATCCCTATGCAGGTGGTATCGTTGCACGTATTGAGGCTGTAAGTGATTATTCATCTGCGGCACGTATCAGCAAATGCTCAAACACCGCAAAAATCACAAGCGGCAAGTATGCAGGCGGTATCGTTACATATATTCAGCGTGCGGCGGCATGCGGTGAGAACGTTACAGACGTAAGCGAGTGTATTAACACAGGCGATGTAGACGGTCCCCGTTTTGCAGGCGGTGTAGTAGGCTATACCGAAAACAAGTGCGCAGAAATGACATACTCCGGCATCTATAACTGCGCAAACTACGGTAAGGTAACCGCAAGCGATTACAGCGGCGGTATCCTCGGCCGTCAGTACGGCTTCTCTGTAAAAGAGTGCTACAATGCAGGCAGTGCAACCGGCACTGTAGCAGGTGCTTTGGTTGGTATTGCAGAGGGACAGATCTACTGTGAGATTGATAAGTGCTATTATCTTGATTCCTCGCATACTCTTGCAATCGGCAACAACAAGTCAACACTCACTATTGCTCTCGCAATGGAAAGCGTAGACGCAAGTGCTGCAAAAGTAGATGGCACGTTCAAGAACCTCGATTTTGACAACGTGTGGAGAATAGGCGAAAGTGGCCCCACACTTAAGATGCTTACGGGCGACAGCACCTCTTCCAACGATAAGGATGAAGAAAACCTCTCTCCCTTTAAAGCAACAAGAACCTATGAAGGTCAGTTCACCGACGTTACCGAGGACAAGTGGTTTTACAAGTATGTAAAGACTGCATATGAGTATGCACTTGCAAACGGTACTTCCACAACTAAATTCTCCCCCGATAACAAATTCACCGTTGCACAGGCACTCACTGCTGCTGCTAATATTCACAGCGTATATTACGGCAAGACTGTTCGTGCGGCATATCAGGGCGAGGCTTGGTATGAGCCGTATGTGGGATACTGCATTGACAACGGCATTATCCGTTTCGGTATGTTCAGCGATTATAATAAGAACATCACACGCGGAGAAATGGCAATAGTTTTTGCAAGCATTCTCCCCGACAGCGAGTACGCAGCAACACGCAGCGGCTCAAACCCTGACGTAACCATTGACATGGCTTGCTACAGTGCAGTTGCAAAGCTGTTTGCAGCAGGTATTGTCGGCGGCGATGCAGGCAGCGGAAACTTCCGCCCTAACGACGAAATAGTTCGTTCTGAAGCATGTGTTATTTTCACAAGAATAGCACTTGCCGATGAAAGAATTAAATAAACAACTCAAATCAAATCTATGGAGGGTCCAAAAATGAAAAAACACTTACTTACTGCAGTTGCAGTTGTTATCCTTGCGGTAACATTCTGCATCGGTGCCTTTGCCGCTGACATTACGGTAGGCACTCCCGAAGAACTTGAGGCTATTATGCTCAACAGTGGCAGATGGGGCGATAACATCACTCTCACTGCTGACATCGACCTTACCGGCAAGGTTCAGTCCCCTATCGGTACATATTCCAACCCCTTTACCGGCACATTTGACGGTGCAGGCTTTACAATCAAGGGCCTCGACATCGCTAATGCGGCAACCGTTGCAGAGGGTGACGGCACACTCGCAACTCCCGATGATATCACCGTAGGTCTTTTCGGTGTAATCAAGGGTGCAACCGTTAAGAATCTCACCGTTGAGGGTAAGGTTACAAACAACTTTGTTCCCAAGAATGCAGAAACCAAGATTGACGGCAATCATTCCGCAACATCCGGTATCGTTGCAGTTGCTCTTCTCGGTTCACACCTCGAAAACCTCACTAACTATGCAGAGGTTGTAGGTCCTTGCCACGTAGGCGGCGTTGCCGGATATCTCCGCAACTTTGACGAGGATGGCGTAAACGGCACTATTACTGCTGTAAACTGCGTAAACTACGGCACCATGGTTCCTTCTCTCGGTAACTGCGGCGGCGTATTTGCAAGACTTTACGCAAAGAGCACCGTTGACGGTATCGCTATTTCTCTTGACGGCTGTGTAAACTATGCAGACGTTACCTCTGCTTCTATCGACCGTAACCGTCTTGCAGGTATCGCAGGTTACGTTAGAACCGAAGAGGGTATCGTTGAAATCAAGAACTGCCGCAACGAGGGTACTCTCACCGGCGACGGCACAAACGCAGAAGGCAGCAACCGTCCTTTTGTAGCATCCGTTATCGGCAGAGCCGAGGTTCACGGTGTAGCCGCAAATCCTGAAAAGGGCACCGAGGTTTCGGGTACTACATCCGCACTTCAGATTTCAAACTGCGTAAACGTTGGTGAAATCAACAGCACATACTGCGGCGCAGGTATTGTTTCGCTTCTCAGCACTGCTGCAGTTTGCACCGAAAACCCCACGTTTATCACAAATTGCGTTAACACCGCAAAGGTTAGCGGCCCCTCTTATGCAGGCGGCATTATTTCCTACACTAACTGCACAAACCCCGCTGCTGATGAAAACGGCAATCCCTTGACACTTGTTGCTATCACTGACTGCCTTAATACCGGTGCGATTGAAATGGGCAGTTATTCCGCAGGTATCATCGGTCAGGTTAAGAACGTTATCGTTTCCAACAACGTTACCACTGAAAATATGGTATACAGAGTTGCGGCAGTTGACGCAGGTACTTACTCTGTTGTTGAAAACAACTACTACGTAAAGGGTAACATGGTTGAAATGGCTCCCGTAGGCACAAACACCTCGCTTGCATTCGATCAGCTTACCGATGCATCCGTTTTCGCAACACTCGATTTTGAAAATACATGGGTAATGGGCGATAAGTGCCCCATGCTTAAGGTTGCTGCAAACGAAGAGGTTGAAATTGTTGCTCCCATTGATATCGGCGCACTTATCCCCAACATTCCCGAAGAAACAACCGCTCCTGTAACTACAGAAGCTGTTGAAACCACCGCTGCTCCTGCAACTACCGGAGAAGGCGGCTTCCCTGTAGCTATCGTAGTTATTGCAGTAGTTGTTGTTGCTGTAGTAGCTGCAGTTGTAGTTGTGGTTGCTAAAAAGAAAAAATAAACCAATTTTATTCCCAAAGGAGATACAAAAATGGAATTTCAAAAAATGATGTTTGATTTTTCAGGTAAAACCGCAATTATCACCGGTGCCGGCAGCGGCATGGGCAAGCTTCAAAGCGAGTGCTTTGCAGAAATGGGTGCAAACGTTGTACTTTGCGACGTAAACATCGAAGCTGCAGAGGCTGCTGCAGAGGCTATCCGTCAGAACGGCGGTAAGGCTATCGCAGTTCAGGTTGACGTTCGTGACTTCGCACAGATCGAAGCTGCAAAAAACAAGACTCTTGAAACTTTCGGTTCTATTGATATTCTTGTTAATTTCGCAGGCGGCGCATCCTGCCGTATCAAGCAGGTTAAAGAGCAGTTCAAGGACTATCCTGTTGACGTTCTTGACTGGGGTATCGACGTTAACCTCAAGGGCCCGCTTTACTTTACAAGAAGCGTGATTGGTCAGATGATCGAGCAGAAGAGCGGCGTAATCATTTACCTCGGCTCTATTGTTGGTGCTGAAGGCGGCGGAGGAATGTCCTGCGACTATAGCGTTTCCAAGAGCGGTCTTATGACAGGTCTGGTTAAGTCCATGGCACAGTACGGCGCACAGCACGGTATCCGTGCGGTATGCGTATCTCCCGGTCCCGTTCTCACAAGAGAAGCAATGGCAAAGATGAAGACTCTTATCGGCAGAGCCGCAGAGCCTATCGAGGTTGTAAACCTTATCTCTTACCTTGCTTCCGATGCGGCTTCCTCCATCACGGGTGTAAATATCCCGATTGACGGCGGACGCAGCGCAATGAAGGTATAAATCAACAAAAGTGCATGTGTGTAAAACACATGCACTTTTTCTATGCAAAATGCGGTTTGTTGACATTTTTATATGCGAGTGGTAAAATTAAAACAAAAGCAATTATCACAAAAAGGGGCAAATTATGGATAACGTAGCTGTAACGGATATCAAAGAGCCTGAAAAGCAGTATCATTATTATGCATTTATCAGCTATAGCAGCAAGGATTTACGCATGGCAAAATGGCTGCAAAGAAAGCTTGAAAACTACCGTTTGCCAACTAAAATAGTGAAAAAACATACCGGCTTGCAAAAGCGTATTTTTCCTGTTTTCCGTGATGAGACTGATCTTGCAGGAATTGTTTTGGATAAGGAGCTTTACAAAGCGCTTGATGAAAGCCAGTATTTGATAGTGCTTTGCTCACCCAACAGTGTGCAATCCGATTGGGTAAAAGAGGAGATAGACTATTTTGTATCTCTTGGAAGAAAGGACAGGATCATCCCCTTTATTATTGATGGCGAGCCTTTTTCGGCTGATGCAGAAAGAGAGTGCTTTCCGCAGGCGATCAAGAACATAACTCCCGAACTTCTTGGCATTAATCTGCCGGAGGACGGCAAACGCAATGCGTTTATAAGTCTTGTTTCAACTTTGCTCGATATTCGCCGTGATGAGCTTGCTCAGCGTGATAAGGCACGTCGTATTGCTTATACTTCTGCAATATCTGCACTTGGTGCAGCTTTTCTGATTGCGGCTTTTTCTATTATATGGTACTATGCCGAGCATAGTAAATACTACAGTTCATATATTACAGAATACGAAATTCCCAAAGGAATTAACGAGCTTACCAAACAACAACAGAAAAACAGAGCCAACAGCTATAAGATCACCACTAAAGCCGGCAAGGTTGTAAGGCTTGAGCTTGTAAATTCGGCAAAAAATCCCTGCGATTTATTTATTTATCAAGAGTTTGCGGAATACCCTGTTCTTGAATATAAGTATAACGATGATAATGAGCTTATTGAAATTTATGCATTTGATAAAAACAGAGTACCTGTGTTAACCAAGGAGCTTACTCGCTCCGGAAAACAAATTGCAATTCAGTATAAAAACTCTCAAAACAGCATAAACGCAACTGCTATGCAGTCCGGCAACGCTTTTTACAAAAGTTCTTTTGATGATGCACAACAGAAAAATGAGGTAATATGTGAGATAAATACGTATGATGAAAACGGTTATCTCAAAACAAGCATGTATTATAGCGATACTATAGGAATTCACGGAACCCATGCTTGCGATGAAAATGGTGTTTACGGAAGAGAGTATACGTATACGGAAGACGGGCAAATAGAAACAATACGTTTTCTTGATAGCGAGGGGGAGTATCGCTTAAATAAATACGGTTATGCCGGAACGGATTATACTTATGAAGCTAATAACGTAAAAACCGTAACTTATGTGGATTTGAACGGGAATGTAGCGTACTGTGAAAATAAATATGCTGTAGGAATCAGTGAATATGATGATTTCGGCAACGTTAAATTGTTGCGATATCTGTCAAAAGACAAGAAAACGCCTTGCAATGATGAAGAGGGCATTTCAAAATATGTGTTTGAATATGAAAACGGCAACTGCGTTTCATGTAAGCATTTTGCTGCAAACGGAAATCCTGCAACCGATAAAAACGGCATTCATTTGACGGTATTGGAAAATTACAACCGTAATGGTTTCCACGAAAAACAGAGTTATTTCGGTGCAGACGGTGAGCCTATAAATGTCAAAGAGTGGAAATACTCGTCTATTATTGTAAAATATACGGATAATAATCTTGTTAAAGAGAATCAATGCTTTGATGCTGACGGCAAGCCTTGCTATGAAGGAACAACCGGCGTTCATGGAATACTTTATGAGTATACAAACGGTCAAATCAGCAAAGTATGCTATTATGACGTGGATGGAACACCGAAATGTACAAAACAGGGATATGCTGAATACCGTGTGTCTTATAATGAAGACGGTTTAACCTCACGGGTAGAATACCGTGATGAATACGGCAAGCTGAAACGTAGTATTTTGAACAATGCCGTTGTTGAATATGTGTATGATGCATACGGTAATTGTACAGTTGTGCAAGTCTATGATGAAGAGGAACTACCTTGCTATGATAAGGACGGAGTATCCCGTATTGAGCGTGAATACCGGGGCGGAAAACTGATATGGGAAGGCTGTTTCGATACAGAAGGTGCTCCATTGTTGTATGATGAAAAATATCATAAAATAATGTATGATTATAGCGAAGGAGAAATGACTGTTTCATATTATGATACAGTCGGTGCGTTAACCGAAGGACCGGACAATTATGCAAAGGCGGTATATACGTATGATAAATACGGTCGCTTGATTGAGGAACGCTATTTTGAAAGGGACGGCAAAACTCATATTGGTAATTCTGCGTATTTAGAAAAAAGCGAATACGATGAACGCGGAAATGTCGTACGGGAAGAATATAAAAGCGTTACTCCTCTTTTGTATTATGCAAAGGAAATGAAGTATGATGATTATGGTTATCATGTATACTATTCTGATCAAGACGGCAATCCGGTAAAACATGATGAACAGCCTGCAAGCGAGCATTATACGTATGACGATAAGAATAATGTGCTTATTCATGAAAAGCGATATGGCTCTGGAACAATTGAGCTTCATGAATACGAATATGATGCTTTTGGAAACGAGACTGTTGAAAAAGTATCTTTAATTGATGAGGCGGGAAATAAACTCTTTGTGCAATACACAAGCGAATATGATGCTTTTGGCAATGAGATACGGTTGGAAAGACGGGATGAAAGCGGTGAACTTACCGCAAATTCTTATGGAATAGCGAGCGCTGTAAGAGAGTATTCGCCCGAGGGGTACGTTACTTCGGAATGTTATTATGATGAGAATGGCGCCCCGTATTTATCAAATGGAAGTTTTCGTATTATAAATGAATACGATTCTATGGGCAACGTTACAAAGCAAAGCTATTTTGATGAGGAAAACGAACTCTTAAAAGAAGAAGACGGAAATTATGCCTACTACGTTTATGAGTATAATTCTCAAGGAAAAATAGTCAGTGAAGCCGTATTTAATGAAAAAAACGAGCCGATGGAAATTACGGGCAATTGCCATAAAGTTGAAACCAAATACAATGAATTAGGGGAAGAAATAGAGAAATCCTATTTTGACAAGGCAGGAAACGAGCTTTTTTCCTACGTTTATTGTGCAATTGTTTATGAAATACTTGATGCCGACCTTGCCGAACTTTGCAAAATTCAAAAAGATGATATAATTATTACGTTTGGAGATTGGAATTTCTTTAATGACGGCACTTCAGGTTCGTTTGGAAAATTCAAAAGCGAAATGCTTCGTCTCAGGGATGATAAAAAAGAGATTTTAGTTTACAGATTCTGTGAAGACGGCGGCGGGTTCGTTTCAATATCTGCTGACGGCATGATGGGAGTCCGCCTCGTTGATAAATATATCGATAAGCGTGACTACGAATCTATGAAAGAGCAATACGAAAAAATCTATAAATAAGGATAGCATATATGGAAAACGTTTTTAATTACATAAGCGATTATCTGAGTTCACATGTGACGTTTTTGTTGCTTTTGTGTCTTGGGCTCGGATATATCGTCGGAAAACTGAAAATCAAATCTTTTTCGCTCGGTGCAACGGTTGGCACGCTGGTTGTGGGTATTTTATTCAGCCAATTTGCCTCCGTGGAGATACCATCTGTAATCAAGGTTCTGTTTTTCAGCCTGTTCTGCTTTACAATAGGCTTTGATGTCGGCCCTGCATTTTTCAAAGGACTTAGATCTTCGGGCATAAAGATAGTGCTTTTATCTGTGTTTTTCACCGCTGTGGGACTGATTGCAACCGTTGTACTTTGCAAGACGTTCGGGCTTGACGTCGGTTACGGTGTCGGACTTCTGGGCGGTGCTCTCACGCAAAGCTCTGTCACAGGTGCGGCACAGCTTGCCGGCGATATGAGCGACCACGTTACAACCGCATTTGGTATCTCATACATTTTCGGTACGCTTGGCGTTGTGTTTTTTGTCAAGAACATCGCTCCGCTGATTCTTGGAAAAAGCCTTAAAAACATAGTAAAAAACAAGGTCGACGGCATGTCGGACAACCGACCAAATAGCACAACCGTCAACGGTATTCTGCAAACACGTGCTTTTGTAATTACGGTTGATTCGCAGTATTGCTCATTAACTGCCGAACAGCTTGAGGCAAGGTTTGACAACAGATTCGAGGTTGAAGCGATTTACATAGGCGATGAAACGGTGCCCGATATGCAAAAGCATCTGCTTCAGGCAGGCGACGTTGTTCAGGTAATCGGCGACATAAGCATACTCAATGCGGCAGACGAAAACGGACTTAAGGAGGTTTCGGACGCAAAGTATTTTAAGGTTGAGCTTGTTGATGCCAAAATTGCTTTGACCGAGGACTTTTCAGAAAACGGGGAAGAGCTTCTTTCTAATTACGGTATACTTGTTAAAACCTCAAAAAACAAAAATATTTTTGCAAAGGGCAGCATTATTTCTGTAAAAGGCTCTGCCAATGCGATTAAAAAAGCAGCAGCACACATGGGATATATCGTTGATGAAAGCGATACCACAGACATTGCTTTTTTAGCACTTGCTACTGCGGTGGGACTTTTGATTGGCGGATTTTGCCTTAAATGGAACAATCTCTCGTTTTCACTCGGTGATTGTGTAGGCACGCTGCTTGCAGGTCTTTTGTGCGGCTGGTGGTATAACAAAAAGCCGAGAGTGGGACATATTCCCGGCGCAACAAGAGTATTTATCAAGAGCCTTGGATTGAATTTTTATATTGCGGCACTTTCTTTGGAGGTTGGTTCAAGGTTTTTTGCTTCCCTCGGCGAAAACGGTCTCAAGCTCATATTGCTCGGTGCGTTGATTACTCTAATTCCGCATTTTTGCTCGCTTTTGTTCGGCAAATATGTTATGAAGATTGATGATGCCGATTTGCTTGGCGGACTTTGCGGTTGCGGCACATGTACTGCCGCTTTGAACGGCCTTTCGGATGAAACAGGCAGTTCTGTTTTTGCACTTGGATACGCCCCCGGATGTGCAGCCGGCAATATTTTCCTCACCATTGCAGGAATGATTCTGCCAATGATATTTTAGTTCGTTGTGCTAAATGTCACTATTTTTAATAAAGCATTGACAAACTTTGGGCATTTTGCTATAATAATTACAACTATATATTAGAAAGGAAAATACTGCTATGAAAAAGTATTTTGCACTTGTTTTAACCGCGCTTGTACTTCTTGCAATTCTTGCAATCGGTGCTTCTGCTGTTGAAACATTTATTAATCCCGTTACAAACGGTGCAGACCCGTTTGTATTCAAGGATACCGACGGTACATACTATCTGTATGTTACCAGTGGCGGTGCTTACGGCTACCGTGTTTATACCTCTACTAACCTTGTAGAGTGGGAAGCACAGGGCTATTGCCTCCGTCGCAGCGACGTTTACACAGACCCCGAAATTAATAAGCTTAATTCCGAAACCGGTAATACTTCTGCTATCTATAATTTCTGGGCGCCCGAAGTTATCAAGGAAGGCGATACTTATTACATGGTATATTCCGCACAGGAGCATATCGGTATTGCAACCTCCGACAGCCCCCTTGGTCCCTTCACCAATGATGCAACCTCTTACCTGATTCCTCATACCGTTACCGGTCGTAACGATGAGGGAGTAGCTGTTTCCACGCAGAAGTGCATTGACGGTCATTTCTTCAAGGACGACAACGGACAGCTTTATCTCTATTTTGTTTCCTGCGGCAATTTCTCGCTCAATGGTGACTCAATCGACCACGGCAACAATATCTGGGGCGGTCCTTTCAACCTTGAAACTCTTACCTTTGCAGAAGGTTACCCCAAGAAGCTTGTTGAGCATGATAACAAGAACGAGGTTACTTACGATGGTTGGAAGAACACAAGTTCTCTCAGCTTTTTATATCCTAACCGTTATGACGGTTCTGCAGTAGCAGAGGGTCCTGAAATGCTCAAGCATAACGGTAAGTATTACCTCACTTTCTCTCAGGACGGTTATACTTCTTCGCAGTATTCTGTTTTCTATGTAACTGCTGACAACCCCATGGGTCCGTACAGTGCAAAGAAACTTGCATTCATCTCCGATGACCAGCTCAACGAAGATACCGACAATCCTCACCTTTACGGTACAGCACATCATTGCTTCACCACTTCTCCCGACGGCAGTGAGCTTATCATGGTTTACCATGCACACCGCAGTGCAACCGACCCCAACAACTATGGAAACACAGTTGAGGAAAGACGTATTTGTATCGACCTTGCAGGCTTTGATGAAGACGGTACTTTCTGGGCAGGCCGCAACACTAAGGGTCACCCCACCGCTACCGCACAGGCACTTCCCGCAGGCGGTACTCTCACCCGTACACAGAACCTCACAGGTTCCTTTGCAGACCTTGCTACGCTTCCCACCGTTTATGTAGCGTTCACTGACGGTAACGATACCGCAGCAGGTACCAAGGCTGCTCCTCTCAAGACTCTCACCGCTGCTTATGCAGCACTTCCGAACGGCGGTACAATCATTCTCACCCAGACCTACAATGCAGTAAGTGAAACTTCTTCTGATTATTGCTCGCTTCCTGCAGTTAACGGTCCTATCATGATCAAAGGTGAGTTTTCCGCAGTTCCGATTAGATTCAAGTTTATCAAGATTAATTCCGACACATATTTTGACAATATCTGCTTCTGGCCCGAAACTGCAAACAACATTGCTCTTATCGAGTGTAACTTCAACAACGTTGTTATGGGTGAAGGCGTAAGCTGTATTGCACAGCCCACAAGAGCTACTTTCCCTGTGCTTGTAGGCGGCAAGTGGTTGACCGGTAATAGCGGTGGTGCTTATGAAAACTTCAAGCCCACCAGTGCACAGCTTGTAAGTGATAAGGAATTTACACTTACTGTATTGAGCGGTACATGGTCCATTGCTACCGAAAAGAGCCTCAGAAGCCTTAGTCAGGTTGCAAATTCCACTCCTAATGCTACTATCGTTCTTGACGGTGATGCAAAGGTTCGTCCTGCAAAGGCTTCTGCTCCTACCGTAGTTGCATCTTCGGATGGTGCAAAGATTACACTTAATGCTATTAATCATGCAGAGCAGTATGTAATTTACAAGAACGGCGAAGTTCTCGGCTACACTGCTGATACAACTTACGTTGACGAAACCTACGCATGGGGTGAAACTGCAGAATATTCATATGCAGGCTACATCAACGGTGCATGTATCGGTGATGCAGGAACTGCAACATCATTCACATTCGTTGCTGACGTAAATGCAGACAACACAGTTGATGTTCTCGACGTTGTTATTGCTATCAAGGCTTTGCTTAACGGCGACGGCAATACTCTCCTTAACATCCTTGTTCTTCTCAAGTTGGCAGTATAATCTTAGTTTTAAAAAAGAGTCCGCTTTTGCGGACTCTTTTTTAAAATATCATTGAAATTTGCTGTTAAATGATTTATAATAATAAAGTATGAATTATAAGGACGGTGGCAAGATGAGCAGAATCGGATTTGACAATGATAAATATTTAAATATGCAGTCTAAATACATTCGTGAGCGTATTGCCACTTTCGGCGGCAAGCTTTATCTTGAGTTCGGCGGCAAGCTTTTCGATGATTTTCACGCATCACGTGTGCTTCCCGGTTTCAAGCCCGACAGTAAACTGCAGATGCTTCTGCAGCTCAAGGATGATGCTGAAATCGTAATTGCTATCAATGCTGCGGATATTGAAAAAAACAAGGTTCGCGGCGACCTCGGTATCACCTACGACCTTGACGTTATGCGTCTTATTGATGCGTTTCGCAGCGTAGGTCTTTACGTTGGCAGCGTTGTGCTTACAAGATACGCAGAGCAGGGAGCTGCGGTGCAGTTTTCCCGCAAGCTTGAGAGCCTTGGTGTAAAAGTATATCATCACTATTCAATCGAGGGATATCCGTATAACGTTGAAAAGATAGTCAGCGACGAGGGATATGGCAAAAATGAGTATATCGAAACCTCTCGCCGACTCGTCATTGTTACGGCACCCGGCCCCGGCAGCGGCAAAATGGCAACCTGTCTGTCACAACTTTATCACGAGAATAAGCGTGGCGTCAAGTGCGGATATGCAAAGTTTGAAACCTTCCCCATATGGAATATTCCGCTTAAGCATCCCGTAAATATGGCGTATGAGGCGGCAACTGCCGACCTTAACGATATTAATATGATCGACCCGTTCCATCTTGATGCTTACGGTGAAACTGCGGTAAATTATAACCGTGACGTTGAGATTTTCCCCGTGGTTGATGCAATGTTTAAAAAGATTTTCGGTACGTCGCCGTATAAGTCGCCCACAGATATGGGTGTGAACATGGCAGGTAACTGCATTATTGATGACAAAGCAGTTTGCGAAGCATCAAATCAGGAGATAATCCGCCGCTATTATACGGCGCTTTGCGAAGCAAAGGAAAATATGGCAAGCCTTGATACCGTAAACAAGCTTGATTTACTTATGAAGCAGGCAAAGCTTACCCCCGCAGAGCGTCCTGTTATTGCGGCGGCACTCGCAAAGGAGGAGGCTACTGACGGTCCTGCGGCGGCAATGCAGCTTCCGGATGGACGAATCCTTACCGGCAAGACCTCTCCGCTTCTCGGTGCCTCTGCGGCACTGTTGCTCAATGCTCTCAAAGCATTTGCAGGCATTGACGATTCTGTTGAACTCATTTCTCCTACGGTTATCGAGCCTGTGCAAAAACTTAAAACCGATTATCTTGGCAACCGCAACCCCCGTCTGCATACTGACGAGGTGCTTATTGCACTTGCTATAAGTGCGGTGACATCAAAGAATGCTGCACATGCGCTTGATCAGCTTGATAAGCTTAACGGTTGTGAGGCACATTCAACGGTTATCCTTTCACAGGTTGACTCAAAGACGTTCAAAAAGCTCGGTGTAAATCTCACATGCGAGCCGAAATATCAGGCAAAACGTCTTTATCATGCAAAATAAAGTAAAAGGAGCACGAAAGTGCTCCTTTTTGTTGACTTTGTCACGGTTTTACAGTATAATTAAATGTTGTATAAAATGGAGGTAAAAGCGAAGATGAAGATGGTAAAACGCTTTTGTGCCTATTATCGACCGTATATAAAGACATTTATATTTGATATGCTTTGCGCACTTGGTGTCGCTCTCTGCAATCTTGTATATCCCAAACTCACAGGTGAGATAATAGACAATTTTATCCCGAATAAAGAGGTAAAATTTATTCTTATAATGGCGGCTGTTTTAGTGGTGCTTTATTTTGCTAAAAAGCTGATGAATTTTTTCATTCAGGACTACGGTCACCGCATGGCATCCGAAATGCAGGCAGATATGCGCCGTGATTTGTTCGACCATTTGGAAAAATTGCCGTTCACCTTTTTTGACAATAACAAAACAGGTGCGCTAATTTCACGTCTTGTAGGTGACCTGCTTGACGTTTGTGAGCTTGCACACCATGGCCCTGAGGATCTTTTCCTTTCGATAGTTCTGCTCGTAGGTTCGTTTATACTTATGGTGCAGGTTAACGTGTGGTTGACAATAATTGTGTTTGCATTTATTCCGTTTATGGTGTTCTTCGCCATGAAGATGCGTACAAAAATGGGCAAAGAGTTTAAAGCCATGCGTGCCGAGAATGCTGTTATCAATGCCACTATTGAAAACAGTCTTACGGGTATACGTGTTACCAAGGCATACGTTGCACGTGACTATGAGAATGAGAAGTTCGACACCGTAACAAAAAGCTATGTGAAAACACGTTTCCGTGCACTCAATGCAATGGCACAGTTCCACAGCACGTCAACGTTTATGTTCGACGTACTTAAGCTTATTGTTATTGTCTGCGGCGGACTTTTTGCGATTTATGACAGTTCGTTTACAACCGGTGATTTTGCGGCTTTTCTGATTTACGTAAACGTATTTGTTGACCCGATAAACCGTCTTGTAAACTTTATTGAACAGTTCCAGAACGGCTTTAGCGGATTTGAGCGTTTTTGCTCCATTATGGACACCCCTGTCGAGTGCGACAGTGAAGACGCAAAGCCGATAGAAGAGGTAAAAGGCGAGATAGTTTTTGACAACGTTTCGTTCCGTTACAACGATTCAAAGGAAATTTTAAGCAATCTTTCATTTACCGTTGCTCCCGGAAAAACGCTTGCTCTTGTAGGCCCTTCCGGCGGCGGAAAGACTACAATTTGTAATATTATCCCACGCTTTTACGATATCGAGAGCGGTTCGGTAAAGCTTGACGGAACCGATATACGCTCCATCACTCTTGAGTCACTCCGTAAAAAGGTAGGTATAGTTTCGCAGGACGTGTTCCTTTTTGACTCCACTATCCGTGATAATATTTGCTACGGTTCAAAGAATGTCAGCGAAGAAGAAATGATTACTGCGGCAAAGCGTGCAAATATTCACGAGTATATAATGAGCTTGCCGAACGGTTACGAAACCGAGGTCGGCGAGCGTGGCGTTAAACTGTCGGGCGGTCAGAAACAGCGTGTCGCAATAGCACGTGTTTTCCTCAAGAATCCGCCGATACTTATCCTCGATGAGGCGACAAGTGCACTTGACAATGCAACCGAACAGCAGATTTCCGAAAGTCTTAACGAGCTTTCTGTGGGAAGAACTACAATAGTTGTTGCACACCGTCTTTCTACCGTTAAAAAGGCAGACGAAATAATAGTTATGACCGATGACGGTATTAAAGAGCGTGGCAACCATGACGAGCTTGTGGCACTCGGCGGCATTTATAAAGAACTTTACGAATATCAATTCCGTGTTTAAGGAGAAAACCATGTCTAATACAAAAACAGAACCCCGTGTGCTTCAGGGCACAATGGAACTGCTCCCCCCCGACCAGATACTTTTTAACAGAATGTACGATACTATCCGTGAGGTTTATGAAAGCTTCGGCTTTCTCCCTCTTGATACACCCGTTCTTGAGTATTCAAACGTGTTGCTTGCAAAGGCAGGCGGTGAAACCGAAAAGCAGATCTACCGCTTTACTAAAGGCGATACCGACCTTTCCATGCGTTTTGACCTCACCGTACCGCTTGCACGCTACGTAGCACTTCACAAGAATGACCTTGTTTTCCCGTTCAAGCGTTACCAGATGGGCAAGGTCTACAGAGGTGAGCGTCCGCAAAAGGGACGTTTCCGTGAGTTTTATCAGTGCGATATTGACATTATCGGCTCCGAGGCACTTGACCTTATGTATGATGCTGAAATGCCTGCTGTAATTTACAACGTTTTCACAAAACTCAATTTTGGCGATTTTGTGATTCGCATTAACAATCGCAAGGTGCTCAACGGCTTCTTCTCTGCACTTGGCTTTGCTGATAAGATTGGTGACATTCTCCGTACCATTGACAAGCTTGAAAAAATCGGCACTGAAAAGGTTATGGCAGAGCTTGCAGAGTTCGGTGTGGACGGTGCAGCCGCCGATAAGATTCTTGCTTTCATCAATATCAAGGGTACAAATGCAGAGGTTATTTCCTCTCTCAAAGCGGTTGATTGCGATGACGAAACCTTTAAGACAGGTGTAGACGAGCTTGAAAAGGTTGTTGCTTATGCGTATATGTACGGTATTCCCGAAAAGAATATCGCTATCGACCTTACCATTGCCCGTGGTCTTGACTACTATACGGGCACCGTTTATGAAACTAAAATGGTTGATTATCCTGCACTCGGCAGCGTTTGCTCGGGCGGCAGATACGACAACCTCACAGGCTACTATACCGATGATTCTCTCCCGGGTATAGGCATTTCGATAGGTCTTACCCGTCTGTTCTCGCAACTCCGCAGCGAAAACATTATTTCTGATGATCGCAGCAGCCTTGTTGACGTGCTTTTCATTCCCATGGATAAGAACCACATTGAGTTTGTGCTTGAAAGTGCGGCAACAATGAGAAAAGCCGGTCTTAAGGTTGACGTTTATTGTCTTGATAAGGGTATGAAGCCTAAGATGAAGTTTGCAAACCGCAGCGGTATTCCGTATGTTGCTCTCGTTGGCGACAGCGAGGCGGAAGTCGGCAAGATAATGCTTAAGGATATGCAAAGCGGCGAGCAGGAACTTCTCACTCCCGAAGAAGCCGCAGCAAAACTTGTAAAATAAAAAAGAGCCGTAAGGCTCTTTTTTTATAACAAGGTTGGGAGAGCACGAGAACCTTTCCTTAAAAGGTTCTCGTATTATCTCGTTTTCTTTCACTTCTTACTCGGCAATTCGCTTATTACTGCGCTTCCGAGGACAAGGACTGCACCAACCCAACCGAGGGGGGAGAGTACCGAGTTCGGGATAAGCAGCACCGCTAAAATCACCGATGCAACAGGGTCGATATAACTGAGGAGTGCAACCGTCTGTGCCTTTAACTGCTTCATTGAACCGAAGTACATCGTGTACGCTATACCTGTATGTACAATGCCCATTACAATCAGCATTACGGTGCTTGTTAAGGTGAATTCAACCTCACCGATGTTCTCTGCAAAAAGCGTATAAGGGATACAAACCGCACCTGCGGTGGCAAGCTGAACCAAGGTTCTTTCCTGTGCGGTAACGCCGTCAACGATCTTGTTTATAAGGATGTCGCCCGCGTAAAGTGCAGCAGCCCCAACGCCGAGAAGAATACCGAGCAGATGGTTTTTGCCCTCCATCGCTTCGCCGCCTGCATCACTGCCGAACGTAACTAAAATGATTCCGACAAACGCAATCAGCGTGCAAACAAGCTTCACACGTGTTAACTTTTCTTTCAGCAACACCGATGCACCGAGGATAACAAAGATGGGCGCCATGTAGTAGCTGAGCGTTGCAATCGGCACGGTGGTGTACTTGTATGCCTCAAAAAGCAATA
The DNA here is from genome assembly GCA_045538895.1 of Eubacteriales bacterium. Taxonomy (GTDB): domain Bacteria; phylum Bacillota; class Clostridia; order Oscillospirales; family CAG-272; genus UMGS902. Next base: position 37,549 of record JAZQEH010000017.1, read on the forward strand.
TCCAGTTGACACCTATCATTGCACCCGAAACCGTAAGCAACACAAGGCTCTTTTTGATAGAGTCCTTTGAAATCTTTGCCCGTGTGACAAGCATTACGCAGAAGAGGAATGCCGCACCGATAAGACCTCTTGCCATTGCAAGCAGTCCTGAGGGCAGGGGGGTGTATTCTCTGAAAATGCCGATAGTACCGAAAATAAGCATTGCTCCGATTACACCGAGCATTGCTTTTTTATTCTGATGTTCCATTTTATTCTTTAACAACTGTGCAGTTGTAAACTCCATAGTATTTGAAGCATTTGATTGCTTCTTCGTTTATTCGTTCACCGCAAATTACAATCGGCACCGCAGGCGGACAGCCGACAGAGGCTGCTGCAAGTACTCTTCCGAGAGCAGAGTCTACGCTGACCGATTCGCAAGGCGCAAGCATTGCGTTGCGGATAGTCATTGCACGCTCACAAGCGGATATTTTCGGTGCCGCTTCGCATATTTCGGCTTTCCTTTGCAGCTGTTTAAACGCATTTGCCACTGCGCCAAGAGAGCCGTTTTCGGGCGTGAGCATCATAACCGTGAAATCATTGTCGTAAAACTCGCAAACAATGCCGCATTTTTCAAGATGCCTTGCAATCTCATAGCCGTAGTAGCCGTATTTTTTTGCTTCAACGGTAATTTTCAGCGGCTCGTTTCCGAAAAGCGTGTAGCCATATTCGACGAGTGTTGATTTGAGTTTGGCAACCTCGCTTTCGAAAATGCGTAGTTTTTCACGGTAGCCGTCGGAAATATACTTGTTTGCAAGGTCAAGCGATTGCAAAATGAGGTATGACGGACTCGTTGAGCCGAACAACGCAAGGGCATTTTTTACGTTTTCCTTTTCAATGCCGCATGCCACGTGTAAGTAAGCACCGCCGGTAAGCACCGGCAGCGTTTTGTGAGCAGAGTCACAGCACATGTCGGCACCGAGGTCAATCGGATGCATTGAATCCTGCAAAAACTTAAGATAAGCACCGTGGGCGTTGTCTATGAGCAGCATTACGCCATGCTTTTTGCATACGGCGGAAATCGCTTTGATATCAGCAATTTTGCCGAGATAATCGGGACTTGTGAGATATACTGCGGCAGGAGAAAATTCTGTTATTTTTTGCTCTATTTCTTCGGCAGTAATCTCGCAGGAAAGGTATTCGCCTTTGCCGTATAGCCACTCAATGTCAAAGTCAAGGAGTGCTGCGGCACTTATAAATGCCTTGTGCGCATTGCGTCCTGCGAGCACAACACGGCTATTCGAACGTTTGAGCGCAATGCAGAGCATTGCACGGATACAATGCGATGATCCTTCGGTTGAGTAATATGTGTCAGCACCGAAAAGACTGCTTGCATTTGCTTCGCTTTCGGCAATAATGCCTTTCGCTTCGTAAAGGCTGTCCGCTCCGTCAATTTCGGTTATGTCAAGCGGCTCGCAGCCAAGCATGGCATTCCCTTTGTGACCGGGCATATGCAAACGCATTTTTTCACTGTCACGGTATGCACTGACAAAGTCGAAAATCGGGGTATTCATCAGTTGTTTCCTTCAAGTAGCTTTGCAATCTGTACCATAATGGCACATTCCATTCTCTTGCGGAAAAGATCGCAGCCGTATTTGTAAATACCTCTTACCGAACCGGTTGCGTGATATGCGTTCGCCGCACAACCGCCAGAGCAGTAAAGTCTTGCCCAACAGTCACGGCATTCCTCGCGGGCGTATACGTTGCAAGCCATAAACTCGTCCTGCATGCCCTTGTTGTCAACACCGTTCCATACGTCGCCAAGACGGAACTTTTCTTCACCCACAAACTGATGGCAGGGGTAGAGGTCGCCCCACGGTGTAACTGCCATGTATTCTGTGCCCGAACCGCAACCTGAAATACGTTTGTAAATGCACGGTCCGCCGGTGAGGTCTATTATGTAGTGATAAAAAGTAAAAGGTTTGCCCTCTTTTTCACGCTCAAGCATGAGCTTTGCAAGCTCTTCGTATTGCTCGAATACGATCTGCTTGTCCGCCTCGGTGAGTTCAGAAGAATCACCGGGAGCACACACAACAGGCTCCATGCTGAGCTCATTGAAGCCGAGGTCAAGCATAACCTTGATGTCACTTAGAAAATCGGGATTTGCGTGTGTGAATGTGCCACGCATGTAGTAATTCTTACCGCCACGGGCATCGACAAGTTTTTTGAACTTGGGAACGATTCTTTCCCAGCTTCCGTTGCCTGCGTAGTCAACTCTGTAGCGGTCGTGAATCTCTTTGCGTCCGTCAAGGCTAAGCACTACGTTGCTCATCTCTCTGTTGGCAAAGTCAATTACGTCATCGTCGATAAGCAAACCGTTTGTTGTGAGAGTAAAGCGGAAGTTTTTGCCCTTTTCCTTTTCTATTGAGCGTGCATAGGCAACGAGCTGTTTTACAACCTCAAAATTCATAAGCGGCTCGCCGCCGAAAAAGTCAACCTCAAGGTTGCGGCGTGTGCCTGAGTTCGCAACGAGAAAATCAAGTGCAGCCTTGCCCACTTCAAAGCTCATAACGGCACGTTCACCGTGGTATTTGCCCTGACTTGCAAAACAGTATTCGCAGTTTAAGTTGCAGGTGTGCGCAATATGTATGCAGAGTGCCTTTACAACTCCTGCGGTTTTTGCCTTAAGTGTACCCGCCATGCTTTCAAAGTTATCGGGTGCAAACAGCTTTCCGCTTTCTTTAAGCGACAAAACCTGCTCATAGCATTCCTCAATGTCGCTTTCAATGGCGGCAGGATATTTTTCTTTGATAGCGGAAATAACGTTTTCGCGGCTGTTTTCTTCAAACATACCGATAATGTCATACGCAATTTCGTCAACTGCGTGTATTGAACCCGAACAAACGTCAAGAACGATGTTATATCCGCCGAGTTTATATTGATGTATCATAAATCTCCAATCAGCTAAAAAAATGCCGCCTTAAGGCGGCATTTTGTTTTAATTATTTCTCGGTGTTCTCGCACTGCTGGTTAGCAATACCGCAACTTGTCTTGCAAGCAGACTGGCAAGAAGTCTGGCATTCGCCGCAACCGCCGTTCTTTGCACTGTCGCAAAGATTGCGAGTTTCGATAGTCTTAATATGTTCCATAGTAGTAACCTCCAAAAAAATTGATTAAGAAAATTATATCATAGCCTATAAATAATGTCAATAATTTAAAACAGAAATTTTAAATAAAAGCTTACATTAAAAAACAATCCTTGTACATTTTTATGTACAAGGATTGCAACTTATAATAATGCGTCGATTTCTTTGATGATTTCGGGAAGTCTGTTGACGTCTTTTATGTACTGTGCCTTGGCTTTTTCTGCGGTTTCAACTTTTTTGTCACATGCCTGTTTGTATTTTTTATACTCTTCATCCAGCAAAGCTCTTCCTTTTGATTTTGTATTGTTTACGGCAGCTTTGAGTGCTATTTTGGGTAAAAATTTTCTTATCAAACTGAACACCAATATAACGCCTATTCCGCCACAAAACAGTAAGAAAGAAGGGGATTCGGAAGACCAATAATCATAAATGATTGCAACGCCAATTGCAATGCTTGCCATTAGCAAAATGGTTGACACGGCTTTTTGTAATGCGGTTCGGCAATCAGGCATTTCATTTTTTTCTACCCAAGTTTCAAAGGAATCTCCTGACTTGGGCACTTGAGGCATCTTTTTCGGTATACGGTTCGCCGTTGTCAGATATTCTTCCTCGAGTTCTTTGATTTTTTCATAATTTGGCATGCTTTTGTCACGCTCAAACACAAGCTTGGTAAAATCTACTGTTTCGGTTACAGAATATTGAGTCGAGCCTCTCAGTTCCAGATGTGAATCTTTGTTAAATACCCTCTGTGAACTTTTAAGCGTCCAACCGAATTGCGACCAAAACTCAATCGTAGCTGCTTCTTTGGCGTTATCTACGTTCAGCGTCTTGATTTCCATTGCCATAATGTTACTCTCCTAAAATCGTTATTAATACTCAATATATTGAGCATAACTAATTATACTCAATTTGTTGAGTATTGTCAAGAGGTTAAGCATGTTATAATCAAAAAAATGTTGGAGATGACGAAAATTGATTAGTTACGAACCTTTTTATCGAACCTTGCTAAAAAAGAATATCACGGAATATAACCTGATATTTAAACAAGGGATTTCTGCGAATACCGTTCATAGAATCAAGCATGGCATGGCGATTACCACCAAGACTCTTGATGAGCTTTGCTTTATATTGGATTGTAGGGTAGAAGATATAATCGAATATGTAGAGGAGTAGAGCTGTGACTTATGTCAGGCTCTTTTTTCTTTCCATTCCAAAAATTTTCACAATCAAATTTGACAAAAGCACTTCCTTTTCGCTACAAAATATTGTATAATAAATTTGTATTGTGTGTTTTGGAGGTGTGTATGAAAAAGATTGCTAAAATTACTGCTGTAATATTTCTATCGCTTGCACTTGCATTTGCAGGTATTTGCGTTTATGCTACATATTCATCCGAGGACGATCCGCTTATTTCGCTAAGCTACGTTAACGAGGTTTTGCTTCCCCAGATAAAGGATATGGTTTACGATATCATCGAGGGTAAGGACGTTGGCGACATAACTGCACCTATTGAAACCACCGATGTACCCGAAACCACCGAGGAAATTGTCACTACTGAAGAAATTGTTACAACAGAGGCGATTGTAACTACCGAAGAGGTTGTTACCACCGAAGAACCAAAGCCCCTTTTCCCCGAGGGAACGGTTAATACAGGTGCAAAATACGATGTAATCAACCTGCTCGCAGGGCAGACGCTCTTTGCTTCTGTGAATTCATGTGAAGTTATCGTGCGTTCAGGCTCGACCGCAGTCGTTTCGCCTTTCACGGTGAAATGGGAGGAGCAGGGCGTGTCGGATACCACAGACGGTGTTGAGATTTACAACGGCGAGGCAGTACCCACAAACCACAACATCATCATTCCCCGTGACGATGGCAGAGGCATTACCGCAAATGCGGGCGGCGCATGGGTTATGGTACGCGGCGACTATATAATAAAGGATGCAAAGGCAAATGAAGCTGCCGAAACAACCGCAGAAACCGTTGCGGAAACTACTGCGGAGGTGGACGAATGAGTCTTGGAATTATCGGCGGTGCCGACGGACCTACCGCGGTTCTTGTTTCATCGGCTATGCCGCTATGGGGTTATATTGCCGGTGCACTTTTAGCGGTCGTTGCGGTAACAACAGTTATATTGCTTTTTAAAAACAAAAAATAAAATTCTCGAAAGGAGGGCTCTGTGATGAACAAAAAGTTTTGGGTAAAGGTCATGGTATGGGTTCTTGCCGTACTCATGGCGGGTAGCTGTGCACTTGTATTGCTTCAGGCATGCTCTATCAACATTTTCGCTACTGAAGCGGATACTTTAGAGGACGCAGAAGCAGTGGTTGAGGCTGCTCCCGAATACGTCACTGTCGGACTTATGTACGGCAGTGACGTTACTGTCGGCTTTGAAACCGTAAGTACGGTCGGCTTTAACGTTCACAGCGTTACTTCTACAAAGACAGAGCGTTTCTACGAGGAAATATATACAGTTGAAATTCCCAAAATTTCTGTGGTGTGCGACGATAATCTTTCACAAACGGCGTACACCTATTCTATTTATAACACCTCAAAGCGATGTGTTATCGGCGGATACCATCTTGAAACTGCAGAGGATATCGAAACACGTGAAGAAGCCGAGAGCATGCTTGAGCTTGTCAAGGAGTGGCTTGATAGTGAGGGTAGCGACATGCATCCGTTTGTGGCTTATATAAACGGTGTGTACAAGATTCGCATTGGCGACTATTCTTCAAAGGCTAATGTTGAGAAAAAACTTGCAACGATTCCCGATATGGCAGAGGCGATAGAACTTGATATCGTGTCGCCGAGCGATACCGCCCTTATGATAGTGGATCCCGAAACCAACGTTATTTATTTTGAATATGACGATGGCGGCAAAACTTGGCTTGGACTTACTGCCCTTGACAACGAGGGCGAAAAGCAGTATCTGAAAACTCCGGCTAACCGCCTGTATGACGGCGTGTTTATGTACAAGCGATACAAAACCGATACTGTAGACGGTGTGGCACTTTCCAACATGCTATCGCTTGAGGACTATATTGCAGGCGTTGTCCCTTATGAAATCAGCCCCAAGTGGCCGCTTGAAGCACTGCGTGCATTTGCAATTACTGTGCGTGGCTACACTGTGCAGAGCAAAAACCGACACTATACGTCATACGGCTTTGATATATGCAATACAACTCACTGTCAGGTGTACAGAGGTATAGGTGATGCAAATGAGGTGGTGTTCGATGCGGTGGAGAGTACGAAAGGGCTTGTGCTTTCGGACGGTGAAAACATTGTTACAACCTATTACTCATCATCGACAGGCGGCTATACCTCAGCGGCAAAGGATACATGGGGCGGTGACGATTCGCCGTATCTTATGCCGATAGCAACTCCGTGGGAGCGGTATTCGGAGCATGCAAACGGTCTTTGGACAACCGAGGTCAGCGGTAGCGACCTTGCCGATTATCTGCGGAGCAAGGGCTATGATAAGATAAAAGGAAAATCCATTGTTGACATTAAAATTAACAGCTTTTCGGGCGACGGTTCATATGTGTATTCGATAACGTATACCGACTCAAAGGGAAACGAACTCACTATTGAGCGATGCGACAAGGTACGCACCTCTGTTTCAAAGTATGTAAAGAGTGCAAACTTTGTTGTAGGCAAGGGAAGTGTTACTTATGAGTATGACAAAGTCGTAAAAATTGATACAAATGGTACGTTTGTATTGACAAGCGGCAATTATTCGCCTATAGTAGAAGAGGTGCCGCGTGTGCTTACTGCAAGCGGCATAAAAGAGCTTGATGAAAAACGTGTTTACGTTCAAAGCGACACAGAGGTAAGCCGAAAAGAGCTTAGTGAAGCTCTTGTAGCAAACGGAGATAGCGGATACTACTACAACATGGCTGATAAGATAGGTGTAGTTCTCCGCCGCTTTAATGAAACCGTTACCGCCAAGGATGAAAACAACTTTGTTTTTGCAGGTAAGGGATGGGGACACGGCGTAGGACTCAGCCAGTACGGAATACATGATCTTGCGGTTGCAGGGGCTACTGCCGAGCGTATACTTTCGCTTTATTTCCCAACGCTTTCGCTGCTTGATTATCACGAAATAAAAAATTTTTAAAAAAGTTTATTTTTGAGTGAGGATTTTTTAAAACCTCCTCGACAAATAAAAGAATCATTTGAAAGGAAAATAGAAAAATGAAAAAAATTCTTATCGCATTACTTACCGTAGCACTTTGCATAGGTCTTGTTGCATGTGGCAACAATGAAGAAACCACCGCAGACGTAACCAACGAAAACCCCGTTGAAACTACCGCTGCTGAAACCACAGCTGCTGAAACTACTGCACCCGTTGAGGACAAGCTCACCGTTGGTCAGATTCACGAGAATGCATTTGTTGAACTCTTGGCAGAGTATGAAAAGTACACTGCAGAAGAACTTGCTAACAAACTCGTTACCCTTGAGATCAACCAGTTCATGGGCGGTGCAATGCCTGTTGACCCTGCATATTTCCCCGGCTTTGACAATTATATCATCGAGGGCTATGCTTCCGGTGCAATGTTCATGCCTATGATGGGCTCTATCGCATACGTTGGTTATGTATTTGAGCTTGCAGAGGATGCAGATGCAGACGCTTTTGTTAAGACTCTTACCGATAACTGCAACCCCCGTTGGCAGATCTGTGTAACTGCTGACGAAATCGTTACCAAGGTAGTAGGCAACAAGGTTCTCTTCCTTATGTGCCCCTCCACCTATGAAATGCCCGAAGAAGCTTTCGGCGGCATGGCTCTTTAATCGAGATACAAAGTTTAAAATAGCATGGCCGTTTGACCATGCTATTTTTGTGAAAATATTGTTGCAAATTATTGTTTACGGTTGTAATAAAGGCTCCCTCAGACGAGGGAGCTGTCAGCGGAACGCTGACTGAGGGAGGGAAAAAGTAACAATTAGAAATGTTCCCTCCTTCCGTCGC
>JAZQEH010000018.1:0-5822 GCA_045538895.1 Eubacteriales bacterium
TGCCGCATTTTGTTTTTACGCAAAGTGAAAAATTATTTCTATTTATTAGCCTTGCTTTTATTCTTACTTGCGGTCTGACGTGTTTGTCAGCACTCTGAGACGGAAGCTTAGCTTCCGTCTTTTTATTACGCTTTCATCAAATCAACTAAAACCTTGACCATGGTTTCCATGGACTGTACCGAAATAAGCTCGTGTACACTGTGGAAGTTAAGACCGCCTGTAGGAAGATTTGGGCAGGGGAGTCCCATATAAGAGAGTCTTGCACCGTCCGTGCCGCCTCGTATCGGTACGCAAACGGGTGAAAGACCGTTGTTACGCATAGCAGCTTCAGCAGCTTCGATAACGTGCATGTGGGGCAAAATCTGCTCCTTCATATTGTAGTAGCTGTCCTTCATGTCAAGTTCAAAAGTACCGTCGCCGTAAACTGTGTTCATGTAGTCAACAAGATTTTTGATAAACACCTTGCGGTTTTCAAACTTTTCTCTGTCATGATCACGGATTATCATAGCGAGGGTTGCAGTGGTTTCGTCACCGCAGATGTTTGCAACGTGGTAGAAGCCCTCGTAGCCGCATGTGTGAGCAGGAGTTTCTGCTGCGGGCATGCGTGCAACAAACTCGCAGAGTAAAAGTGCCGCATTCTTCATCTTGTCCTTTGCTTCGCCGGGATGAATGTTGATGCCGTTTACAGTAACTTTGGCAGAAGCGGCATTGAAGTTTTCGTATTCGATTTCGGGTACTTCGCCGCCGTCAACTGTGTATGCCCATTTTGCACCGAATTTTTCAACGTCAAAATGGTCGGCACCCTGACCGATTTCCTCATCGGGGGTGATACCCACGGCGATTCTTCCGTGCGGTATTTCGGGGTGAGCGATCAAGTATTCAACGGCAGTAAAGATTTCTGCAACACCTGCCTTGTCATCGGCACCAAGCAGGGTTGTGCCGTCGGTCACTATAAGGTCCTGACCTGCATATTTTGCAACGGCAGGAAACTTTTTGAGCGTGATAGTAGCGTTTCCAAGCTCAATATCACCACCGGTGTAGTGGATAATCTGCGGCTTTATATCCTTGCCGGGGGCATCGGGCGAAGTATCCATATGGGCGATAAAGCCGATAGTTTCACGGCTTTCATAGCTTTTGGTTGCAGGGAGCCAGCCGTAAACGTATCCGTTTTCATCCATATGTGCATTTTCAAGCCCCATTTTGTTAAGCTCGTCAGCGAGATATGCACCAAGCAGTTTTTGCTTGTCGGAGCTGGGAGTGGTATTGCTGTTTTCGTCGGATTGAGTGTCAAATGAAACGTATTTTAAAAATCTGTCTTGTACAAGCATTTTGTTACCTCTTAAAATGATTATATAATTAGTATAAATCATTTTGAATAGAAAGTAAAGTAAATTATTGTTTACATTAACAAGCATTCCTCAGACGAGGAAGGTGGCGCCGCAAGGCGACGGAAGGAGGGACCATTCTAATTATTACTTTTTCCCTCCCTCAGTCAGCGTTCCGCTGACAGCTCCCTCGTCTGAGGGAGCCTTTATTACAACCCTAAACATTAATTCATCTCACTGACAAACAAAAAAGGCTTGCCGGAGCAAGCCTTTTTATTCTTCGAGCAAGCAGGTAGCAAGAATTTGAATAGCCCGTTTATCTTTTTTTGACAACGCTCGGTAGTTATTCATTAATTTTGCTTCTTCTGAGTTTAGATAAAGATCAGAAACCTTTTCTATTTTCTTTTCTATATCGGTTCTTCCGGTAAGAAAATCTATTGATGTGTTAAAATAGTCGGCAATTATCCCTAAAGTTTCAAGAGTGGGCTCTACTTCGTGGTTTTCATATTTGTTTATTGACTGTTGGCTTACATTGATTATTTCAGCAAGCTGTTTTTGGCTTAATCCCGAGCGAATTCTGAGCAGTCGTAGGTTTTTTAACATATTATTAAAACTTCTCCACTATATGATTTTTAGATTACATAATTAGCATAACAACTAATTTAAGTTGTGTAAAAAACTTATTAGTTGTCATTGACAACTAATAATAGTTGTTGTATAATTACAATTAAATACTTGCTTTTAGTATTAAATTGTAATACTTATGGAGGGATTTAAATGAAAAACTTTAAAGCTAATAGTAGCAGATACAGGCACGTATTTGTTGTTGCGGCACTACTTTTCTGCATGCTATTCTGTGCCTTTTCGGCAAGCGCAGCAGATAGTGCTGACTGTGCACACACAGAAACTACTACCAATGTAACTCTTGCAGCTACTTGTATTACCAAGGGTTGGCAGGAAGAGGTATGTAACAACTGCGGCGAAACCGTAAGTGAGGGCGAAATTGATTTCGACCCCGACAACCACGCTGAAGGTCTTGCTATTGCTACCACTACAGGTGCTGTCACCTATTACCACACATGCTGCGGTGATGCTACAGAACCCATATTTGTTGATAATAACCTTGGTAAGGATGTTTACGTTTCTAAAAACGGTATTGACCTCGCAAAGGTTACATCACTTAATAAAGCCATCGGTACAACCTCTGCAACTGCATTCGTTTCTTTCGCAGATGCAATGGTATATGCAGCTGCATCCGCAAATGCAGGCAATGACGTAACTCTTCACATTGTTGACACTGCAACCGTTCCTGCAGAATATCACACTCCCGAATATGAGGGTATGATCACCATCACAGGCGGCTCGCTCGTATTCCCCAAGAACCGTTTCTATCAGAACGGTGATATTACAATTACCAATATCACACTTGACGTGGTCACTACCGATATCACCTGGACTGCACTTAACCACAAGTTTGTTGCAGATACAGGCGTTACCTTGCCGGAAAGTCACAAGAACATTTATCTCTCCGGTGCAAACAACCTCGTTAGCATGCCCGACCGTGTGATTGATTCCGATATCACTCTCCGCAGCGGTGCATGGCGTGTTGTTGCCGGCGGTAACCGTTACGTTGATGATCCTCACACCGCAAAGGTTAAGTTGACTCTCGGTGCTATTAACGAAACCGATACTCTTACAATTAACTATCTTGCTCCTTTCTCTATCAATGAGAAAGGTAACGCAGCTCTCAGTGCAGACGGTGTTTCCGATATCACTATTGACGGTAGAGTTACTATCGCAACTGCGTTCTGTACATCATCCTATTTCGAAACTGCTGCTGCTGCAAACGCAGGTGCGGCTGACGAAAACGGCAATCCTTACGTTTACACTGTAAACCTTGTTCTTAAGGGTGCAGCTGACATCTCCTATGCTGACGGTGTTACTGCAGGCTTCAACAATAACCGTTCCAAGGCTGCTACAGTAGTATGGAACGTTTATGCAGACGAGCGCAGCTCAGAAGCAATGGCAGACGCTGCAGTATTCCAGAGTCTTATTGATGATACCAACAATGTTACCGTTAACCACTACACCTACAAGCAGTACTGTGTAGAAACTCTTAAGGGCCACTTTGATGCAAACAAGGATAAGCTTTGTGATGAGTGCGGTAGCTCTACAGCATGCGCACACGCTAACCGCGAAAACCAGCCGGCTACTGCTTCTACCTGCGCAGTAAAGGGTAGTGCAAACGTTGTTTGTCTTGACTGCGGTGCAATCGTAGAAACTGTTGAGCTTGACCTTGATGCTGCAAACCATGCAGACAACACAAACTGGATCTGGACAAAGAATGAAGAAACAAGTGTGTATGAAATTGTTTGTTCCGAATGCGGCGTAGTTGCTTGCACTGCCGAAACTCCTTTCGTTTACGTTGGTGAAGGCGGCGACGACGAAGCAAGCGGTATGGATGCGGCTACCAAGGTAGAAACTCTTACCGAGGCTGTTACCCGTCTTGCAAACTTCGGCGGTAAGGTTATTATTCCCGCAGGCGGCTACAACCTTGACGGAACAGAAGTGCTCCACGAGTGGAACGGCACTATCACATTCTCCGGCGCAGACTTTGACGGAAACGGCGCCGCTACCCGTGGCTTTAAGATTACAACGCAGGGTGCTCACCTCGTTCTCGGCGGTGACTCTGTATTTGAAAATATACTCTTTATGGGTACATCTTCAAGCGTTTACCGTGCAATCATTTCTGCAAACTGGCACAACGTTGACTTCGGTTACACCCGTGTTCAGAGCTATGCAACTTGTTACCTCCTTGCAGGTTACTATGGTGTAACTGAAAACGATACCGCAGAAAAGAACGTAACAATTTCTGTTGACGGTCCTGCACTTTCCACCAATGCACGTCATTACTTCTTCGAGAGAATCTACATGGGCAGTGCATTCTCCGCAGACAATATTGAGGTTTCCAACAAGACCGTAACTCTCAACGTTGATGACGGTCTCCTCAACTCCAAGGCTGAAAGTGCTACTCAGACAGCCCTTGTATACGTTCTCTATACAATGTCCACCTCTAATACACGTACCGCAGCTCTCACAAAGAACTGCACCTCCATCGTTAACCTCAACGGCAACTCGGGCGTTAACTCGTTCCGTACCGGTGACCATAACGTTGGTTATGATGAAGTTGTTGATGCAAACGGCAAGGTTACACAGGCAGCTTCCAAGGCATGGCTTGACAACCTCACTGTAAACTTTAATGACAACTCTCAGGTTGCAGACGTACTTGCAGATGCTGATAAGGGTATTGCAGAAAAACTCGGTACCGCTCAGTTCAAGAACGTAAAGAACCTTGTATTCAACATTTCTACTCCCGCTGAAGGACGTATCACTCCTCTCGGACATACTCTCCGCATGTACAAGTACGGTGATTTCGTAAATGAAGAAGCAACCGTTACCGTAAACACAAGCACTCACGCTTACCACAAGGATATCGACGTACTTGTTAAGGGTACATGGCGTGCAGACGGACTTTACCCCTACAACGTAGTTGAAAATATCGCTGACGAATGTGTTTGGGGCGAATATGAAGTTACCACTCCCGCTACTCCCGAAAAGGACGGCGTAGAAACCAGAGTATGTACTCTCTGCGGACGTGACGAAACAAGAGCAGTTAAGTACGAATGCACCGAGCATAAGTACGTTGTAAAGGTTGACGGCACATACTACTGTGCAAACGAAAACGTTGCAGTTGAGGCTCCCACAGCTCCTATCGTTGTTGAGGCAGCAGCCGCAACCGTAGCAGAAGGTACCGCAACCGTAACAGTTTCTATCACATCCACCACTCCTTTCCTCGGTGCAGAGTTCAATGTTACTGCTCCCGCAGGTCTTACTCTCACCGCTGTAGATAATACTGTTGGCGCAGCAGACACAAGCACCGCAGGTTGGTCCTGCAACGTAAGCGATCTTGATGTAGCTCCTACCAACGTTGTTCTCCTTAACATGGCTGCAGAAGATGCACTTCTCAACGGCGAGTTGTTCACTCTTACATACACCGTTGCCGATACCTTTGAGGGCGGCGTTGTAACTGTTGAATTCGTTGATGCATATAACTACAATGAAGAAGCAGTTGACGGTGTTGCAGTTTCCGCAGACGTAGTTTTGGCAGGTGCAACATGCGAACATACTAACACCACCACAACAAATACTGCAACATGTGAAGAAGCAGGCGTTGAAACCGTAACATGTGACGATTGTGGCGAAGTAATTTCCGAAACACCCGTTGCAGCACTCGGTCATAAGATGGAACTCACCGAAGCAGAAGTTCCCGCAACCTTTACCGAACCCGGAAAGACCGCAGTTTACACTTGTGCAAACGGCTGTGGCAAGACCGAAGGCGGCGAAGTAATTCCTCAGCTCGTAGCTAAGGCATACGTAGGTGAAACACCTTACGAAACCGTACAGGCAGCAGTAGATGCAGTAGCTGCATTCGGCACT
>JAZQEH010000019.1:0-37920 GCA_045538895.1 Eubacteriales bacterium
GAAAAGGCAGGTAATTATTATCTCTCAATTTTCGGCGGCAGAGCAAGCGGCACCGTAAATGCCGATCCTCACATTGTTATAAAGAGCGGCAGCTTCCGCAGAGTATTCGGCGGTAACTCTACAGGTACCTTTAACGGTAACCCTACCGTTGAAATATACGATGCAACGGTTGAGGGAGTAATCAAGCCGTGCGACGGTGCTGCGTTCAACGGTGCAATGACGGTTAAGCTTTACAGCGGAGCAAGCGTAGGCGACGTAACTGCGGACAGCATAACCGTTGACATTTCCGATTTCGGTGTTGTGAAAGCGACCTCGCTCAGCGTAGCTCCCGACGTGGTCGTTCCCACCGGATGCGATTACACAACCGTAGAAGAAGAAACGGGTATAACCTACATGATAGCACCCGAGTCTATTCCCACCGTTGTGTTTGTTGACGGAACTGCTTTATCAAGCGGTGACGGCCTTACTGAAGATACTGCGGTACGGACTCTTTCCGAGGCGGCAGAGCGATTGTTCAACGGTGGTACTATCGTTGTTGCAGGCGACGTTGAAATAGATTCCGCAGAAGATGTTAATTCCGGCGGAGCAATCGTAATCACCTCGGTTTACGGCGAGGCAGACTATACTGAAACTGCGGCAGTAAAGGTAGCGGCGGATATTAACCTTTTTGTTGATACGACCTTTAAGAATATAGTTCTTGAGAAGGCAAGTTACAGCAACAATTATATCTGTGCAAACGGTAATAAACTCGTTATTGATGAGGGTGTATATTGCAGAAATCCCATAGCCGCTTCGTATATCTGCATATGCGGCGGTGCAAAAGACGGCGATTTTGAAGGTGACACCGATATCACTATCAAGAGCGGTTATTTCCGTAATGTAATCGGCGGTAATCTGCACGACTCCTTTACGGGTAACACAACCGTAAACTTCCTTGGCGGTTATGTTGACCATATGATAACCGGCGGTAACTTCCAGGGCAATTTCAAGGGCAGTGCTACTATCAACATCGGCGGCGACGCCGTTGTAGTAGGTGCAAATGACGGAATAGGAGTTATGGGTTCAAGCTGTGGCTCAGGCTCTACGCAGTACACCTTTGACGGAGATATTTATATCAACGTTTTTGACAGTGCAAGAGTAAACCTTAACGTATACGGCACCACATACTATTCCAATGTTACAACAACCGGTAACGTAAATATATCTGTAAAAGAGGACGGATATCTGTTCAAGAATCTTTTTGCAGGCGGCTATAACGGAACACTTAACGGTAATACAAAGGTTATAGTAGATGACGGCTTTGTAGGCACCAACATCACAGGCGGTAGCCGCTCCGGTACCGTAAACGGTGATACCTATGTTGAAATCAATGGCGGTCAGATCAACTACTATTTTACAAACTATCATTCTTCCTGGTCAGAAGAAGCCGGAACGTATAATATCGGCGGTGGCGGATTTACCGGCACAGTGAAAGGTAATACAACCGTTGTAATTAACGGCGGCGATATTTACGGTAATGTTTACGGCGGTGCGATAACTACAGGTACTGTGAGCGGAAGCTCTACCGTGACGCTTACGGGCGGCAGTATTATGTGCGGCGTATATGCAGACGGCAAGACTCAAGGTACGGTTGGTGGAACAAAGACTCTTAATATCGACCTTTCAGAAGGCGGAGCACTTTCTATCGGTCTTCCCGCAGACGTAAATTCGCTTGTCGGCGGCGGTTCGCTTACGCTTTTCCCCGAGGCAACGATTACCGCAGAGTCTTTCAGCGGAAATATTGCGCTTGATATAAACGGCATTCCTCAGGCGAGAACTTATATCAATGCGGCAAGCGTTAACGGTACAAGCGTTACGTATACCGCACAGGATAACGAGATTTTCGTTTCTGACGGCGGAAAATTCGGTATTTCCCCCGACGGATATTTTGCAAAGACAAAGGTAACGTTCAAGCATCTTAAGGGTGTTGATATTTATCCGAGAGCAGGCCTTGTAACCACCGGTGACAGAATGCCTGCGGATGAAGCGTATGATGAGAGCACCGTATTCTATCTTAGCCCCGGTCTATATAACTATGCGGTATACCATTCAAGCACCGACTACAAGAGAAAGTATATCTATATAACGGGCAAGGAAGAGGAAATCACTCTTGACTATACAAACTACACACCCAAAGTAGGCGAGGGATACGAAGCATTACACTTCTCCGAAAATACCGACGAGATTCTTGAGAAGTATTACAATACGGATGATCTTGTAGGCTTTGAAACTCCCGATTCTCCTTACTTTAACAATAATCGCTACGGACAGCGCTTCTTTACCTCTAATGAGGAAATGTATGAGTTTGTACAGACAAAGACCGCATCCTGCGACTATGCTTATATGTTTGACCTCTTTACCACCGCAGGCGGTTATATCGCTCCGATAGTTGTATTTACAAAGGATGAAATACCCGATGGAGCAACTCTTGAGGATGTTGCAAAGATAGTAACTGCACAGTATGGCAGAGATATACTTATGATTTCTGCTCAGATCCACAGTAACGAACCGTCAGGCGGCGAGGGTGCCCTTGCAATGATAAGTGAGATGTGCGGTGAGTACGGCGACAACCTTCTCACAGGCAATATCGGTGCGGTAGTTATCGTTCCGAGAATTAACCCTGACGGAGCGGTTACGTTCACCAGAGAGAATCCTAATGCACCCGTTGCAAAAGATATGAACCGTGACTTCATGCAGCTTTCCAATATAGAAACGACTGCAATGGTCAGAGTGATGGATCTCTTTGAGCCTACCGTGCTTATGGATTGCCATGAGGCTCCTATGAATCCTCTGTTTGGACCGAGCAATACGCTTACCGACATTTACGATGTAGGTATTGCGGTAGCAGGCACGCTGAATACAGCATTTGTTGACGGCGAGGCACTGATACGCGGCGACTATGAAAGCAGAAATATGCGCTACGTTGAATTTATAACCGAGGCTATGGAAAACATTGCGGATACGGGAATCCGTCCTTACTATTACGGATGGGTTACCGCTGCAAACGCACGTACTGCAAATTATTCTACAACGAGAGGTATTCTGGCAGTTACGGTTGAGGTAGCCGGTATTAACGGAGGCGACGGTGCATATGCAAGACGAGTATTCTCTCAGATTACTGCGGTAAAGAACGTTTTCGATCTTGTCAAAGCATCGGACGGTGCACTTGCAGAGGAAATTCTGGCTGCAAGAGAAAAAATGACACTTTCTGCACAGAAATTTGATATTGACAGTCCGATAGTACTTGAAACGAAGCGAACTATACATGACAAGACGAGCATGTTCCGTAACAATCCGCTTCTTGCGGCAGATGGCACGTTCAGAAAAGAAAACAACCTTACACAGTATTTCTATACCGATCTGCCCGTAAGATACCGTTCGCGTCCAACCGCTTACGTTGTAAGTGCCGATACAGAGGGTATCGGTACCGTTCTTGAACTTCTCGACAAGCACGGAATAGGTTATTATCTGCTTGAAGAAGGCGTAACGCTTAATCTTAAGCAGTATAGCGGAACGGCAGTAACGGCAACTCTCGGCGCTGCAAAGGATGTAACTTTTGCAAACGGAGCGTACATTATCCCTGTTGACAGTTACAGAGCGTATATTATTGCTCATCTTTTTGAGTCTGACGATAACGATGCTTCCGATGTCAGCGTTTCACTTGCTGAAATGGGATACCTTGAGGTAAGCGACATCTATCGCTCGGAGGAAAGCTTCATTGCTGCAAAGCTTGGGCTTGCAGGTACTTACAGAGAAGTTGCAATTCCCGATGGCAAGACTGTTGTAAGTGCAGTGGTTGACGGTAAGGAATATGCTACGGTAGACATCGAGGGAAGTAATGCGTACGTTATTGCTTCTGACAGCGAATACTATACAGTAACACTTAACTTTGCTGACGGAACAAGCGAAAGCGTAAATGTCGGCAATCTCAAGGGAGATATGGACGGTGACGGAAACGTTACGTTGCTGGACGTTCTGCTGCTCATCCGCGTTGTGGTTAATGGCCAAACTGCCGAAAACGGTGACATGGACGGCGATGGCAGACTCAGTCTTATTGATGTAATTCGCATTATGAAGTTGGTCACCCAATAATCTTAATAAACAAAAAGCAAGGTGTACAAAGCACCTTGCTTTTTGCTTTGATGATGCTTATGGTTGTAACGTGCAAAATCGGGAAATCGTGAGGTGTTTTCAGTTTTTTGTTTACAATGGCAGAAATAGCATGATATAATTTATGTATCACTCGAAAGGGGAACAACACATGACAGACAGAAATAAATATGTTGCACTTACGCAATGGTTGCAGGGATGCAAAAATGACACAGTAACCATTACCTTTGGTGAATTGAACGGCATCATTACGGTGCCGGCATATGCATATAAAAACCGACCTGCATGGGCAAATTGCACTACGCAGAACGGCACGTCTTTTCAACGGGGATGGCTGAATGCGGGATATCGGGTAACAGGCGTCAGTTTGCGGGAGCAGTGGGTTGAGTTTTCCAAGGGTGATGTTGTTGTAACTCCTTACATACAAGAGTCAGTGACCGCAAAAGAAGAAGGATGTCTGAACTTTGATATCGAACAAACACGACTGCAAAAAGTAATAGATAACGGCAAAGCGTTTTATAACAGCATTGAAGGAATGCCGCATCATAGGTACTTATCTTGGGAGCATTGCCATAAGGTTTTTCTTGAAAAGCACAAGAAAGACTGCGAGCATACGATAGATCATTTATGTCTTCATTTGGCTTGGTATCTTGCAAGTTGGGGAATGTTAAGAGGTAAAGCGTTTTTATTGCAAAAGGACTATAAAATTCATAAAACAATCGTTGAGATTGTTTTTCAGCCGAAATGGGACCGTTTGTGGGATATATCGGCAGAAGAACTTGCTAAAAAAGAGAATGCGGAACTCATATTAGAATTGAGTAAAGTTATTTCGGAGGAATATGTAAACATAGCAAAGCATGAACCGTCGCCAACACTTCTCACCAAAATTCTGCTTGGAACGATCGGTTGCACTCCAGCTTATGACAGATATTTTAAAGCAGGACTAAAACGCATGGGACTTATACAAAGTTTTGGAGTGCTCTCTTTAATGCAGGTTGGCATGCTTTAT
Organism: Eubacteriales bacterium; assembly: GCA_045538895.1. Lineage (GTDB taxonomy): Bacteria > Bacillota > Clostridia > Oscillospirales > CAG-272 > UMGS902. The sequence goes on from JAZQEH010000019.1 coordinate 5,159, forward strand.
GACAAGTATAAAACGGCGTTTGATGGATTGAGAGTTGAGTGTAGCAAAAAAAGCGGAATGGATTATCCGCCGGCAAAAATACTGGACATGTGCTTTTTCGAAAGCGGCATGGAAGAATGAAAGGAACAATACATGACAGATCTTGAAAAAAAGTTTCATCGGGAGATGGTTGAAGTATATCAGACCGCAAAAAAAGAGGTAAAATATAACGCTATGCGTTTTCTGCAGCTTATTAGCGAAAAAGGTGGCGTAGCAGCAGCTAAGCAGTTAGTTATGAAGGACGGAGGAACGGAGGGCTTTGGAACGTTGCACATGGCAGGCAGATTGGATTTGTCTGTTGAAGCCCATGTCATAAAGCCTGAGTACGCAGAGCTTTTCACGCAGGAAGAAATTGATACTTGCAGACAACGTTTGAAGCAATACGGATTCTTGGGAGTATTATAATACAGATACCATGACGGATTTGATAAAAATAAAGACGGTTGTGCTTGTTCTATGCACTTTTGCAGCTCTGTTCTCGGGATGCACAGAAACTGCCGTTACCGATTATACCGATGATGCTTTTGCATTACAGACAGGTGCCGTGACTGCAAATGAGTATGAGGAAACGAGCGTTGCTCCTGCTCCCCTGTATTCGCCGCTTGCGAAAGAGGAATTCCTTGCCCCCGTAGAGGATTTTTCGTGGGAGAGGGAGTTTGCACCTGAATATGTGATGATTCATTTCACAAGTGCAGTTTTGCTCTCAAGGGATGAGCCGTATAATATTGATGCAGTCAGAAAAATCTTTGCAGATAGCGGTGTGAGTATTCATTATATCATCGACCGTGACGGCGAAGTGCATTGTTACATACCTGAAACAAGGGCGGCATGGCATGCGGGAAAGGGAGCCTTTGCTGACGATGAACGTCTTACGAATGCGATGAACAAGTATTCTATCGGCATTGAGTTGCTTGCCATTGGCTCAAAACGTGACATGGCACAGTATATGACGGCGGAGGAATATGAGGCTATTGATAAATCCTTTATCGGCTTTACCGATGAGCAGTATGAGTCGCTTTCAAAATTGGTTACGGATATCTGCGAGCGAAACGGTATACCGTTTAACCGTGAGCATGTCATCGGACACGGTGAGTATAACCCGTCAAAGAGTGATCCCGGTGAGCTTTTCGACTGGGACAGGCTTTTTTGAGAAAATGCCGCCGTATTCTTATCCCGCATATTGCGGGCAGTAATTGAAAATGATTGAAATGATGGCGTAAAGATATTAAAGCAGTATGGCTCGGCGTTTATCTACGAGCCGTAATAATCGATAAAAAACCGACACTTTTTCCTGTCCGTTTATCCGGGTACCGTCCATCGGAAACTCTTTTGTTTTTTATAGCATCTTTTAATTACCTATTATGTTGCGTGGGTTTGATTTTCCTGATAATCTTCCTGAACAACTTGAAAGAATTAAAACTTTTCAAGGACTTGAAGCACGAATGGATCATACATTTCAATCATCCATGGAATATCTTGTATCATTAATCACCGGTGGTACAGAGCCGCCTATAGATATCACCTTTGATATGCGTCAGGTGCGTACTTTTGCGTCATGCGGAAACGAGAGTACTGTGTTCAAGGTTAAAAAATCCGAGGATGGGCAAACGGTGAGTCTGGCGGTTAATTTTGAAAAAACCAGACTGCGTGATGAGATTCCGAAGTTTGCCGGTGCATATTACATAAAGCAACCGGCGATTGACATAAGCCGTGCAAAGCAAATCGTATTCAGCGCCCGTTCTGCGGACGAGAGCGTAGAGGTAATCTGGCTTGAGGTTAAGCCGGAAGGACAAGCATGGATGCACGAATCCTTTGAAATTTGCCTGTCGTCTGAATATCAGGAGTATTGTATTGACCTTTGCGACTTTGAATATCCCGAAACGCTAAAATGCGTGCATGAAATAACCTTTGCTATAAAGCCGGTTTCATTTGCGAATGAAGAAAAACTTGCGGGTAATATTGACATTTCTAATCTCTATATAAAGTAACAATAGCTGCCTTCCCTCGCTACTGCACATATAGCCATACAAAATAATTGACAATTTGCCCACTTTATTTTATAATGTAGAGTAGTACTATCGAGGAGGATATAAAATGACCAAAAGAATTGTAGCCGTGATGCTTGTACTTGCCATGGCTTTTACGCTTTCGCTTGCGATAGCTGCGGCTGATGATATCACCGTTATCATAAATGGAGTTAACGTCAAGTTTGACGTTCCCCCCCGCATTATAAACGACAGAACCATGGTGCCGATGCGCAAATGCTTTGAATCGCTTGGCGCAAAGGTTGATTGGGTTGCGGACATGCGTCTTGCGCTTGCTACATACAAGACATTCATCATCGCAATGCCGCTTGATTCGCCGAGCTTTACCGTAACTGACGTTATTTCAGGCGAAACCAAGGAATATCCGCTTGACGTTCCTGCACAGATTTTCGGCGACCGCACACTTATTCCGCTTCGTGCCCTTTCCGAGGCACTCGGAAAGACAGTTAGCTGGGACGGTCCGACAAGAACCGCAACTATTGTAGGCTAAATAGAGGTGATACGGATGCCATTTTTACCAAGAAGAATTCTTGAAACGTTTCTCGCAGAGGGAGCGATTTCTGCAGCATTTACCTTTTTGTTCCGCACGGCAGTGCTTTTATCCACAAGAAACACGGTAATTGCCGCAATGCTTTTAGCGTTGGTTATTAATTTTATATTGCTCTTTATATTTTGCAGAGGATATATTCTTTCCATCCGCAAGCTTAAAATATACTACCGTGTCAATATGACTGTAATGGTGATACTCACTGCAGTGAGTGTTGCCGTGGCATATATTGATATCGAGCCGATATTTACATGGGCGTTTTTCCCGTTCAAGCTTTTCTATTTCTGGCTTGGTTTAGATAAGGCACTTTCTGCACTTGCGGTTGGTGGCATGTTTATTCTTGTGACTGCGTTGATACCGCTTTTTGTGAGAAAACCCGTTAATATTTACGCAAAACCCGAATAACAGCAAACAAAACAGGCACGGCTTTATCCCGTGCCTGTTTTTATATTCAATTCAACAAAATCTGTCGAACCACATACGCAGTTCCACTTTCATGCTGTCGATTATCCAATGTCCGATTCCGTCAATGAGGCGGAGGTCGGCGTAGCAACCGCCCCTGCGTGCCGCCTTGACGTATTCCATCGAAACTACGGGGTCAACAACGGTGTCCGCCGTTCCGTGCCAGATTTTTATAGGGCAGGGAGGAATAACCACCTTTTCGCCCTTTTCGTTTGTAAAGCTTCGGTTATTATACGGTTCAAAACCTGCAATTCTGTCCGCATTCCATTCGCCGCCGTCCATATGGAAATAGCGAATGATTCTGTCATGCGTACTTATTCCGTTTGCACCGGGAGTGGTTTTGTCCCATGTGCCGAGGCAGAAATGCCCGTCGGCAGTTTCAAAGCTCTTTACGTTCATTCTTGGGAAGAATACGCCGAGTGCAAGGCAAACGGACGGGAACGTACATGCAAAGTTGATTGATGTCTGGCCGCCCATTGAGCCGCCGTATAAAACGACCTTTTCGGTGAGATTGTAGTGCTTGATGGCATATTTATATGCACGGTACATGGCAAAAATATGTTCGGGGCAGCCGAGCGTCAAGCCGCTTGGGTCGGCACCGTCGATATCAAGTGCCGCATAGCCCGCATCCACACAGGCAAGCACACCCGCAAGACCGCCGGTTTGATGTTTTTCGGGGTTGACTGTGCTGCCTGCACCGTGGCAAGCGATGATGAGTTGGGTTTTTTCACCGACCTCGCTGTAACTGTCGGGGAGGCAAAGCATTGCATTGCACTCTGCCCACTCTTCTTTGTCCGTTACGTCTTTGGTGACCTCGGTACACAAATCACGGTGGCGGTTATATTTTACTTTGAAATAAATGATATTGCGTTCTTTTCCGTCGGGATAGGGGTTGCCCTTTGAATCCTTGGGAACCATTCTGATAATTTCCATATTTACCTCGATGCTGTTGAAGTATTGTAGGGGAGGAAACACCTCCCCTACATATTTGCGTTTAATATCTAAAACAAAAACTGTGACAAGAGGTCAAAAACTTCTTCTTTCGTCTTGTCGGGGGCAAGCACCAGAATTTTTTTGATGCGGTAGCTTATCGTGTTTTCTGCGATGAAAAGCTTTGCGGCGATTTTGGAATAACTTTCCTTATTAAGTACCTCGCGGAGAATACTTATGTCGAGCTTGTCGCAGCCTGCAAGCAGCTTTTCAACAAGCAAAACCTTTTCCACGTCGGGGTCGCTGAAAAAGTTGGTTGCACCCGTAGGCTCAATAGTAAAATCGCTATGTTCAAGTTTTATGTCAACCTGTTCGCAATTACAGTCAAAAATATCGCAGTGCAAAAGGTAGGAAAGTGCCGAAATTTCGGGATCGTTTTTCAGCATGCGGTATGCGTTGACCGCAAGGCGTCCCACCTCAAGGCTCTTGACCTTGGCAACGGCAATGTTGTGGATTTCAAGGTTGGAAAGCGTGGTGTCGCCAAACGTTGCGATATGATAGTCTTTAGGTACCGAATAGCCGAGGTCGGTCAGCCTGCGAAGCAATACAACCGCCGAAACGTCGTTTGCGCAAAGCACAGAGTCATATTCATTTATGCGTGCAAGCAGACGGTCGCAGGTTTTTATGAGCGAATCCTTGTAGGTGAAAACGTCGTTTTCGCTGCCGCCGTTCTGCAGATAATTGTTAAGCTTCTGCATATCGGTGGAGCTTTTCAGGTTGCCCGAGAAAAACGCAGTGCGGCTGCAGCCACAGCCCTGCAGATATTTCATCAGCTTTTGTGCGGCATCGCCGTAATCCATTGTAATAAAGCTTGCAAAAGGGAACTGCTTTTGATAATTTGCGATAGAAAGCACTATCGGATGGATACCGTTTTTATATAGGAGGCTCATTGCCTGCGATGCCCAAAGGAGCGAAGAACCGATAAGAACAACGTGGGTATCGCAAAAATCATCGCCGAAAATAAAATCAGACTCTGTATGAATTTCTAAAGGAATATTTTTTCGCTTTGCCTGCGCAGTAATGCCTTTGATATAGCTTGAACACCAATGTGAATTGATGAATGCTTCTTCAACAAGGACGTGCATTGCGATTATCCCCCCTATTTTTATACCTTTTTTTATTAATATTCTATCACAAAAGAGCCAAATGGTCAATCCTTGCAAAAAATTACTTTAAATTATGGTAATTTTTTGTATGGATTTACTTAAAAAAGTGTGATATTATAGTAATGTATAATCTATTATAGGCGAAATATGCCTTGAAAGGAGAAATGATTTTGAAAAAGATTATCAGTATTATGCTTGTTCTCGCATGCGTATGCCTCGCTTTTGCTTCCTGCGGAGAAACCGTAGAAACAACTGCTGAAGCAACCGGCGAAGTAACAAACCCCGTAGAAGAAGTTGTGCTTAAGGGCGACTTCGGCGGCAAGCAGTTCCGTATCCTCTCCGCAGGTAACGATGCTTGCAACGACTTCAACTACGAAGAAGAAAACCCCGACTATACTTACCTTGAAAATGCACAGTATGAGCGTGTGCTTACCATGGAGCAGGACTTCAACGTTGACATTTATCAGGACGTTAAGGCAGGCTACTCTTCCGCTTCCAGCGGTAAGCCCGGTCCCGGCTTCAATGCAATTAATACACAGATAGCTTCCAATACACCCAACTACGACCTTTGCCTTATCGCAAGCTATGACGTTTCGCAGCTTGCAACCATGGGTTATCTCTACGATATGAACCACATTCCCTCTATTCAGCTTGATTCCAGCCGTTGGGACGACAATGCAACAGACAGCCTTTCTATCAAGGACGTAGTATTCTTCACCACCGGTGAAATTACCGTTTCCGACAACAATGCCGCATACTGTATTATGTTCAACAAGAAGCTTGCAGACGATTACGGCATCGAGAACCCCTATGACCTCGTTAAGGGCGGTCAGTGGACTATTGAAAAGTTCACCGAAATCGCAAAGAGCGTTTCCGAGGACCTTAACAACGACGGTGTTTATGACGGCAGCGACCTTTATGGTCTTCTCGTTTGGGACGACTCTATCACAGGTATTGTAAACGCAGCAGGTCAGCGTTGCTGCACCGTAAACGACAACGGTCAGATCGAGCTTACTCTTTACAACGAAACCACTCTCGATGCACTCAACAAGTACGTTGAGATCGCATACGACGAGGTTCATGCTCTCCAGTATCAGCGTCTTAACAACTCCGGCGCCGGTTCTACCTGGTGGCAGAACAATCAGGGACTCTTCTTCACCGCACTCGTTGGTGAAATGCCCCAGTACCGTGAAATGGAAAATGACTTCGGTATTCTTCCTTATCCCAAGCTTTCTGTAAACCAGGATACATACTACACCACCACCTCTCCTTTCAACTCGCAGTTCGTTTGCGTTCCGCTTGTTGTAAATGATATCAAGATGGTTGGTACAATTACCGAGGCTCTTGCTTACCACGGCGAAAAGGAAATCACTCCTGCACTTTATGACGTTACCCTTGAAGGTCAGTCTGCACGTGATGCAGAATCTACCGAAATGCTTGACATCATCTTCGATAACATCGTTTATGATATCGGCTACTACTATCAGGTAGGTCCTTACAACAAGCAGCTTATCATCAACCTCAGAGAGCGTAACAGCAACTGGGCTTCTATGTATGAATCCCTCCTTCCTGCGGCAGAGTCATGGATCGAACAGATCAATGAGGCTTACGCAAAGGCAGTTTCTATCTGGAAGCAGTAATTAAAATTTCCGCTGAGTGCGAGTATCGCATTTGACTCGTCAAACTTAGCCTACAAATGAAAAGAGAGAACAAATCGGTTTGAACACCGAAATGCTCTCTCTTTTTTGTCGGTTATCGGTTGGGGGCTATGAGCTTTGCCGGCAAGAATAGCTTGCACGTAGAGTAAACATAAATTAGCGTGATACTCTTTGCAGAGTATCACGCTAAAGGGGATGTTTGTTTGATTATTTTACAAGAGTTGCTGTGTTGGTCTTTGCATCCCATGCGATGTTGTCATTGGAAACACCGAGTGCATTGGCGATTGCACGAACAGGGAGGTATGTGCGGCTGCTCTCGATAATTGCGGGGGAGTCGAGAGTAACCTTGCTGCCGTTAACGGTCATGTAAGGCTGGTCGATGGTTACAACGATTGTAGTTGTAGCATTGGAAAGAGTTGCGGTTCTTGTAGCCGCATCCCACTTGATACCGTCATTGGTTACGCCGAATGCATTTGCAAGGAATCTTACAGGGAGCATTGTGCGGTTGTTGCGGTTGATGGGAGCTGCATCAAGAGTCTGAGCCTTGCCGTTGATGTATGCGGTGGTGGAGTTGATGGTGAGCTTAACCTCGGTCTTTGCAGGAGCTGCGGAAACGTAGTCTACAACGTCGCCTGCACCGGTTACGGAAATCTCTGCATTCTTGGGCATAACAAGCTTTGCACCTCTTTCAACCTCGATTGTCCAGTTGGTGCCGAACTTGTTCATAAATACAACGCTGTCGGTAAAGGTGAGGGTGTTGCCGCTCTTAACAACAACGGTGTTGGTATCGTATTCCTCGAACACGATGATGTTGTCGAAGATAACGTCATTGTCGATGGTGAGAACCTTGTCCTTTGCCATCTTAATAGCACAAGCGGGATTTGTAGCAGGCTCGGCGTTCTTGTAGTCAACGTTATTGTAGTAGGAAGTAAAGGTGATGGGAGCGCCAACGTTTGCGATGGTGTAGTCAGCACCGATGTATGCCTTGCCGGCAACAACTACTGTACCGCCTGCGGGAACAAGGCTCATTACGCCGTTACCCGATGTAGTACCGAAAAGCTTCTTTGCGCTGCTTGCGCTGAGACCGTCGTTACCGTCGCTGCCCGAACCGTGGCTGATGAAGCCAACGCCTGTAACTGTGGGCTTTTCAACCTTGCCGGTGTTGACAGTAACGTTCTTTGCGATGTTCTTTTCGCCGTCGCCTGTGATGTTTGCGAAGATACCGCCGTTAATGTTTGCAACGCCGCCCTTTTCAACTACGATGGAGTAGTACTGCGAGCCCTTTGACATGCAGGTTACGGTGTCGGTGATTGTGAGAGTAGCACCGTCTTTTACGTAGATGGTGCTGGGGTTTGCATCCCACTCGTGGAAGAGAATGATATCGGTGAGGGTGGTGTCGGTAGCGATGGTGAGGTTCTTGCCCTTAGCCATCTTCATTACACCGGAGGTGGGGTTGGATGCGGGGGTGGGGTTCTGGTAGTCCATTCCGCCGTATGCACCGGTGATGATGAAAGTACCGCCACGGTTTGACTTCATTGTGTAGTCATTACCGAAGTAGAGCTTACCGGAAGCAACGATATAACCGCCGTTTTCCTTGGTGTAGTACATTGCGCCTGTACCCTTGTTGTCGATGGACTTCTTTGCGGTATTTGCAGAAGTACCGTCATTTGAGTCTGCGCCGTTTACGTAGTCAACGTATGCAACGGTGTCAGCAGCCGAAGCTGAGATAGCGAGCATTCCGAACACGAAAAGTGCGGACAAAAGCAATGCTAAAAACTTTTTCATAATAATCCTCCTTGATAGGCATTTTTGCCATATTACAGAATAATTTTATCATAGTGATTGTGCAAGGTCAACCATAAAAACGATATACTTTTTACTACAAAATATAATAAAATAAACATTTTCGGTTTCACATATTCAAAATGGTTGCAACAGAGTTTCATATTTTTTCTGTGTCGGCAAGCAGTCTTTTCAGCAGCTCCTTTCTTTCTTCCTTATTTAATGGGGCAAGCATGTTGTCTAAAAATGTTTTTGCAATTTTGAGGTCCTCGTCCTCGGTGAAAAGATCGTTTTTCATTGTTTTCCCGTTTCCTTATAAATAAAACTCTCGAATGCGATGAGGAAAATCATACCCGCAAAACGGGGAGCAGGAATAATTATCCTTGACAAATTTGCGAAATTCCATTATAATGAAAACACGAAAGTATTTTCGTCTACATTATACAGGATAGTTTTTTTTGTGTCAAGATAAAGACGAAATATTTTTCGCTTTTTGAGGTGAATATGGAATTTAAAGAAAAAATACGTATGTTGCGGAGGGAGGCAGGGCTTACCCAGCGTGAAACTGCAGGGAAAATCGGAGTCACCTACCGCACGTACCAGAATTACGAGGCAGGCGCATCAATGCCGCAAAGTGCAGTGCTGACAAGGCTTGCGAGGCTTTTCGGAGTAAGCATTGATATGCTTACGGGGGCAAGTGAACCCGCAGAGCCTACCGAAAACGATGAGCTTAACGAGCTGCTTTCGGAGATGAAAGCACTCTTTTCGGGCGGCAAGCTCCGTGACGAGGACAAGCAATATGTTATTGAAGCCTTGACCGAGGCGTTCTGGCGGTCAAAGGAAAAGGGAAGGAGGGGAAAAAATGGCTGATTTTGATAAGCTTTACAAAACCGCCGATGAGTTGTCGGATTTTTCGCTTCCGAGCTATGACTCGCTTCCCGAAATTGAGCTTTATATGGACCAGCTCACGAGTTATCTCAATAAATTGCTTTGCAGAATTTGTAAAAGTGAGGACGGCACGCCACTTACCCCCAACCGTGTGAATAATTATGTAAAGGATGGAAGAATCAAGCGTCCTGTGCAGAAAAAGTACGGCAAAGACCAGATTGCGATGCTTTATATGCTCTGCTGCACCAAGCAGAATCTGCCGCTTCCCGAAGCATCGGCATTACTTTCGATGCTCGGAAGCGACGGTGTTGAGCCGCTTTATGAGCATTTTTCGTCGCTGCAGGAGGAGATTGTAAAGAATTGCTCGGGAGAGCTTCGTGAAACGGCGGCCGATGAAAAACTGCTGCGTGAAAAGGCGCTTGAGCTTGTGCTTCGCAGTACGGCGGAAAGGTTTATTGCCGAGGCGATTATTTCAACTCTCGCTCCGTGCGAAGAACACGCAGATAAAAAGGAAAAACCCAAGAAAGAAAAGAAAAAATAAAAGGGAAAGAAACGAGGGTTTTCTTTCTTAAGAAGAAAGAACCAAAGAAAAACTGTAAAAGTTTAATAAGTGGCCATGGCTACAGATAATAAATTTTTACCAAAAAGGTTTGGAGGTGTCGGAACCTTTCCTGAAAAGGTTCTGACGATTATCCCCATAAATAATCAGAAAAGAGGATATGACTATGGAATACAAGATGAATATAGCGGGTGTGGAGAGAGCACTTCCGCTTTGCCCGCTTAACGAAAAACTTCAGATTGGTGCATTTGTAATGTTTGGCGACGTTGAGCTTACTGTTGCATGTGCAAAGGCACTGCTTGCAAAGGCTCCCGAATACGATGTTCTTATTACCGCGGAGTCAAAGGGAATACCGCTTGCGTATGAGATGGCAAGACAGCGTGGCGGTGAGCGTTATCTGCTTGCGAGAAAGATGCCGAAGCTTTACATGCGTGACGTTATCAAGTGTGAGGTGCAGTCGATAACCACTGCGGCAAAGCAGGTGCTTTATCTTGACGGTTACGATGCCGAGTACATGAGGGGCAAGCGTGTGCTTGTTGTTGATGACGTAATCAGCACGGGCGAGTCGCTGAATGCGATTGTAAAGCTTGTTGAGCAGGCAGGCGGAAATATCGTAGGAAAGATGGCGGTGCTTGCCGAGGGCGACGCTGCCGACCGTGACGATATCATTTTCCTTGAAAAGCTTCCGCTTTTCGATGCTGACGGAAACGCAATATAAAAATAGCAGGAGGGTGTCTGTTGATACCCTCCTGCTTGATGTTTATGGAAATAATCGTCAGAACCTGCCCCGGAAAGGTTCCGACACCTCCAAACCTTTTTGTAAAAAAATATTGTCTGTAGCCACGGCTACTTATTAAATATTTTACAGTTTTTCTTTGGTTCTTTCTTTTTAAGAAAGAACACCTTCGTTACTCTCATAAACAATAATTTACCGCATCAACAAAAACAACAAATTTTAAATAAATTTTTTGTTTAGTCTTTACATTTTTAGAAAAATATTATATAATAAATTGTCATACTATATATTAATTTGGGGGAGCCATGCCGAGATTTTTTGTTTCAAGCGAAAATATTGACCAAAACTCGGTGTGTATCACCGGAGATGATGCGTGGCACATTGCACGTTCACTGCGTATGGCGGTGGGCGAGGGCATTACCGTTTGCGATAAAAGCGGCATGGTGCATGAATGTACGCTTGAGCGGATTTCGGACACGCTTGTGACGGCGAGGATTGATAAAAGCATGCCGTCTGAGAGCGAGAGTCCTGTGCGTGTAATCCTTTTTCAGGCATTGCCTAAAGGTGACAAAATGGATTATATTGTGCAGAAATCTGTTGAAGAGGGCGTTTTTGCCATTGTGCCTTTCTTTTCGGAGCGGTGTGTTTCACGTCCTGATGCGAAGGCACTTGAGAAAAAGTGTGTACGCTGGCAGAGAATAGCACTTGAGGCGGCAAAGCAATGCGGCAGAGGGATAATTCCCGAGATTCGCACGCCACTTGATTTTTCGCAGATGTTAAGTGCCGCAAACGAAGCGACGCTTGGCTGCTTTTGCTATGAGGGCAAGGGCACCGAGTCATTAAAGCATATATTGAACAGTGCAGAGAATGTGAGCGAGATTTCGCTTATCGTGGGCAGCGAGGGCGGCTTTTCCGAAAAAGAAGCCGAGGCGGCAAACGCAAGCGGACTTCGCATGGCGGCACTCGGCAAACGCATTTTGCGTGCGGAGAGTGCGTCGGGCTTTGCACTTGCATGTATATCATACCAATTTGAGTTGTAAACCATCTTATAAACCTTTGGAGAGACTAAAATGGAAAAGAAGCTTACAAAAGAAGAACGTATAAAGGAAAAGGAAGCGCTGTCAAACGCTGTGACGGGCAAAATGGTTGTTGTTTTCGTTGCACTTCTTGCGGCGGTAATGGCACTCGTTTACTTTGGCGAACGCATGATACTTCCGCCTCTGGCTGTTGCAATAGCACAGATAGCGGCTGGACTTTGCACCGTTGCGGCTACCGTATGGTACGCAGTTAATCTAAAGCGTGGCACAGATACAAGACTCAAGATCTTTTCTCCTTCTATGTATCTCGGCCTTGCGGCATCGGCACTTTTTGTAACGCTTATGTATCCCACAATTGATGCATCACGTACGATTATTGCGGTTATCGCACTTGCGGTGCTGTTCTTTGTATACCAGATCTACCCTGTTGACTTTTTCCTTTGCAGTGTGTCGGTATTCTCGGGCTGTATTGCGGCAACCATTATTAACAACCACGGTGTTACACTGCTCAAGGACATTATTGTGCTTGCGGTTTATGCGACAATCATGGCTGTGGCAATCTTTGCTTTTGTAAAGCTTGTAAGTGACGGCAGAATCAGGCTCGGCGCACGCACTGTTAAAAAGCCTCACGGTATGATGGCTCCCGCAGTGGTTGCATCGTTTGCGGTTTCGCTTTTGACCGTACTGCTTGTGCTTGCACTCGGCGGATATCTTATGTATCTTGTTGCGGCATCCTGCGTTGTTTACTTTATTGTTGCAATAATATACACAGTAAAACTTATATAATTTTGTTGAAAACATCAAATAACATATTGAATTTCTACAAAATACACAGTATAATATAGTCATAATCCAACAAATATAATTCTAAATTGCAGAGAGGGAATAACAATGTCAAACAGACTGTTTCAAGGAGTAATTCATCAGATGCGTGATGCCACCGACAGAATCATCGGTGTTGTTGACGATAGCGGCGTTGTAATCGCTTGCAGCGAGCTTGGCAAGATTGGCGAAACACGCATTGGCGTACGTGAGGAGCTCTCCTACAACAACGATACCGTTGTTATTGACGGATACACCTACCGTTCTATCGGTCAGAGCAAACTTGAACACGTTGTGTTTGTTGAGGGCGAGGACAAGAGTGCTGAAAGCACAGCTGCTATATTGGCTGTTTCTCTCTCGAATATCAAAAATCTTTACGATGAGAAGTATGACAAGTGTTCTTTTATCAAGAATATCATTCTCGACAACATTCTTCCCAGCGACATTTATATCAAGGGTAAGGAGCTTCGCTTTAATGCAGAGGAGAGCCGTGTTGTATTCCTTATCAAGTTTTACGGCAAGTCGGACATGCTCCCCTATGAAATGGTGCAGAACATGTTCCCCGACAAGAACCGTGACTATGTAATCAGCGTTGGCGAAAATGATATAGTTCTGGTTAAAGAGGTTGGCACAGGTGCCGACATCAAGGAGATCGAGAAGATTGCAAACGGCATAGCACACACACTTTCTTCCGAGTTTTATACCAAGGTTGCTATCGGTATAAGCACGGTTGTTGAAAATATCAAGGACCTTGCACGTGCGTATAAAGAGGCGCAGGTTGCTATTGAGGTTGGCAAGGTATTTGACACTGAAAAGAACATCATCAGCTATGAAAACCTCGGTATAGGCAGACTTATATATCAGCTCCCCACAACACTTTGCGAAATGTTTTTACAGGAAGTGTTCAAAAAGGGTTCTATCGAGTCGCTTGACCGTGAAACTCTTATGACGGTGCAGTGCTTCTTTGAGAATAACCTCAACGTTTCCGAAACGTCGAGAAAGTTGTTTGTACATAGAAACACACTTGTATACCGTCTTGAAAAGATTCGCAAGATAACAGGTCTTGACCTTCGTGAATTTGAGCATGCTATTACCTTTAAGGTAGCGCTCATGGTTAAAAAGTATCTCACAAGCAAGCCTGTCAAGTTTTAAGATTTTCTCGAGTTGTGGGAACGTGCATTGGTATGTTCCTGCAATTCTTGCGTAAAGGGGTATTTTCCGGTAAGGTTTTGAGTGCGTTTTTAGTGGAGAAAATAGGTAATGATTGAGTTCATAAATGTCACAAAGTGCTATCCGGATGGCAAGGTGGCACTCGATAATCTTAATTTAAAAATAGAGAACGGCGAGTTCGTTTTTATCATGGGTGACAGCGGTGCAGGCAAAACCACCATGACAAAGCTGCTCCTCCGTGAGGAAAAGGTAACCGAGGGAGAGCTTTTGGTTGACGGTGTAAACATCGGTCTTATGCCACGTTCACGTGTACCAAAGTACCGCCGCCGTCTTGGCGTTGTATTTCAGGACTTCAGACTGTTCAGAAAAAAGACCGTTTATGAGAACGTTGCATTTGCACTTCGCATAGTCGGCAGAGTGAATAAAGAGGATCTTCACAACAGAGTAATGTCTATGCTGAAGATCGTGGGACTTGAGGAAAAGGCAAACCGTTTCCCCCATCAGCTTTCGGGCGGCGAGCAGCAGCGAGTTGCCCTTGCACGTGCGATTATCAATAATCCTCACACGATTATTGCCGATGAGCCTACGGGAAACCTCGACCCCAAGCTTTCAATGGAAATTATGAGTCTGCTTGTGCAGATGAAGGAATACGGCAAAACGGTTGTTGTTGTTACGCACGAGGAGGAGCTTGCAAAGATGTTCCGCCAGCGTATCGTTCGTTTAAAGGGCGGCCGCCTTGTTGATGATGAAGTCGGAGGTGGCGGACAATGATGCGTGTAGCAGATGCGTTTGCACAGGCGATAAAGGGCATTTTCCGCAACGGACTTGCATCCTTTGTTTGCGTATTCGTGCTTATAAGCTGCCTTGTTTTTGTCGGTAGCTTTGCAATGATTTCCGTAAATGTTGACTATAATCTTGACCGCATTGCCGAACTTAATGAAATCGAGGTTTTCCTCGAATACGAGCTTGACGATGCTGCGGCGGCAGAGATAAATGCCGCTATTGAAGCACTGGACAACGTTTCGGGCACCACTCTTTATTCCAAGGAGGAGGGGCTTGAGGAGATGAAAAACGAGTTCAGCGACTACGCTCCCCTGTTTGAGAACATCTCCGCAGAGGATAATCCGCTTTCTCACAGAATAGTTGTGATTTATGAGGACAATGCGATGGTTGCCGACCTTGTTTTTGGCATCGAGCAGATAAAGGGTGTACGTGACGTCAAGGCAAGACCTGACATTGCGGCATCGGTTGAGGCACTTCAGAGCGGTCTTTCAATCGTGTTTGCATGGTTTGCCGTGCTTTGTACAATTATATGTATGTTTGTTATCGTAAACACGATAAAGCTTTCGGTTTATGCACGCCGTGAGGAGATAACCATTATGCGCTATATCGGTGCAAGCCGTTCGTATATCTCGGCACCGTTCGTGCTTGAGGGTGTGTTTATCGGTGTTATCGGCGCAGGTGTTGCGTTCTTTATTGAAAAGCTTGTTTATTCGGGACTTATGAGCTTTGTAGGTCAGAAGATGGGCTTTGTCGCACTTTACGGTTTTAATGAGATTTCAAACGGTTTGCTTGCCGCATTCTTCGGTATTTCACTCTTCTGCGGCATTGCGGGCAGCTTGTTCTCTCTCGGAAAGTATGTTGAAGTATAGGCACTTACAGTTTTCTACACACATTGCCTTTTAAGGGGTGTAAAATGAAAAAAAACTCTAAAATTCTTCTTGCACTTTTGATAGGTGCGCTACTGATCTCGGTATTTGCTTTTACCGCTATGGTTGCGGCAGGAGTAAGTGCTGACGATTTTGCAAACGATTCAAAGGTTAAGGAGTTCCAAAAGAAAATAGACGAGCTTGAGCGTCAGCAAAGTGCGCTTGAAAAGGACCTTGACAGAGTTCAGGGGCAGCTTCAGGACGCTATGCAGCGTGTAAACAACCTTGACTCGCTGATGACTGCTAACCAGAATCTGCATACCGCTACTGCGGCACTTATCGCAGAGTATGAGGTTCAGATCGCCGCAAAGCTTGACGAAATCGAGCAGATAAGCGGCGAAATCGACGAGATGGAAACCAAAATGGCGGATACAAAGTCGAAGTTTTTGACCTTTATCCGTGTTCAGTATGAAAACGGCACGCCCAGCATGCTGGAGGCTATCTACGATTCCGACGGTCTTGGCGATATGCTTTCCCGCATAGAGTACGTCGGCAGAATCATGGACTATAATTCCGAGCTTCTTGAGGATTACACCGCCGTAAAGGAAGAGCTTGACACGGTTAAGGCGACACACGAGGGCGTGCTCGCTTCATTGAATGCTGCACATGAGGAAAAGCTTGCGTATGACGAGTCGCTCAAAGAAATAGATGCAGAGCTTGAGTCACAGCGTAAGGAGCAGAGAGCATTGCTTCGCTCGATTTCCGCAGAGGAGCAGAAGCTTCAGGACGAGTATGATGCACTCAGCGCGGCAGAGGAAGCGGAAAGTGCAAGACTTGAGAAGTATCTTGAACAGCTTGCGGCTGAGAGTAAGGCAGAGTATATCGGCGGCAAGATGCAGTGGCCCGTTGACAGAAGCATCAAGCGTATAAGCAGCTATTACGGCTGGAGAACATATTATTACAGAGGCAGAAAGATTACCGACTTCCACCGTGGCATTGATATTCCGTCATCGGCGGGTACAAATATCTATGCTGCACAGGGCGGCGAGGTAATTCTTGCATCATCGCATTCAAGCTACGGCAAATATTGCATAATCGACCATGGTGGCGGTATTTCCACTCTGTATGCACACTGCTCACAGTTGCTTGTTAAAAAGGGCGATAAGGTTGCGCAGGGCGACCACATAGCAGAAATGGGTTCTACAGGTCAGTCTACGGGACCGCATCTTCACTTTGAAGTGCGTCGCAAGGGCCAGCACGAGGACCCGATTGCAAACGGCTGGGTTGTACAGCCTAAATAATCGAAAGGAAATTTGATGGAAAAGAAAATTTCGGTCTTTACCACGGCGGTATTGCTCGTTGTGGTGGCAACGGTTACTTTTCTTACGGCGCTCACTCTTGGCACGTCGTTGGTATATGCCGAGGGAAGTGCGGTTACAACTGCTGTAGCACAGACAGAGGCAGCCGTTACCGAGAAAGAGGAGCCGACTGCCGATGACATTATTAAGGAAGCAAGCGAAAGAATCACCGAGCTTGCGTATTACTACAGCAAATATTATGTCGGCGATATAAACGTTGACGATATCGTTGAGGGCGTTGCCGAGGGCTTTGTGGCATACAGCGGCGACAAATACGGTCAGTATCACACGGCTGAAGAATACAAGGAACTCACGGCGGACTACACGGGTGAGTTTGCGGGTATCGGCGTAAGCGTGACTTATAATGCAGATTATCTTGCGATTGAGGTTCTCAACGTGCTTCCCGACAGCCCCGCTCTTGAGGCAGGACTTTTGCCAAATGACCTTATCATTGCGGTTGAGGGCGAAACGGTAGCTTCTCTCGGATATAACGAGGCGGTTAACCGTATCCGAGGTGCGATTGGCTCCGCGGTTACCATAACTGTGGCTCGCGGTGAGAATTACACCGAGCGTCTTGACGTTACTATGATACGTCGCAAGGTGGTTGAGCAGACGGTCACCTATAAGGAGATCCAGACGGATTTCCTCATAAAGCCGCTTGCGTATATCTCGGTTACTTCGTTTAACAACAAGACTCCCGAGCAGTTCAAGATTGCGGTTGGCGACGGTATTTCAGCCGATGCACACGGTTTTATCATTGACCTGCGTAACAACGGCGGCGGTACGCTTTCCTCGGTTGTGGAAATGCTTGACTACCTGCTTCCCGAGGGGCCTATTGTACGTATTCAGTATAAAGACGGCAGAGAAACCGTATACGAATCACGTGCCACAAGTCAGGATATCCCGATAGTATTGCTGGTTAACGGCAACACCGCTTCGGCGGCGGAGCTGTTTACTGCGGCACTCCGTGATTACGGCAGAGGCTTTGTGGTGGGCGACAAGACCTACGGCAAGGGCACCGTTCAAACGATAATTCCGCTTGTTGGCGGCAGTGCGCTTCGTCTTTCCACGTCGATGTACGCACCTCCGTTCTCGGATAATTTTGAGGGTGTGGGCATTACTCCCGATGTATCCGTTTCGCTTGCAGACGAATACAAGAATACAAATATTTTCAATCTTGAATACGAAAATGACACGCAGCTTCAGGCAGCGGTCAACATGTATAAATAATTTACTGTAAAGGATGGGTATAAAACCATGGCAGCAAAGCAGATGCACTATACAAAAGAGGGTTATCAGGCTCTCGTTGAAGAACTTGAGTATTTAAAAACAGTCCGCCGTGCCGAGGTTAAGGAAGCACTTGCCACCGCACGTTCCTACGGTGACCTTTCGGAAAACAGCGAGTATGATGAAGCAAGAAATGAACAGGCTAAGGTAGAGTCGAGAATCACCGAGCTTGAAAGCCTTATCATTCATGCAATCGTTGTTGACGAATCCGAAATCGACCATACCAAAATCAGCGTTGGCTCTGTTGTAAAGGTTAAAAAGAAGGGCGAAAAGGAAGAGCGTGAGTACACTCTCGTAAGTACAAACGAGGTTGACTTCTGGAGCGGCAAGATTTCCGACCAGTCCCCCATCGGTGCTGCACTTATCGGCGCACGTGAGGGCGATACTGTTACCGTTGCTTCCCCCAACGGCGATTTTCAGCTTAAGATTACTTCTGTAACAAGAGCAAAGCTTAACGGCTGATTTAAAACGAGGGCACTGAAATGGCAGAAAATCAGAACAACAATGTAAACAGTACAAGCGAGATTGCGGTTCGCCGTGAAAAGCTTGCTACTCTTATGGAAGAGGGCAGAAACCCCTTTGTAATCACTTCGTTTGACCAGAACGCATACAGTGAGGACATCAAGGCAGAGTACACCGAGGGTGAAGAAAGAAACGTAAAGATTGCAGGCAGAATCGTTGCAAAGCGTGTTATGGGTAAGGCTTCCTTTATTCAGGTTATGGATACAAAGGGCAAGATCCAGTGCTACGTAACACGTGATGACCTCGGCGAGGAGCAGTACGCATACTTCAAGAAGTATGATATCGGTGATATCGTAGGCATCAGCGGCTTTGTGTTCACCACAAAGACGGGCGAAATTTCGGTGCACGTAAAGGAAATGACCTTGCTTTCAAAGTCGCTCCGTCCGCTTCCCGAAAAGTTCCACGGCTTTAAGGATACCGACCTGCGTTACCGTCAGAGATACGTTGACCTTATCGTAAATCCCGAGGTTAAGCGTAACTTTGTAATTCGCTCGCAGTTTATCAAGCATATGCGTAACTACCTTGACAATATGGGTTACATCGAGGTTGAAACTCCTGTTCTCAACACTATTGCAGGAGGTGCTTCTGCACGTCCCTTTGTAACACATCACAATACTCTTGATATTGATATGTACATGCGTATCGCTACAGAGCTTCCATTAAAGCGTCTTATCATCGGCGGTATGGACAGAGTTTATGAAATCGGCAGAATTTTCCGTAACGAGGGCATGGACCCAAAGCATAACCCTGAGTTTACTACTGTTGAGCTTTATCAGGCATATGCCGATTTCCATGATATGATGGATATTGCCGAGGGCATATATACCACATTTGCACAGGAATACTTTGGCACATACGAGTTTGAGTGGATGGGCGAAAAGATTAATCTCGCTCCCGGCTGGCCCCGTATGACCATGGTTGAGGCGGTTAAAAAGTATGTCGGCATTGATTTCGGTGCCATCACCGATGATGCTGAGGCAGTTGCTGCGGCAAAGGCTAAGGGCGTTGAGCTTGCCGATGCGGCAGAAAAGACATGGGGCAATGCTTTGTACGCTTGCTTTGACCAGAGAGTTGAGGAGCATCTGGTACAGCCTACATTTATTACAATGTATCCTGTTGAGGTTTCTCCGCTTACCAAGAAGTCACCTGAGGATCCCCGTCTTACCGAACGCTTTGAGTTCTTTATTTGTCATAGTGAAATGGGTAACGCTTATTCCGAGCTTAACGATCCGCTTGATCAGAGAGAGCGTTTCATGAAGCAGGTAGAACAGCGTGAGCGTGGCGATGACGAAACCGAAATGCTCGATGAGGATTTCCTCACCGCTATGGAATACGGTATGCCTCCTACGGGCGGCATGGGCATGGGCATAGACCGTGCAGTTATGCTCTTTACCGGCTCCGATACCATCCGTGAGGTAATTTTGTTCCCAACGATGAAACCCGAAAACTAAATAAAGCAAAAAGCCTTGCATTGCAAGGCTTTTTTGCAAACACAGGGGAAAACACACAGAACCGTCCCCTGTGTTCCAATGATCCTATACTGTGTTCGTCCCCTGTGTTCTAAGATTTTAACACCAAATATATATGATGTTTTTTCTTGTCTACTATCTTTTTTTGCTGGGATGAGATATAATGATTAATAATAACTAAAAGACGGATCTATTTAAAGAGTTTTCGCTATACAAAAAGGAGGATGTTATGAGTTTTATTGATGATGTTAATAAGGTGAGGCCAGAACATGTTTCTTCTCAAGAAAAAGCCCAAATGATGAAACAGGCGGAAGAGAAGGAATTATTAGACCTTGTGAAAAAAACTGCAACTGCAGCAAAAAGCATGATTATCAACTCTGCGAAAAAGGTGTCAAAAGGTACGGCATTTTCTTTTGAGGGATTTATTCTACATAAGTGGCCGAACAATGATACAAAATACATTCACACTAACAGCAGCGTTAAACGGTCGTTTTTTTCGTCAAATAGCACACAAGACATATATTTTTTCACCACAGAAAATGCCACAAGATTTCTTAAGTTGCTGAAAGCAGAGTTAATAAAAGATTCGATTACACTGAACGAATACAAACTAATGTTTTGTAGAAATCATATGGGCGATTACCCTAATTTGTGTATTAGTCATACTATTGGTGATTTTATTCTTGTCGCAGGTGATAGCGGTTCTGATTTATTAAGTTTAAATGATAGGTATTCTCTTCCGTGTACTTGGCATATAGGATATAGTCTTGGTGACCGTTATGATTCGGTGGTAGTTGATACGAAAAAAGTATTTGAGTGTAGAGGGTCTATGAATCAAAGTGGCATATATTTATGTTTGTCTTTTATGTTCAAGGAATAATCTTGAAAATGAAAACACAGGGGACGGTTCTGTGTGTTGACCATCGCTGACGGCGGGAGCAAGCCACCCGCCCTACAGTCATCATTCCGTGCAAGAACTTGTTACATCCCCTGTGTTCGCCTCTTCCCCACAATGAAACCCGAAAACTAAATAAAGCAAAAAGCCTTGCATTGCAAGGCTTTTTTGCTTGGACTGAAGACCTCTCACGAGGTCTTTTTTCTTTAAAGCATATATTCCTCACGATATGATACCATAGAGTAAAAGTAAACTTATGGTGCAAGTATTTTCTTTTATATAAGATTAGCTTCCACTCTGTACCATTTATTGTACACCTCTTTTGATAGAATGTATTTGCAATAAACATTGGAGGTAGTCATGACTTGGACATAGCATTGGTTTAAATAAAATAAATTTTAAAAAAGGAGAACAGAATGTATAGAAACAAAAGACTTTTAAGATTTATCAGTATGCTGCTTGTGCTTGCAATGTTTGCAACTTCACAGACGTTTACGCTTTTTGCAGCGGAAATGTTAGATGATATTATTGAAGCACAACCAATTTTAGAAAATGAATTAATCGAGCCGTATCAAACAGAAGAAACTGTTCAGGCAGCTCAACCTATTGAGGAGATTGAGGCTACAGAAATCAACTTGGAAGAAGCAAGTGTTGATGATGAGCTTGAAATTTTGGCTGCTTCGTCAGACGATTGTATATTGCGAAATGAGTATGATAATAATTCACTTGAGCCAACGGCGGTTTTGCCGCCGTTCAAATGTGATATAAGCAATAAAGAATCCGTAAACATGTCTTCAGGCGGACTACAGTATTCCGAATTACTTGTTGACGTAGGTGGCGAAACGGGGTATCAGATATCGTTAAACTACTCATCCGACAGTTCTAAACTTGAGGATTTTAGGTATGCACGCTACGTTGATGAGGAGTGGTATTATGTGCATGTATTGGAAAAAATCGAATATCCCGATGGAACGGTAACCTCAGAATGGTATGAAGTGAAAGAATGTGCAACAGAGGAAGAAGCACGAGCACTCAAAAAGGAACTGAAAGAAGAAGGCGTAGAAACCAAGCATGCTGACGGAAGCGTTTCGTGGTATGACGAGATAGTAATATATCGCGACTGCTGGTATTCATGGTATGACACCACGTTACTCGATACGGCAGAAGAACAAATGTTCGGTTTGTCCGGCGGATGGTATTTAAGCATTCCGTATATAGACGAGGCTCAAAAAACCATCTGTTTGCCAAACAGGGGCAAATATTCATACTATAAGGATGCAGATTCCAACTATGTGGTTATGTGCGATGGGCAACCGAAGATTTCATTTGGTATAAATAAGACATATACTGCAGAAATGAACGGCGAAACCGTAACGTCACGCTATGCAGTTACGACACATGACGGAACAAAATACTATTTTACATCCGACGGTACCATCCTCGCTGAAAAGGATCGTTTCGGCAAAATTACCTCTTATACTTCAAGCGGCGAGCTTATAACGTCGATAACAGACCGCTTTGGCAGAACAACTTCAATATCGTATACGGATAGCGAAAACGAGCGCATGATTACTATTACGGCTCCCGATGGGGCAAATACGTACTTGTATGCAGATATTATAACCGAGCAGTACTATAATGACACGGAAACCAACTATATATTGACAAAAATCGTGTTCCCTGACGGGGAGGAAATCGTTTTTACGCATGATATAGTTGATGCAGACTATAACTTGTACGGTTCGTATGACAGTCAGCATTTCAGGCAAGGGTTTTCATATGCTCTGCTGACTGACGTTGAATACTCATCCGGTGCATCAACGCATTACGTTTATGAGAGTGCGGAGCTGTCATTTTCAGGCAGAGGAAGGCTTGACGGCTATAGATTAAGCGAACGCTATACCTTGTGTTGTACGGATGCCGAGGAAAAAACGGGGCGTTATACTTATTCATACGAGGGAAGCTGTACCGAGACTAATCCCAATAACAGCAAAAAAGAGGATTATACCTATAGTTCGATTGAAAAAAGCTATCGTAACGGCATACCGATCTGCCGCAAATGCACGTTTAATAATAATTCGGTGTGCATTTCGGAAGAGATATATCATAATGACGTATTAAAAAAGAAGGTGGAAACAAGCTATTCTTCCACCCTTTTTCCCAAGGTGGTTACAACGAACATTTACGGTAACAAAACCATGGTGACAAAGGAGGAGTACAGCTATAACGTATACGGTCTTCTGAATAGCTATACATCTTCCAAAGGTGAAGATTATATAAATCCACCGAAAGGTACTTCCACATCAAACAAAAAATTCTATCAAACGGTATACACCTATCATACCTCATACTATTTGCCACAGACGGTGACTTATTACATTGATGCAAATACTAAGGTTACTGTTACTAATACGCTCATCAACGGAGGCAGAAGCATATCAAAAACGGAGATATCGGTTAACGGTACGCCCGTATCAAAAACCACCTATACCTACGATGAATATGGCAGGGTGACAAGCGAAAAGGTATATACCGACCTTACACTTAACACGTTTGTTGAAAAAGTATATACTTACAGTAACGGAAATCTTGCATCTGTTACAGTAAATAACGTCATCGACAATGACGGCAACTCATCAAATATAACAACAAGCTACACATATGACTCCATGGGCAGACCGCTTACCGTTACGGATGCAAACGGAAATGTTACCGCAACCGAGTATGACAGCCGTGGCAGAACAACAAAAGTAATCAATCCTGACGGCAGCTACACCGAGTATATTTACGACCTTGCAAACAACATTACAACGGTAGACCATAGCTTGCTTGACTCGGCGGTGTATGATTATGACTCGCTCGGTCGGCTTGAAACCGCAAGGCTTTCTGATGGAACAATACTTTCCGAGAGTTTTTATGACGAAAGCGGCAGGCTTGTTGCCGAAGCTACAAACCGAGGCAGTGATGCGGCAAGCACAACCTATTATGGCTATGATGCTTTCGACCGCATAACCGAAAAGCTGGTATTTGACAGCTTTAACATTCCCATGCATCGTGAAACCTACATGTATAATGATGCTTTTAACAATTATAATTCTCTTGTTACAAAAATAGTTCGCGGTGATGAAAATGCGGCTAGTATTACCACAAGGACCTATACAAACAAACATGGCGAAGTTGTCAAAGAGGACATCGGCGGAGTAGTCACAGAGTATGCATATGACTATGTGGGAAACCCAATTCGCATCTTCTATGATGATACTACGCTCGCAACGTACACATATGACCACAACGGCAACGTGACGAGCGAGACCAACGCACTTGGCGATACTCGCACAATTACCTATGATACCGCAGGAAGAAAAATTTCCGAGAGCGATTACAAGGGCAATATAACAAGCTATACCTACGATGCCGCTGGCAGACTCCTCACTATGACTGCACCGTTTGCAGATGGTGTAAACACGGTAGTAAAGTATTACTACGATGCAAACGGCAACGTAATAAAGCAGCAGCAATCGGCAGGGGCCGACAATGCCACTGAAGCCGTATGGCGAACGGTTGAATACAAGTACGACTTGGTGAATCGTGTTACGGATATAACAAATCACGTAAGCGACCTATCAAAGCAGTATACCCACTATGCCTACGATGAGGCAGGCAACCTCACACATGTGTATACGGGTATGCCGCAGGAATGGTCGGCGGTGCTTAACCCCGATACGTACAGGCTTGTTACCTACAGCTATGACGGACGCGGCAACAATACTGCCATAACCGATGCGGCAAACAAAACCGAGCAATATACCTATGACGTACTTGGTATGCTCACCTCCTCTACCTTGCGTAACGGTACGGCTGCAGAGTATACGTATAATCCTCTCGGCGTAATAGCGGATAGGGTTGTCACAAGTGACGGAACCGTTTCCGAAAGCATGACCGAATATACCTTGACTGGGGCGGTCGCTTCTGTTACAATAGATGGTGAAAAGGTAGAATATACCTACGACAAGCTCGGCAACGTACTTACCGAAACCGAGGGTGACGTTGTAAAGTCGTATACTTATGATAGCCGAGGACGAAAGAGCAGTTATACGCTTACTGTCGGCGGTGTTGAAAAAAGCAGTGCAACGTATAGCTATGATTTGCTTGACAGACTTATATCCGTTACCGAGGGCGGTCTTACCACCACCTATACCTATGACAAAAACGGCAACAGAGCAAGCCAAAGCATAGGCGGCGTAACCACAACGTATGCTTATAATAATGCTAATCTGGTTACAGAGCTTGTAAACAAGCTTGACGGTGCCGAAATCAGCTCGTTTGTTTATACCTACTACCTTGACGGCAATATCCGCACCAAGGCAGAAACCTTGGGAGAGGTGGCAAGCAATACCGTATACGTTTATGATGGAGTCGGCAGGCTTTTAAGCGAAACCACAAACGGCGTTGCCATTGTATATACCTATGATGCGAATAATAACCGCACGTCAATGTTAAACGGTGATGTTGTAACCGTATATACGTATGATAATAACAATCGGCTGCTTACCGAAACCACGGGCGGCGAAACCGTTGAATATGAATATGACGATAACGGCAATTTGGTATCTGCAGGTAATAAAACCTACACCTATAACGCAAGAGGTCAGCAGATAGGATATGCAGAGTATGCCGAAGCGGTACATACCTTTACAGACGGTGTTTGCACCCTTTGCGGTGAGCCTGAAGCATTTATGCTTGGTGATGCAGACGGAAACGGTATAATAAACTTCTTGGACTTTTTAATCTCCATGAGGTATTATGTCGATGTACCCGATGAATTGCCGCCGCAAGACCTTGACGGTGACGGGGTAGCAGGCAGAAAGGACTACCTTATCTTTGCACGTGAATTTGCAGGCGTGGGTGAGGACTATCTTCCCGATTTATTTGCTATTGATGACTTGCTTGCATTTGCAGATGTCAGCGGCAATGGCGAGGTTGGAGCGACAGACTACCTCATTGCATATTCAACGTATTACGAAAAGGAAATCAGCGAATGTCTTACTAACGGCATCAGCCTGAAAACGTCCATGCAAGCCGCTGATATCAACGGTGACGGAGAGATTACCGAAGCTGATAAGGATATCGGTATCGACTATGCATTAAATGGAAATGATACCTATCCCATCGGTGAGATGGTGAATAATACTTCACCTTGCGACGTAGCGGCAAATACGGCAGCCACCCAAGCTACATACTCTTACAACGCAAGCGGTTTAAGAAGCCAAAAGACGTTAACCGGCATAGATTTTCCGATCACCGTAACAACTAACTATATATACAACGGCTCTCAGATCGTATACGAGGCAGACCATTTGGGCGAAACGTTCTATTACTACGGCTTGAACCGCACCCATAATTCCGAGGGTTGGATATACGTTTACAATGCCCATGGGGACGTTGTACAGCTTGTCGAAGATGGAGCGGTTGCCGTTACATATACCTACGATGCGTTTGGTAACGTAACGTCGCAAACCGGCATACGCAGAAACCATTTCAAGTATTGCGGTGAGTATTTCGATGGCGAAACAGGAACGTATTACCTGAGGGCAAGGTATTATAATCCTGCAAATGGACGCTTTACTCAGCAAGACGCTTGGGCGTTTATGGATGTAAATGATCCGCTAAGCCTGAATCTATATACATACTGTGCAAATAATCCTGTATTGTATGTGGATCCTAGTGGATGTTGGTTTGAAGTATTGTGGGATTTCGCTTCAGCCGGTGTTAGTGTAGTAGAAGTTTTTGTTAACCCGTTGGATCCATGGGCATGGGTTGGTTTGATTGGTGATGTTGCTGACATTGCTATACCATTTGTAGGCGGAATTGGTGAAGCAGTTGATGCTGCAAATGCGGGAAGAAAAACTGCGAATGCGATTTCTAGCGGTGTTGATGCTGTAGATAATGCAGTCGATGCTGGAAAGGCTATTGATAAAGCCTCTGATGCCAGTGACGCTATAAAAACAACAAATAAAGCTTCTTCAACTAAACCTAATCAAGTTCACCACTTTGCAACGAATAAGAGTTCTAAGTTTACAGCCGAGTTTGAAAAAATCACTTCAAAATATGGTTTGGATTTGAATGATGATTGGAACAAGAAACTTTTACCACATCAAGGTCGTCATCCAAATGACTATCATCAGTATGTTTTTGAGCGTATGCGTAAAATTGATGATATAGCCAAAGGTGACAAAGACAAGTTCATAGCTCTTTTTAATGAATTGAAGAAGGAAATTAGTGAAAATCCCGATATGCTTTATAAGAAATATTGGAGGGCGAAATAGTGAGATATTTTAAACTTATGTATAATTATGAGTATGGTGCAAAATATGCAGGTTGCAAAACGGGCGATCTGGGGGGGCTGGATGATTATAGCACGATGAAGGGTGTTCCGTTACAAAAAATAACTTCTCGGCCAGTATTTCCTTTGGATAAATCCGAAGGAAATGTTCTTTCGGATTTTTTGCATAATGTTTATGGTTGGTTGCTAGTGTCGGAACGCTTTATAAATTTGACAAAAGAGCACATTGAGAATGCTGTAGAATACTTACCGGTTGATATTGTAAGTGACGGAATTATAATCAATGAAAAATATAGTGTGATTAATGTCATAAATCTATTAGATGCATTAGATTTGGATAATTCTGTTTATTCTGTCATAGGAGAAGATGATTGGAAGATGCTTAATATAAAGAAACATGCACTTAAAGGTCGGATGATTCAAGGCCAACATGTTTTTAAATTGAAAGATGACGTTTTCCCAGTTTTTGTATCCGAAGTGGTAAAAAACATAGTACAAAAAAACAAATTGACTGGATTTTCTTTTTCAGAAGTGAAAGTTATTGATTGAAACACAGGGGACGGTTCTGTGTGTTGACCATCGCTGACGGCGGGAGCAAGCCGCCCGCTCTACAGTCACTTCCCCCCGAGGGAAGGCTGAATACCAACCGATGCTTATAGTATCACAATTAAATTTTTTAGGAGTAAACAGAGATGTTTAAAAAGATATTGGCACTTATGTGCCTTACTTTGAGCATCGTTCTGTTTTGCATGGCAGTATCTGCAACCGAAGCAGAGAATACCGATATAAATGCAATATACGTTTCCGGTACAGCCGCAGAGGGCGGTACAGGTGTTTTTTCTGCACCTGTTTCTACCCTTGCAGATGCGTATAGCCTACTTGGAAACGGCGGAACGATCTATTTAATGGATACCGTGACGGTATCTGCAACCGAGGGCGATTGCTTTATCGCTCCTGCCCATGCGGGCAAAATTACAATTACAAGTGCCGAAAGTTGCAACGGCACACTTGACTTTACCGAAATTGAACATTTTCATTTCGGTGGCGAAACCGAGCTAAACAATATCGGTATCGTGGCAAATGAGGTTGTTCTTACTGCGGACAACCATTGCCTCACAATGGGAGAGGGACTTGCAATGTCTTCTCCTTTGGCAGACAGTTACCGTGGCGGTCATACATATTGCGGTGCGAAGATTCATCTTGCGGCATACGCACCTTGTGAAACTGCTAATGTTACTTGCGAAGCCGCGGGCGGCAGACTGAACGTGTATTCAGGCGAATATTGGTCTGTAAGTGCTTGGTACGGCGAAGATGTAACAATTACTGGCGGCGAAACACAGATATATATCGGAACCTTTAACGAGAGCGACAATATATGGCTTCGCTATCTCTGCCCCGCAATGTACAGCTCGGCTATTGAAAGTACTTTATCTTGCACAGATTCTACAGTAACGGTTATTGTAAATGATGGAGTTAATACTCTTGATGCATACCGTTTTACCAAAAATGATTTTTCGGGTAGCATGACTGTAAACTGGTTGCTTCACAATTCTGCACAGGGAAATTCGTATGCATTTGTGGCTAAAGATTTTTATCCCGCAGACGATGCAACTTGTATGTTGAATGTGTATACTGACCAATCAAATGTTGCCGCCAAAGATTGTGCAAAGTTGCTTATGCGTGGAGCTAATGCAGGATATTCGGGCGAAAATATTGGAGATAAACCGCTATCCACGTATGAGCATACACATCAAATGTATACAGAATTGGACGGCAGAATTCTTTGCGTGTTCTGCGAATACGAGCAGTGCAGGCATTTGACCCATACAATTAATATATTGGAAGAAGCGTGTTGTACAAGAGGAAATTATCTTGAAAAGCTTTGTACTGATATTTGCGGCGAAACTCTTGAAATGTATTATGATGATAATATAAATCCTGAAAATCATGCCGATTATTTGCATGAATATATAGCGGATTATGAAACAATGGAAGCTGTTTCGTGTTGCGTTGGTTGCCGATGTGAGTTTTCGCGTATATATGTGGGTGAAGCATCTAATTATGTTCCCGTTATAGATGATTCTAATTTTAGTGGTGTTATGGAATTAGCAGCGGCATATTCGGTCTTTTATGGTGACGTAATGATATCTTTGGGTCATGATGTAAAGCTTTCTGTGCCTGCAAATTATCGGACGCCTAAATTTGATGCTCACATAACTGTTTCCGGCGGAACAATTTATTTCCCTGACATTCCTCGACACATTTATATGAACGGTGACATGACATTTGAAAATTTGACTTTCAAGACTGCGGGAACATATAACGGTGCACATATTTACGCTCAAAATCACAAACTCGTAATGGGTGAGGGAATTGTTATGGGAAACAATTCTACTATTCCGACTGGAGAAGGTTATCCTGATTGCAATAGCGTAAGAATGTATATTGCCGGAGGTTTCGAAGGCCCCACCGATAATGTAATGAATACTGACGTAACTATTCGTTCAGGCGATTATTGGTTTGTGGGTGGCTTTAATAGAAATGCATCGACAAATAACGGCACTTCAAATATAACGATAGGCAAAACTAACAGTGATGATTATCTTTCTATAAACTACCTTACTCCTTTTTCCACCGGTGACGGATATATTACCGAACCGTCTACGGGCAATATAACAGTTGACGGTGATGCAAATGTTCGTTGGTTCTATGTAACAACAATGAATAAGGCTACCACTGATGTTATGTATACTACAAATCTGTTTTTGAATGGCAGTTTGAATAAGCAGTCGGGTACTTATCGGTTTGATGTTCGTGGTTGCCCTTCACCGTACCCGTTGACAACTGTTAACATTTGGTATGATGATAGTAATGATAATTATCGTAAGGTGATTAATGATTCCACTTATGAAAAAATCGGAGCGATTGTAAATTTGTATCCTATCTCAGAGGATGAATCATCTTCACAATAAAAAAGAACAAGCTTTGGTCTTAATGACCAAAGCTTTCAGAGTGCTGACAAACACGTCAGAGTGCAAGTAAGAATAAAGGCAAAGGGAATAAGAACAAATAATTTTCACTTTGTATTAAAAACAAAATGCGGCAAGGGTTTAAAAAGTCCTTGCCGTTACTTGCTTTTTCGGATTTTTAAAAACTGATATTATTGTGGATTATGCCGTCACACGGAATTACAAAAGGCCATACAGAATTGCTTTCATTTCTGCGGCGGTGGCGGCGAAATTGAGCTTGCCGCGTGCGGCAGAGGCACCTCTTATATCACGGATATAATGCGTCATTATCTTGCGTGCTTCGGGAATTGCAAACTGCTCCTCCTTAAAGCGGCACACAAGGTCGAGGTGGCGAGCCGCTTCGTTAACTATTTCCTCTGCGGTGGGGGGAGTGAACGGTCTGTTTTCAAAAAATGCGGTAAGCTCGTCAAAGATCCACGGGTTACCCATTGCTCCACGTGCAATCATAATGCCGTCACAGCCCGTTATGTCAAGCATACGCTTTGCGTCGTCGGCTGAAAAGATGTCACCGTTGCCGACAACGGGGATTTTCACCGCATTTTTGACGGCGGCGATAATCTCAAGGTCGGCTTTGCCGCTATACATCTGCGTGCGTGTGCGTCCGTGTACGCATATCATAGCCGCACCTGCTGCTTCGAGCGCCCTTGCCATTTCGGGGGCGTTTTTGCTTTGTTCGTCGAAGCCTGCACGGATTTTCACCGTAACGGGGAGCTTCACCGCCTTGACCGTTTCGCTCACGATTTTAGCGGCAAGCGGAATGTCACGCATGAGGGCGCTGCCATCACCGTTTGAAACGATTTTGCGAACGGGGCAACCCATGTTTATGTCGATTGCCGCAGGGATTTTTACGTAATCGGCAAGCGTGCCGTCGGATATTCTCCGTGCCGCCTCGCTGACAAAATCCGGACGTGAGCCGAAAAGCTGGAGGGCAAGCGGCATTTCATCATCGCCGAACTCGCAAAGCTTCGGCGTTTTTTTGTCACCGTAGCAAATTGCCGCCGCACTCACCATTTCGCTGCACATATATTCGGCACCGTGTTCTCTTGAAAGCACACGGAACGCACGGTCGCTCACTCCTGCGAGCGGTGCAAGGCAGAGTCCGTGCGGTATGTTTATAGACTGTATTTTCATAGCTTTCCTCTTGGTTTTTATATGTAGATAATACCATTTTAACCTCTTTATGTCAACTTTTTTACCAGATATTCAGGACTATTCAACCAATAGCCTGTTATGGTAAAATAACAGAGTGCCAGGAAAGGAGAACTTATGAAAAAGATTACAAAAGCATTGACACTTGCGGCACTTGCGGCTACGCTTGCCGTAAGCACGCAAGCGGCAGACGGCGGCATTATCGACGTTGACACACGTCTTAATGTGCGTACTGATGCATCAATTTCATCAAGCGTAAAAGCACAGCTCTGGGACGGTCAGGTTGTTACGTTGCATGAAAAAAGAGGAGCATGGTGGTATACCGAGTATGCCCCCGATACGTACGGTTATGTACATGGCGATTATGTCGATGAGTTGAATCTCAAAACCGCAACTGTCACAACCGCATCGACAAACTTAAACGTCCGTGAGAGCCCTTCGGCTACTGCAAAAATCAAGGACAAGCTTCAAAAGGGCGAGAGTGTGCTTATTTTGGGTACATACGGCTCGTTTTATAAGGTGCTTTATGACGGCAACCGTGTTGGATATGCGTCAAGTGCATATCTTACAGTGCAAAGCGGCAACGTCACACGCAGAGCGATAACGCTTTCTATGCCGTCGTACAAGCAGTATAATTATCCGTCGCTTTATCTGCCGGGTTCGGGAGAGTCGGTTGCCACACACGGCTGTGCAGTGACCTCGCTTGCAATGACCGAGAGCTTCCGCACGGGAAAAACCGTAACGCCAAGAACGGTTATCGCAAACGAAAAATTCACATCAAACGGTGCATTGTACTGGCCGAGTGAGTATTCGCCAAGCGGTGGCAGCCTTGAGTATATTTACAACAAGCTTGCCGAGGGTAAGCCTGTCATCGTGCATGCGAAAAAGAGTAACGGCACGGCACATTTTGCCGTGGTATACGGCTTTAGCGGCGGAGAACTTACGGCGGCTAACTTCAAGCTATCCGACCCCGGTTCCATATACCGCACAACGCTTGCAGCTTTGTATAAGGAATATCCGATTCGTGTAAAAATGTTGAGTTATTAAAAAAGGAGCCTTGTGGCTCCTTTTTTAATGGTGTAAATTATTGTTTACATTAACAAGCCTTCCTCAGACGAGGAAGGTGGCGCCGCAAGGCGACGGAAGGAGGGAACATTTCTAATTGTTACTTTTTCCCTCCCTCAGTCAGCGTTCCGCTGACAGCTCCCTCGTCTGAGGGA
>JAZQEH010000020.1:0-45921 GCA_045538895.1 Eubacteriales bacterium
TAAGGAAAGGTTCCGACACCTCCAAACCTTTTTGTAAAAAAATATTGTCTGTAGCCACGGCTACTTATTAAATATTTTACAGTTTTTCTTTGGTTCTTTCTTCTTAAGAAAGAACACCTTCGTTACTCCCATAAACAATAATTTATCGCACTGTGTAGAATATAAGTAGAATATAATCAAAAAAGGCATGCGAAAGCATGCCTTTTTCAATTCAAATCAGTCCCACTTGATAGTGCGGATGGCTTCTTTTACAGCTTTGAGTCCCGAGAAAATGCGGTTGTAATACCACTTGCCCGAAACCTTGAGAACAACTGCCTCGGTAGTGCTTGCCTCGTTGTCCTTTTCACCGATAGCCCGTGTTTTAACCGTGAGAACTACAGCGTCCTGCACCTGCTCGGCATCATAATCAAAGTTCTTGTCGAGGTATTCCGCAAGGAAAGCAACATCTTCTTTTGTAAACTTTCTTACGTTTTCAAGCTTGTATGTGATTTTGATGTTCTTACCGTACTTGTCTTCAAGTGAGTCGAGAGACTCTTTAACGGTGTCCTTGCACATGTCAATAAGCTCATCGGTTTCGTCATCGTCAAGGTCATTTCTTTCGAGTGAATACTCAATAAAGAAAGGGTCATATACGGCTCTGTAGAATTTTTCTGCATTTTCATTCTGAATTGCGTTAAAATAATTCTTAACGGGTGCTTCATAGCTTGCAGAGCCGCAAGCTGCGAGGGTGAGCATTACTAAAACCAATGCTAAAATAAGAGAAATCTTTTTCATTACAGGTTCATTCCTTTCAAATCAAGCCTCATATTAGTCGAGAATATCTCTGATATCGTCTTTGTTGTGAATAATCTTTGAAATATACCACTTGCTATTTATCTTGATAAGTGCACGCTCGCCATCGTATATGCTGCTGCCCTCGGAGCCTTTGACGGTAGCCGTGTATTCAAGAACCACTAAATTTTTGATATCGCTCTTCTCGTAGCCGTATTTGTCTTCAAGGTGATTTGCAATCTTTTTGATCTGCTTTTCGCTGTATTTGGTAAGATAAACCGTCTTTACCGAATATTTTGCATTTTTGCCGTAACTTTCACGTATGGAGTCCATGGCATCCTCTGCTTCTTCGTCAAAGAGCCAGCCGATTTCCTCATCATTATAGTCGCCACCGTCATCGCTTGAAAGATATTCAAGGTAGTATGGGTCACCAACAAGCTTTTTTAGCTTTGCGGAGTCCCCGTCTGCACGGGCATTGAGGTAATCCTCAACGGTATTTTCATATTTTGAGCCGCCAAAAAGGCAAACCGCAAGAACTATAGCTAAAACTACCGCTAAAGCGGGAACAGCGATTTTGAGAGCCTTTTTAAAATCAAACTTTTTAATCTTTTTTGGTATTTTATCAATCGGTGATTCTGCTACAGGCGGTTCGCTTGTAACCGTCTCTTCGGCGGGCACTGCAAACGGAGCACCGCAGCCCTCGCAAAACTTTACGTTTTCGGGATTTTCTTTGCCGCATTTTTCACAAAACATAGTTTTCCTCCTGAAAATAAAATACAAAATTGCTTACACAATCTTACAATAAAAATTGTACCACATTTTCGCAAAGGGTGTCAATTGTTTTTGAAAAAACACAAAACGTAACCTTTGTGCTTTTTACATAAAAGATTATGCTGAAAAAACTAAAAAATTACTTAATTTTTTGTATTGTAACTATTGAATAGTTTGAAAAAAAGTAGTAAAATATATTGTAAATGTTTTTTTGGCACCCCTATTCTATAAAGAAAGAAGAGCTTTATATGGCAAACAAAGAAAGAAGAGTTGGTACGGTATCAAGAGGTATCCGTTGCCCCATTATCCGTGAGGGAGATGACCTTGCGGCAATCGTATCCGAAAGCGTTTTGCTTGCGGCAGAGTCCGAGGGCTTTGAACTCCGTGACAGGGACGTTATTTCGGTAACCGAATCTGTAGTAGCACGTGCACAGGGCAACTATGCTACAGTTGACGATATCGCAACAGACGTGAAGGCAAAGCTTGGCGGCGGTACAGTGGGCGTTATTTTCCCGATCCTTTCCCGTAACCGTTTCGCAATCTGTCTCCGCGGTATAGCAATGGGCGTAAAAAAGGTTGTGCTTATGCTTGCATATCCTTCTGACGAGGTTGGTAACGAGCTTGTCAGCCTTGACAAGATTGATGCGGCAGGCGTAAATCCCTATTCCGACGTGCTTACAGAGGCACGTTACCGTGAACTTTTCGGTGTTAACAAGCATGAATTCACAGGTGTCGACTACGTTGAATACTATGCAGACCTTGTGCGTGAGTGCGGTGCCGAGGTTGAGGTTATTTTTGCAAATCAGCCGGGCGCAATTCTTGAATATACAGATAAAGTTATTAACTGCTCAATTCATACAAGAGTTCGTACAAAGCGTATTCTTACCGAGGCAGGCGCTAAAGTTTTCAATCTTGATGAAATCCTCAATGAGAGCGTAAACGGCAGCG
Organism: Eubacteriales bacterium; assembly: GCA_045538895.1. Lineage (GTDB taxonomy): Bacteria > Bacillota > Clostridia > Oscillospirales > CAG-272 > UMGS902. The sequence continues at coordinate 2,491 of JAZQEH010000020.1, forward strand.
GTTGCAATGAGAAGTACGGTCTTCTCGGCTCCAATAAGGCTACGGAGGATAAGGTTAAGCTTTTCCCCAGAGAGTGCAAGGGGCTCGTGCTCGATATACAGAAAAAGATTTTCGATGCAACAGGCAAGCACGTTGAGGTAATGGTATACGGTGACGGTGCTTTCAAGGATCCGCAGGGTAAGATCTGGGAACTTGCAGACCCCGTTGTTTCTCCTGCGTTTACCGACGGTCTCGTAGGTACTCCCAATGAGCTTAAGCTCAAGTATCTTGCAGATAATGATTACAAGGACCTTTCGGGCGAAGCACTCAAGGAGGCTATTTCCAAGAGCATTCGCGAAAAGGGCGGCAATCTTGTAGGCAACATGGCATCTCAGGGTACAACCCCTCGTCAGCTTACTGACCTTATCGGTTCACTTTGCGACCTTACGAGCGGCTCGGGCGACAAGGGTACTCCTATTGTACTTGTACAGGGCTATTTCGATAACTATACCAATTGATCGGTTTTACGGAGGATAAAAATATGCAGGGAAATGTAAGACCTGAAAGCATGGAGCGTATTACTACAAAGGCACTTGCGGATGCTTTCATCGAAGAACAGGTAAAGGAAATCAGAGCACAGGTTGGCGACAAAAAGGTGCTTCTTGCACTCAGCGGCGGTGTTGACTCGTCCGTTGTTGCAGCACTTCTTATCAAGGCAATCGGCAAGCAGCTCGTTTGTGTTCACGTTAATCACGGACTTATGCGTAAGGGCGAGAGCGAGCAGGTTATCGAGGTTTTCGGCAAGGCACTTGATGCAAACCTCATTTATGTTGATGCTACCGACCGTTTTCTCGATCTTCTTGCGGGCGTTGCAGAGCCTGAAAAGAAGCGTAAGATCATCGGCGGTGAGTTTATAAAGGTGTTTGATGAGGAAAGCGCTAAGCTTGAGGGCATTTCTTTCCTCGCACAGGGAACAATTTATCCCGATATTCTTGAGAGTGACGGCGTAAAGGCACATCACAACGTTGGCGGTCTTCCTGAAGATATGGAAATGGAACTTGTTGAGCCCGTTAAGCTTCTCTTTAAGGATGAGGTTCGCGTTGTCGGTGAAGCGCTCGGTCTTCCTCATGCAATGGTATACCGTCAGCCGTTCCCCGGTCCCGGTCTTGGCGTTCGTTGCCTTGGTGCAATTACACGTGACAGACTTCATGCACTCCGTGAGGCGGATGCTATTCTCCGTGAAGAATTTGATAATTGTGGTCTTGCAGGTAAGGTATGGCAGTATTTTATTGCCGTTCCGGATTTTAAGAGCGTAGGTGTTAAAAATGACAAACGCTATGAGGGATGGCCTGCGATTATCCGTGCGGTGAATACTACCGATGCGATGACTGCAACTATCGAGGAGATTCCTTATGCAGTTCTCCATAAGATAACCGACAGAATCACTCACGAGGTAGACGGTATTAACCGTGTTCTCCTTGACCTCACTCCCAAACCCATCGGCACCATCGAGTGGGAATAATATCTAATGGCTAACAAGTGCCCGAAAACCCTAGGAAACAAAGGGCTTTCGGGCTTTTTTGCTTTTGGGAAAAACGCCACTGCAACACGTTTGCAACACACAATGTAAAAATTGCGAAAAGGAATAGTTGCAAGTGGTTTACAAGTAATTTTTCAAACGCAAGTAAGGAGTTGAATTGATATGAAGATTGCTGATATAAATAAACAGAGATCAGAATGGAAAAGAAAGGGATGGTCGATTCCTGAACTTCGAGGCGGAAAACAAGAATGGTTTAATATTGTTGTAGAGTTGGTTAAAATTATAGGAACTAATTCTGTTGTAGATCTAAGCGCCACCCCTGAATTGGAAATGGTAGATGCCTTGTATCCATGGCGCACATACGCCCCTTTTTTAAAAGGTATCGGATTGGTTAGTAATCGTTCTGGTGTGTTAAGTTTGAGCGATGAAGGTGTTAAATTCTTGCAGTCGCCATCTAAAGGTGCACTAGCTAGCATGTTACATGATAAATATCGTCTAGTTGGAGAGGTTCTGGATTTCTTAACATTGTCCCCGAAGACGGTGGAAGATGTTGACAAAGAACTATGTCAACAATATTGCTTAGATTGGGGCAATTTAAGCAACACACGTCGTAGAATGGATTGGCTGGAAATATTAGGATTGATAGAAGGTGTTGGCGGCAGGAAATGGGCCTTGACAGAAACTGGAAAAGAAGCACTTGAAATTTGGGAATTAGTTACCCCGGAAGTAGTAGAAGCCGTCACGAGTAACAATGAGGAAATTGTAATTACCGCTCCACCTACTGAAATCGAAGAGTTACTCCTTAATTTAAGGTCAAATCCTGCGTTGCACCAAAAAAGAAATACATATAATGTCTGGGTTCCTAGTCCCAATCGAATTGAAAACTTAAGAACAATCGTACAGTTTTCAAATGAGCGAGTATCTCGTTCTGATTTGTTTAAATTTATTGAAGATGAGTTCGGGTTAAAAACAAGTAGCGTAGAATCGATGATGCCATTTTTAAGAGCTGATGGCTTGCTGGAGGAAGTAGGAAGAAATATTTATGTTGCAACCTCAGCGGCAAAGGCTTGGTGCAATAGCGGCAATGATTTAGATTTCATTAGAATTATTCACGCACACAAGCGTTTTGTTGGTGAAATGATTGTTTTTGCAACCGATGTTGTTACAAGAAACGATATTTATGAAGAGGCAAAAAAATACGGATTAAATTTGGAAAAAGCAAGATGGATCATGGGATTTCTGCTTGAGGCAGGCGTTTTAGAAGAAACACAATATTTACATGTTAAAGCAACTCCTCTTGGTTTGAAGTTTGCGTTAGACTTACCCTTGATGGCACCATCTGTCGAAGAACAAGAAATTAATAATACAAATTCACAAAAAGATAACGAGGCAGAAATCGTTATCAGTAATCCTAATGAGCATTTGTTCGAAAGATTACGTGTTGCTGCACGAGATCCGATGGCTGAATCAAAAGCCTCCGGAGTCGCTTTCGAAGAATTGATAGCAGAAATGTTTGCATATATGGGCTTTGAAGCTAAAAGAATAGGTGGAGCAGGTAATACTGATGTTGTTGTTCGTTGGAAGGATTGTAATGGGAAGATTGTCACTGCAGTTGTTGACGGAAAATCCAAATCGAGCGGATCTGTTACCCATACTGATGTTAGCGATGTTGCAATTGAAACACATAAGGAGAAAAATAGCGCCGACTATGTTGCAATAATCGGTCCTGGGTTTAGTGGAGATACTATCAAAAATCATGCTCGCAAAAAAGGATTTTCGCTTATTACAGATGAAGAATTAATCGACATTGCTCAAAATGTACAAGCCTTGGGACTTTCTTTAGATGAAATCGCGCTGTTATTTATAGTTCCTAATGGACATGCTCAGCTGAACGAATTGATTGATGCAAGAAAACGAGAGAAAGAAATATTAACTTTGGTCATTTCTACATTTAAGCAAGAACAGGATGCAATGGAAAGTCTTTCTGCACGTGATTTGTATTTTCTGCTACGTAGAACTGAACTTTCGCCTTCTCTTGAAGAACTTATCATTGCTTTTGAAACACTCTCAAAAGATGAAGTTGGAGTACTAACACAAGTCAAGAAAGCATCTGCAACCGAAAATACTACATACGAGATTCACGGCGGTAAATATTGTGTTAATAGATTGCGTGCATTAGCCAATGCAATAGAAAAAGGGATTTCTTAACCCTACAACCACCCGGCACCATCCCACATCGAATTTTGCAACTTTTTCTGCAACAAAAATTTTGATAAATGAAATAATGTGTAGAAAAGTGGGTACAAAATCGCCGTTTGGGATAATATTTAGGGCATAAATCAGCCAAAGAAGATTCCCGAAAAAGAGTGGGAATAATCCCACATCTCTGAAATGACTTATTCTACAGGGCTTTCGATGATGTGAAAGGTGTTTTGACAACACTCCATTTTAGGTGATGTAACTTAATATTAAACAAAAAATGCAAATAAAAAGAGTTTTTCCATATGGAAAAACTCTTTTTATTTGATGGTTAAGCGACAAACCACTTATATTTTTCTACACTGTATAAAGGTATAAGCGGGAACATAATCGGAACGGTTTTAACATACTTTTGATATTCGGGGTCATTTCCATAGTTTTTATTCTGGCGGATTTCAAGTCTGCGAGCACCGCTGAACATAACGTAGGTAATTCCGATATATCCGAGTGCAACGATAAGCCATTGCCATCCGCTAATTGCGCCGATGCCCGATACCACAGCACCCGTCCAAAAGAGCATTTCGCCAAAGTAATTAGGGCAACGCACAAGTCTGTAAAGACCAGTATCTACAAAACGCTTTGAATTTTTCTTTTTTGCATTGTTCTTCTGAATGTCTGCGGCGGCTTCGATAACAAAGCCTACAAACATCACAAATGCACCTATGTAGACAAAAATATTGTCGGTGCAAATATTGTCAAGACGGTACATAATGCCCGAAACCTGTGTTACATAGAGGAGAGAACAAGCTACCCATATTGCGATTTTCACTCCTAAAGGAATGGTACGGCTGTCCTTGATTTCGCCTTTCATATTTTTCATGTAGGTATTGTTTTTGAATTCACGCAAGGCGAGGAAACCGCCAAGGCGTAAGCCGTAAACGATGAACAATGCACAGCAAATAACAGTGCCGACAGAAAGACTGTTTCTGTAAATACTCAGTAACAGTATGCCTTCACCTGCGATTGCAAAACCGTATCCGATAGAAAAAAACCATATGTAATTCTTAAAACCTATAGCACTAAGTATCATTGCAACGGCGAATACCCATAAGATTTCGATAGGGAAAACCATAGTAATTGTCCTTTCATTTTGAAAACTTTATGAAAATGCTTATAAAACTGTATTATTATAGCACGGTTTTTATGTCAACGCAAGCGAGATAATCCGATTATATTGAAATTAAGTTAAAAAATACTGTATGACAAAACAAAAGGAGGCAAGGGCTTCCCAATCTTTTTTATTATAACGGTATTGCATCTTTATGCGATACAACAAATGAGGAGAGTTTTGTTGCTTTTTCGGTTGCGGTTTTCAAATCTTCTCCAAAGAGGTATGATGTACACCAAGCCGCTGTAAAACTGTCGCCGGCACCCACGGTTGATACGACCTGCACCTTTTCGCCGCAGAATAAAAAGCCGTTTTTTTCTCGGCTGTCGAATACAAAAGAGCCTTTTTCGCCGAGAGTTATTATAAGAATCTTTATATTCGGGAATGTAGCGGTAATCGCTTTGGCAATGCTTTCATATGAGTCTTCTGTCACGGAATACAGTCCGAGTTCACGAAGCAGCGGTTCTTCTTCATCGCTGATTTTAAGTATTGTCGCATTTTCAAGGCAGAATTTTGCTGAGTCTTTACTGTAGCAATTTTTACGTAGATTTATGTCGCAGATGATTTCTTTGAACGTGCAGGACTTGCACAACTTTTCAAGAGCGGCTTTTGACACGGAGCTTCTCTGTATAAGCGTTCCGAAATAGAGTGCATCGGGGTGCAGTTTGTTTATTTCTTCTATATCATCATCCGACAAAACGATGTTGTCAAATGCGGTATTATCCAAAACATTGTAAGAGGGAACACCGCATTCGTTTAAATTAACTTCGCATCTGCCTGTGGCAAATGCGGTTGTTTTTATAAATCTTTCGTCTATTTGCAGGTTCTTTACGTTTTTTATTGCAGCTTTTCCGAGATCATCGTTTCCTACGGCGGATATCATAATGCTTTCTGCACCGCATCTTTTCGCATGTGCGGCAAAGTTTAAGGGAGCACCGCCGATAAGACGCTCGTTTTCATATACGTCCCAGATTATTTCACCGAATGATAGTATCTTTGGCATTGCGTTAACCTCATTTTTTTCGTCTGTATTCCGACGGTGTCATAGAAACATGGTATTTAAAGAATTTGAGAAAACTGTTTGCACTTGAGAAGTTAAGCACTGCTGCAATTTTCTCTAAAGAATAGTTAGTGGTGGCAAGCAGACCTTTTGCAATGTTAATGCGTTCTGCCGCTATCATTTCGCTAAGTGTCTTGCCGCTGCACTTTTTTACCACTCTGCAGATATGATCCTTGTTAAACCCCAGTGCATCTGCAATCTGCTCGGCCGACGGATCTTCTTTTGCATGTTCACTTATATATGCACACACATCATCATATAGCTTTTGCTGCACGGGAATCGCATTGAAACTTTGTTTTATGGACTGCAAAATCAATAAAAGATAACAGTCGCTCGAAACAGAGTCGTATTTTGCTTGGTGAGTGGAGCGGTACATATCCGAAAAAGCGCCTGTAATGCTGCTCGACAGAGTTGAGGCGTGAAAGTTTTTTTCTCCTATAAAAAAGTGAAGGTCACTGCAATCAAACCTCACAAGGTAGAAGCAAGAACTTTCTCCTCTTGAAGAACGCAGTCCAAGTCGTGTTCCGACATCGGCACACAGTATTTCTCCTCTGCTTAGCGAAAGCAGTTCTCCGTTTAAAGAGAACAGCAGGCTGCCGCTTTCTACGTACAGTAATACGGCATGATTCTGCATGCTTGGAGGCAATTCCCAGCCGTCCGAATCGGTACTGACCTTTTGTATGTTCCATACATCGGTGAAAAAAGGCACCTTTTCACGTCGGTATGTTTCGGTATGAATGGGGAAATTTATCATATTGAGCTCCTGATATTTGTTGATTAAATTTTATAGTGCCTTCTTTAAAATGTCAATACGAAAGTCGTATTTTGGCACTTATTTGAAATATTCTCACTTGAGGTATGCATAGTCTTTATGCTATACTTATAGTGCAAGGAGTGAAAATTATGAAAACATTGATTTCTGATAAATATATGTTGTTCCCCGTAAATTCACGGGCGGCAAATAAAAAGGTATGTCTTTATGACGGTGACAAGCTGATGTTTGATTTTGACTGCCGTATTGACAATATAACCCCGAATTTTACTGCGTATGTTGACGTTTCTGAATTTGTCGGCAAAGAAGTTGAGCTTACGGTAAATCCGTGTGTGCCGTATGAGCCGAAGTTTGCATGTGAAATGCTGCTACCCGATCTTTGGAAAGAGCCGCTTCGTCCCGAGGTGCATTTTACGGTTAAAAACGGTTGGAACAATGACCCTAACGGACTTATTTACCGTGACGGGATTTATCACATGTTCTATCAGTATAATCCTGCGGCTCCCGTGTGGGGAAATATGCATTGGGGACATGCTGTAAGCCGTGATCTTTTGCATTGGAAAGAAAAGGACGTTGCACTTTTTCCGGATGAAAAGGGAACGATGTTTTCGGGTTCTGCCATTACAGATGAAAAAAATGTAACGGGACTTGGCGCGGGCACGATGCTTCTTTACTATACGGCGGCAGGCGGAACAAACCTGCTTTCAAAGGGGCAGAAGTTTACGCAGTGCTTAGCTTTTTCAAAAGACGGCGAAACTTTTACCAAATATGCGGGCAATCCCGTTGTACCGCATATTGAAGCGGCAAACCGAGATCCAAAGGTTGTGTACGTAGATGAAATCGGCAAATATATTATGGCAATCTACCGTGCCGAGGGCAGATATGAATTGCTTTCCTCCACCGACCTTCTGAACTGGGATGAGTTTCAGGAGATTGAGCTTCACGGAGATGCTGAATGTCCCGATTTGTTTCCTCTCGAATGTGACGGCAAGAGGTACTATGTTCTTATGGGAGCAAAGGATATCTACATTGTCGGACATTTTGAAAAAGACCGCTTTGTGATTGACTGTAGCGAGAAAAAACTCACTCATCTTAAAATGAGTTATGCGGCACAGAGCTTTTCGGGTGTGCCCCATGGCAGAGTGGTGCGTATCGCATGGCATAAAATTAATGCTCCTGCGGATAATTTCGCTTCTCAGATGAGTTTTCCCACCGATATGCGGCTTGAAAAGGTTAATGATGAGGTATACCTTGCAGCTACACCGATTAAAGAGATAGAAAATCTGTATGTAAACGGCGAAGCTTTACAGGATATTACTCTCGCAGAAACAAAGATAATCGAAACCGGAGCGGCGGCACTCGATATTTCACTCTCGATGCCGTATGTACACGGAGAAAAGCTTGTAATCAATATGTTCGGCACCGATCTTGCATGCGATATGGACAAAAACGAGTTAAGATGCAAGGGTGTAAAAATGCCGCTTTCACTGAACGGCGATAAGGTTGATGTACGTATACTTGTTGACAGATGCTCTGTTGAGATTTTTGCAGACGGAGGAAAGATATTTGCAGCGGCAGTCGCTTTTGCAGATTACAATCTCCCGATGTTGACTTTAAATAAAAACGAAAGAATTACAATAGACAGCTTTACATGGCATACTCTTAAAAACATTCATTAAAAGGAGTGGTACTTTTGAAAAAGATTATAGCGATATTGGTTCTTGCATTCGTTTTAACCCTCGTTATTTCTGCCGAAAGCGGAGATGTTAATGATGACGGCAACGAAGATTTGCTAGACGCTATATTTGTGCTTAAGCAGACGGTAAAAGAAAATCCGCATGAAACGGCTGATCTTAACGGAGACGGTATTGTATCGTTTGCGGATGTTATTGTTTTGCTCAGCCGTGTTGTAAATGAGCCTAAAAAAAACGTGGCGGTTGATGTATCGAATAAACTTTCATTTACCGCTACAGGTGCATCATGGAGTTATATCAACGGACAGCTTGTGGTGAACAGCACAACGGGTTCGGACGGCTTTGCTATCAGCCACACATACGTTCCTGCCGGTACTGCATTTGAAGTAGAGGCTACTATGCAGATAACCGACGGAAACTGCGGCGGTATTACTTTCGGCGTGGCTGCACCTACCAGCCCTTCAGTTGCGTGGTATTGCGTGAACGTAAACAAGGGAAGCAAAAATACACGTTTGTTCTCGGTCGGCACAGGAACTGTGGGCACAAATTCGGCAGCGCAAAGACCTCTTACCGAAGAAGAACTTGCAAAGGACACCTTTACAATTAAAGTTTCGGTTACCGAAAGAGGAAAGATATCTTACTATCTGGACGGTGCTTTTGTTGCTTCATATAATGAGCCGGACTTTGCGGGAGGATATATCGGATTTAACTCTTTCAAGAGCCGTGTGGTATTCAGTAACATAAAATTGCGTACCGGCGAAAACTCTTTTAATGAAAACAAAGCAATCGATGTAGTAAGCGGCAACTGGAATTATAACAGCGGCATCCTTACTGCAACTAACTCCACAAGAGGCGACAGCTTTGCGATGACAGATGTTTATGTTCCGGCAAAAACAGCTTTTAAAGTTGATGCTAAATTAAATGTAACTGCCGGCCGCAAAACAGGCGGTATTGTATTTGGTGCAAATGACAAGGCAAATCCTGCGTCGGGCTGGTACTGTCTGAACGTGGCAGTTGCAGAAAAGAGAGCTCGCCTTTTCGGTGTCAAAGTAGGAACTATAAGCGGTACTTCAAATGTTTTTGCACTTTCTGATGAAAAGCTTTCGCAAACCAAGTTCGATGTTTCAATTGATGTTAGTGCAGACGGAATAATGAATTGCTATCTTGACGGTGAACACATAATAACGGGTACTAAGTCGGATTTTGCAGGCGGATATATCGGATTTAATACCTTTAAATCCAATGTAGTCTTCAGCGATATTGTAATTACTGTAGACGGTGTAAAGCAAACTCTTGGCGATATGTCTTTGTCTTACGGTGAAAAGAGTATTGATATTGATGTATCTCAGACATATCACAAGGTTGATATAGGAGATTATAGCGGCGAGGTTATAATAAAAGCGGATTTGCCAAGCGGTTATACCGCAAGTGTGGGTACTACTGCTTTTGTGGATGGAGAATACACATTTACTCCTGAATACGGCAAAAACGTAGTTAAAGTAGATATCCGTGATAAGTATGCACGCAAGAGCACCGTTACGTTCGAGCTTTGGCGTGATATACCTACTGAACTTATATATTCGGATACTTACCGTCCTAAATACCATGTTACTCCTCCGATTAACTTTATGAATGACCCTAACGGATTGTTTTATAACGAAGCAACGGGCGAGTATCATGCATATTACCAATGGAATCCTACGGTAATGAAGATGGGAAATCAGGTCTGGGGTCATGCTTCTTCTACCGATTTGTTAAATTGGACAGATTACGGTATTGCCATCGACCGTCCTGCTGACGGTGACTTGATGTTCAGCGGATGCGCAGTAGTAGATAAGGATAACACAAGCGGACTTTTTGATGAAAGCGTAGCACCGGAAAACCGTGTGGTTGCGCTCTATACCGCAACAGGCCCCTTCCGTCAGGAGCTTGCATATTCAACCGATGGCGGCTACACATTTACAAAATATGGAAACAACCCCGTAATCGCTTCTTCTGCGTACTTTGCATCCTTCCGTGATCCTAAGGTACAGTGGATCGAAGAAAAAGGACTCTGGCTTATGGTTATAGCGGGCGGACCTATGGAGCTTTATATTTCCCCCGACCTTATCAACTGGACTTCACAAGGAACAATGAAATATCTTGACGGTTCAACTATCGAAAGTGAATGTCCGATGCTGCTTGCACTTCCGCTTGACGGTGATGAAAGCAATGTCAAATATGTTTATGTCGGTTCGGGTAAGTTCTATGTGGTCGGCGACCTTGTATGGGACGGTGACACAGTTAAATTTGTTGCGGAGCAGAGAAGAAATAATACTATGTTCTATGCCGATGCTCATTACGCAACTCAGAATTTCTACAATGATGCTGATGGACGCACACTTGTTATGAGCTGGATGCGTGATAATAAATCGGGATTTTTGCTTGATAACAAATATTGGCACGGTATGCAGTCCATGCCTTATGTAACATCACTTGTTACCGAAAACGGTCAGATGGTTCTTAAGTTTGAGCCAATTGAAGAAATTGAAGAAATAAAGGGCGATACGCTTTGCGAGTTTAAGAACATAACACTTGAGAGCAACTCACTCGACCTTGAAAATGTAAATGCGGTATATGGCATTTTCGACCTGAATGCAAAGCTTGAAGAGGGGGCAATCCTTACTCTTTCTATGCGTGAGGGTGACGGATATGCAACTACATTTACATTCAAGTATCTGACTGCTAACACAGTAGAAGTAACGATGAATACAAAGAATTCGGGATCGATAGCGAGAATTACAAAAACCGCAACTATTACTTGCGACAGTGACGGATACTTCTCACTTTACGCACTGCTTGACAATAGCGTTATTGAGGCATTCACCTCCGATGGTAAGGTCTTTGCAGACTTTATCTTCCCGACGGCAGGCGGTATATCCCTTGAGGCAAGCGGAACTGCGTTGCTCAGAACGTTTGCATTGTATGAAACAAAATAGGCTGCAAGCGTTGTATACTGAAATATAATGATTTAGGTGGTTTTCTCCGATTTGCGTACTCGAAAAAAGAGAAAACCACCTTTATTTTTGTTCTCAGTTATGGTATTCTTATAGTATGGAACCAAGTGCGGCGAGGCACTGCGACATTTCGTGCAGTTGACGGCGGAAAGATAAGGAGTTTATTATGCCGATTCTGAAGGTGATACAAAACGGAATAGAAAAGACCGCTCTGTTTGAGGGTGAAAAACCTCTTGGCGAGCTGCTTGGAATAGCAGACGTGCATATCGACAAGCCTTGCGGCGGTCACGGTTCATGCAAAAAGTGCACGGTGACGGTTAACGGTAAAGAGGTGCTTGCGTGTCAGCATACCGTGCGTGGTGATGCCGAAGTGATAATTCCCGATAATAATGATATTATTTCTGTAACGGGTGCAGCCGAAAGCGGCAACGTCACAGAAAGTGTTTGCCTTTGCCTTGATATAGGTACAACCACGCTTGCACTTGCACTTGTGTCGCTTGACGAAAAAAGAATTATAAAAACAAAAACCGCACCTAATCCCCAGCGAGAATTCGGTGCAGACGTAATTTCAAGAATAGAATACTGTGCCAAAAACGGAGCGAGTAAACTTCAAAAAGCACTCATCTCAAGACTAATAAAAATGTCGGACGAGCTTCTTTATGAATATAAAGTAAATGCAGTTGAAAAAATGTACGTGGCAGGAAATACAACCATGCTTCATCTGCTTTTCGGTATAGACTGCTCTTCACTTGGCGTAAGCCCGTACACTCCCGTGTTTCTGGAAGAAAAACGGATAAGCGGAAAAGAGCTTGGGCTTGATAAGATAGAGGAGATCGTTTCGCTCCCCGGTATCTCTGCCTTTGTGGGAGCAGATATCGTTTCGGGCCTCGGATTTATCGGCAAGTCCGATAAGTATTCGCTTCTTATTGACCTCGGCACGAATGCAGAAATCGTACTTTTTAACAATGATAAGTATTTATGTGCAACTGCGGCGGCAGGTCCCTGCTTTGAGGGGGCAAGCATCTCGTGCGGCATGAGCGCTTCATTCGGTGCGGTGTGCCGGTACAGAGCAGACGGCAGTTATTCCGTAATCGGTGACACAGAGCCGGTGGGAATATGTGCAACGGGACTTGTAGATATAATTGCAGAGCTTGTGCGAAACGGAACCGTTGACGAAAGCGGTTACATGGAGAAGAATTTTACCTTATCCGATGTAAACGTGACTTCTGCGGATATCCGTGAATTTCAGCTTGCAAAATCCGCTGTAATGTCGGCTATAGAGTGCCTTATAAAGCGTGGCGGTGTTAAACTCTGCGATATTGAAAAAATGTATATTGCAGGCGGCTTTTCTGCACAGCTGAATATTGAAAATGCGGCATATCTCGGACTTGTGCCGAAAGAACTTATAAACGTTTTTGAGCCCATAAACAATTCCAGCCTTCTCGGTGCGGTGAAGTTTGCCTGTGATGGAAACGACCTTGCAGAAATTGCGGAAAAAGCAGAGTTTATCGACCTTGGTGCAGATAGTCTGTTCTCGGAACTGTTTTTTAACAATATGTCTTTTTAAAGTAAAAAACACGCATGGGTTACATGCGTGTTTTTGTTATATTACAGGCAATAAATCAATGCGGCAATCCTTTTTGCCGACTCGGCTAATGAATCCAGCCGTATGTACTCGTTTAAGGAATGGATTTCTCCGCCGTCTGTTCCGAGGTTGTCTACACACGGAATACCGCACTCTGTTATATATGCCGCATCTGAGCCGCTTGGGCAGGCACGGGCACTTAGCACGGGGAGTCCGTTTTCTTTGTATATTTCATTCATACGGTCAAGCAGGGAAACGTTCTTTTCTGAAAGCACCATGGCAGGGCGAAAACTTATTTCTTCCAACACGCAGGTGCATCCTTTAACGGTAGTGTTTTCAGCCACTTCGCAAACCTTTTGCTTTGCAAACTCAAGTTCTTCTTTGGTCGAAAAACGTATATCGGCATCAAAGTAGCAGTTTTCAGGCACCGTATTTACGGTAGTTCCTCCGTGAATCACACCGCAATTACACGTAAGACCGCTTGGATCTTTCATCTTTTCAAGTTCGATGATTTTATAGGCGGCTTCTGCGATTGCATTTGCTGCATCTGTGCAGCGTGCCGAGTGAAGAGCTTTGCCGTGAACCGAAAAACGGAATCTTATTATTCCTTTACGTTCAAGAACGGCGGTGTCCCCTTTGATACCCTCAAGATTCAAGAAAGCCAAAGAGTCCTTTGCTTTATCACAAATATAGTTGATGGTGGCTTTTTTACTTGTTGCACTGCTGTTTTCCTCGTCGGATTGAAGTAGGAGCCGGACGGGGCGGGCGTTAAAGCCGCATCTCTCCAGAGCATCCATTGCCATACATGCGGCAACAATTCCGCCCTTACAGTCCATTACGCCCGGACCGTACATTTTGCTTTCGTCACGCTTTACCGCGGGAGTTCCGAATGCACCGACGGGATGTACGGTATCCATATGTCCCGAAAGGCTTACGGTTTTTCCTTTTGCGTTTTTGTTCAGCGTGATGCAGATAACGTCACCAGATACGTCTTGCTTTGCCACTTCTGTTTCCCAGCCGTGCTTTTCTGCCATTCTCAAAAAATATGCACCGACGGCGTCAACACCTTTTTTGTAGCTGGTGGGACTTTCTATATTACATACATCTTCCAATACGTCAAGATAGATGTTATTCAATTTCTCGATTTCTTCAAATAATTGCTTGCATTTCATAGATATACACCTCTTAAAGCATTATAACGCATTGCCGCAACATTTGCAAGCAAATAAACAACTGATTTTCCTGAAAAAACACGGTTGTTAATTGTATGTTATTGACAATTTTATGTAAGCCATGGTATATTATTATATATATTTATACTAAATCAAGTAACGGTATCGGAGGCTACACACTCTGATATGAATAAACTTGTTGAAAGCTAAAAAGTGAGGTTATGCGATATGACTAAAAAACTGTTATTTATGCTGTCATTGCTCCTTGTTGCTTCGATCTTTGTTATCGGTGCTATGGCGGCAACAACCGCATATGTAAAAAGCGGTGCTACGGGAACCGGTCTCAGTGCCTCGTCACCTGTGGGAAGCTTGACAGATGCGTTCAAACTTTTCGGTTCTGACGGCGGTACTGTATATATTATCGGTGAATATCCGATAACTACAGGCACCACAATTACCGAGAAAAAGTATGACTTTACTTTGAAAGCGGGTAGCGGAGGTTGCATCTGCCTTTCCGCAAACCTTGCACTTGCACAGAATACCAATAACAACACAGTAACCTTTGACCTGCCGTTCAAGCTTAACGGCAGCGATACCCGTATACTGTTCGGCGGCTTCAACAACGTTGTTTTCGGTAAGAACTTTTCCGTAAGTGCGCCTGATGGCGGCTCGCTTAACTTTTATGGCGGTATGCGGAGTGGCAGTGTTGAGGCTGTCACCGAGCTTCCTTACAGTATCGTTGTAAATGCCGGAACGTTCAACGTGTTCTCCGGCGGTAACTTCCGTGATTCTATCTCTGCATACGTAGGCTCTATTGCGGCACCTGTAAGCATAACCGTCAAGGGCGGTACCTTTGGCAAGAGTGGCAGTTATTCAACCGCTTCAAACAATAAAAATTATGATACCTTCAGCGTTTCGGGAATGTCTTTTCTTGCGGATAATGCAACGCTTAACATAAGCGGTGGTACTTTCTATCATCCGATTTATATTCAGGGCAGAATCGGCACAGTTGCCGCCGGAGCATCTGCAAAGAGTGACAAGGTAAGAAAGAATAAAAAGTATTACGCTATTGACGGTGATATCACCGTCAATATAAGTGGCGGTACGTTTAAAGGCGGTGCGGTGAGTGCATATTACACTCAGGCTGCATATACCACCGTTATGAGAGGTAATTATACCGTTAAAGTTACCGGCGGTACCTTTGCAAGCGGCACCAAGTTTGACGCAACTCAGGTAAAGGGATATAGCGGCAGCACTAAAAAGGCTACAATTACTTACCCAACCTCAAAGAGTATTACGCCTATCCGCTTTGACGTTGTAAACGGTGCTGCAAAGACGTACACCGACCCTATCCGTGTTGTGTTTATCGGCGACTCGATAACCGAAGGATACGCTGTTGACGATGCCGGAGTTGACCGTCTTACCGAGTCATATCCTGCAAAGTTCTTGAAATATGCCGAGGCTGCGGGCAAAGAGATCATCGTTGGCAACTTCGGTGTTTCCGCATCGGGACTTCACCCTTCCACAAAGCGTTTTTACAATAACATGCTCGCATGGCCGCTTGTGAGAGATGAGGCGGCTCCCGACTATGTGTTTGTTGCAATCGGTATCAACGATGCAACGACCATCGGCGGTACAAACGGTGCATTTACTACGTTCAAGAGCAACTATACCAACCTTTTGAAAACAATGGGTAACCTGCCCGATACCGACAAGGTGTTTGTTACGAATGCAATTTACTGCAATATAGATGATACTAAAATGCAACGTGCGGCGGCAGTACTTCGCCCGACACAGCAGATACTGGCTGAGGACCTCGCGGCAAGCTCAGGCAAATACGTATTTGTAGATTTCTACGGACTCACTCTTTCAAAAGGACTTGACGATTCGCTTTTCAAAGCCGACAACGGAAATGTATATGAGCGGTTACACCCTGCAACGGCAGGTCTTGATTTTATGGGCAACACCTTGTACAAGGCTGCCTTCGGCGGAGTCACAAAGCCCTCTACTGCCAGAAAAACCGTCGTTTATGTATCCGATAGCGGTTCTTCACGCGGTGCGGGTACGTCTTCGTCACCGATAAGCGACCTTTCGTACGCTTACAGCTTGCTTGACCCGAACAAGGCTTGCACAATATACGTCGGCGGAACGATTTCCATAAGCGGCAACCTTCACACCCCTGTTTCTACGCAGACTGTTACGTTTGCGGGCTCAGGCTCAAATGCTGTTATTAGTGTACACGGCAACATGTTAAAGGCAGGCGCAAACGTAAAGTTTACCAACCTCACAATCAAAGCCGCCGGCGAAACTCTCGCTATTCACGGTTGCTACAAGAATTTTGAAATTACAAGCTCCGTTAAGACAAGCGGTGTTTGTGATTTCCACGCAGGCTTCAACGTATATTCCGATGTAAGCGCAAGCTCTAACGCTATTCACGATAGCGCAAGCTCTGCTTCGTCAAGCAGAAGCTGCACCGTTAAAATAAACGGCGGTACGTACCGCAACTTTACTCTTGGAAACAAGCGTTACACTTCAAGCGCACCTATCGGTACGTATAGCGGCACCATGAACGCAACCGTAGGAAGCGGAGTTACGGTTGGCAATAATTCTGCCACATGCACAGGCATAGTAGGACAGAACTACGTTTCAGGCACTATCAATGCCACCGTTAACGGTTGGGGTAGCGGCAATATCAACGAATATGCACCTATGGGCACAAGGGCAGATTCTGTTACCTACAGTGCATCAAAGAATACAGGTAAAGTTTATATCAAGTCAACAAACGGACTTGAAAGCAAGATTAAGTATAAAGAAGTTACACCCACGATAAGCTATGACGGCACGGCAGTTAAGCTCACATGGCAGGCAAAGGGTGCGGCGACAAGATACCGCATCTTCCGCAGAGTATCGGGAGAGAGTGCATGGGACGGTGCTTCACGTTATACAGCGACCACATCGTATACCGATAAAACCATTGCAACCGATACTAAATATGACTATGCGGTTCAGGCATGGATACCGATTGACGACGGATATGACTACAGCGAGTCTTATATAGTAACTATCACCACAAAGCTTCTCCCCACCCCCTCGTTTACTGCTAAAAATGCCGAGGACGGTGTAAAAATTACAATCACTGCTGTAACAGGAGCAGAAGGTTATAAAATTTACCGCTCGACTGACAACAAAACGTTCTCACAGCTTGGAAAAACCACCTCTACCACATATGTGGATACTACTGCCACTGCAAACAAAACCTATTATTACCGTGTCCGTGCCTATAATCAGGCAGAGGGAACAAGGTACAGTGCCGAATCTGCAAGTGTTGCCACCATTCGTCTGGCTCCGGTTAATGCTACCGTTTACTATAGCGGAATTGACAACGCAGTTCACCTTAGCTGGAGTGCTGTAACAAATGCGACAAGATACCGCATCTTCCGCAGGAAAGCAGGCGAGAGTGCATGGGACGGTGCTTCAAGATATTCGGCAACCACTGCATATGCTGACACCACTGCAGAGCTCGGTGTTGCGTATGAATATGCAGTTCAGTCATGGGTTCCTCTCGGCGACCAATTCATATACAGCACGGGTATTGTCAAGGCTGTAACTCCTACTACGGTTACTGCTCCGACTATTAAAGTAAGTAATGCTATAGACGGTGCTAAAATTACCGCATCCGGTGTTACAGGGGCAAGCGGCTACGTCTTCTACCGTTCCACCGACGGCAAGACGTGGTCCCATATCAAAACTACCACCTCGGCTACTTACGTTGACACTGCCGCAAAGGATAATACCGCATATTACTATTGTGCTTGTGCTTATATCGGCTCAAATCGAAGCGATTATTCGGCACCGGTTCAGACGATAAGACTGGCTGCGGTAGATTGTAGTATTTATTATAGCGGAAGTGATAATGGAGTTCACCTCAGCTGGTCAGCGGTAAAGAACGCAGACAGATACCGCATTTTCCGCAGAAAAGCAGACGAGAGTGCATGGGACGGTGCTTCAAGATATTCGGCAACCACTGAATATGTTGATACCACTGCCGAAGTAGGCGTTACGTATGTATACGCAATTCAGTCGTGGGTTCTCCTCGGTGACAAGTATATATACAGCTCGGGAATCAGCAAAACTATAACACCTACTGTTATTTCTGCCCCCACACTTACAGTTAAAAACACCGTAGACGGTTTAAGCATGACCGCTTCGGCAGCTACCGATGCAGACGGATATATCTTCTATCGCTCCACCGACGGTAAAGCTTTTACACAAATAGCTAAAACGACCTCTGCTACCTATGTAGACAAAACCGCAAAAGCAGATACAACATACTATTACTATGTATGCACATACGTAGACGTATGCCGAAGTGAGAAATCGGAAGCGTTTACTACGGTAAGGGTTGCACCGATAGACTTTGCCGTGTATTTTGACGGTACCGACCACAGTATTCATCTTATCTGGGATGCGGTTAAGGATGCCGCAAAATATCGCATCTTCCGCAGAGTATCGGGAGAGAGTGCATGGGACGGTGTAACTCGCATGGTAAGCGGAACAGAGTATGCTGACAGTACGGTTTCCACGGGCGTTACTTATGAATATGCAGTTCAGGCATGGGTAACTCTTGGCGACGGATACGTATACGGTCCGCTTGCCGTTGACTCGGTTACGCCTACGCTGCATGCTGTCCCCGTACTGACAGCGAAGATAACCGATAAGAATGTAATTCTTTCTTCAACTGCGGTAGAAAATGCAACGGGTTACGTATTCTACCGTTCAACGGACGGCAAGAGCTTTGAGGAACTTGCTTCCGGTACTGTAAATACATACACCGACAACACCGTCAAAGTAGGAACAAAATACTACTACAAGGTTTCTGCAACCTTTGCAAACGGGGATAGCAGTGACTATTCCGACGTTGTTGCGGTGCAACGCTATGACTACGTTGAAACACATAGCGGTGCAGGCTATGAAAAGGTACAGGCAAGGGCAAATGAAACTGCGTTTACCTACCTTGAAATGCAGAGCCACTGCGAAACAACCGCAGTACTTAAGGAGATTCCCGTAGCTCCGTATGTATATTGCGTATACGGTGACTTCATTGTTCAAAATGCAGTCCCCGACTATGATAAACGCACTGTAACCATGCCGTATCCGAATGCCGATGCGATTATCTTTGCAGAAACTCCCATAATCAATTACGGCGATGCAAACGGTGACGGGGTGCTTACCTTACTTGACGTAATGAGAGTTTTCGGGTATACAACAAATTCTTCGACGGTATTGGATATTGCCGCAGCTAACGTAAACGGCGATACCAGACTTTCAATCGAAGACGTTATCGGTGTTATCAAAGTCGTTCTTCGTTAAACAAAAAATTCCCGCTAATCCCAGAATTAGCGGGAATTTTTGCTTGGTAATTGCTTTTATAATGGATTCTTGATATAATGATAATGAAATTCGGTGTCATGGAGGTATTTATGAAAAAAATTATCTGCTTACTTTTAGTTTTTTTAATACTTATTCCGTATGCAAACGCCGCAGAAACAGTACTTACAATCAAGGATCTGAACAAGGAAAGTTCAAGCGGCAGCCATGCCGAGGATGATTACAGGACCGCTTCTGTTGAAAAAAACTTCAGAGAAACGGTTGACCTTACGCAGCCTTCAACCGGCTCCGGACGTTTCAGTAATGCATATTATCCAAGAGTAAAAAAGGTAAATGACGATCTATATCTTATGGTATGGCATTACGGAAAAACAGGTGCACATATTTATTATGCAACAAGCACCGACTGTATAAACTGGAAGCCTCAGATTCTTTACAGAAATGACACAGAGGCAAGCGTTATTACATATACCGAGGGTGAGTATGCCGGCGAAACCGACCGTCTTGTTGCGGTAAATCCCGATGCGGTTGTGCTTTCGAACGGAGAGGTTCTTTGTACGTACTATTTGCGTCCTAACAAGGGATATACGTTTTCATCCGACCATAACGGTTTGTACCTCGTGCGAGGAACCGTTAACGAAAAGAATGAAATCGTCTGGGGCGAGCATAAAAAGATTTATACAGGTCAGGGCTGGGAGCCGTATATATGGCAGCGTCCTGATGGAAGAATCGAAATCTATTGGACAAGTATTGTTGCCTACACTTCTATGTACGGTTATGACAGAGATAAGCGTTCTACCTGTACTATGATGATCTGGTCCGATGACAACGGTCACACATGGACACCTAAGGTAGAAGCAGGCGACAAGAATCACTATCAGGCATACCGTGTTTACAACGAGTATATAGGCGATAAAATTCCTTATGGAACCAATGCAGACGGTTCTCCCATGTATAAGGATGCCGTTCCGTATTTTGGCGGTCAGATGCCTGCGGCAACAATGCTTTACAACGGAAGAACCATGCTTGCACTTGAAGTCCAAAAGCTTGATAATACCTATGATTTTTCATTTGCGGTAAGTGAAGCGGGTGGACAGTGGAAAGAACTCGGGCTTCTTGAAAACGGTCCTGCAAACGCCCATCAGAGTGTTTTCGATGCTGCTGGCCCTTATCTTGCTTGCTTTCCGTCGGGTGAAGTTTATCTTACATACCATTGGGCGGGCAGACAGTATTACCGACTCGGCGACCCGAATGGCACAGAGTTTACTACCCGTCATTGGTTTGCGGCGACAGGCAAAGGTGGAATGTGGGGATCAAGCGAACTCTTGAGTTCGCATGAAGTTCTTACTGCGGTACAAATAAAGTATGACGAAGAAAAATACGGTATTCAGCTTGAACACTCTTATCTTAACCACCGTATCAATTCTCCGAAGAGCAATGTTACTACGGACGGTAATATTTCCGATTGGGAGAATAATACCGATGCACTTTTTGTAGGTAGCGAATCGCAGGCACAAATTACACTTCAGACCGCCCACGATACAGAAAATCTGCATTTTCTCATCAACCGCTTGGACAATTATGTTACATCGGGTGATGCGGTTGCCGTAAACATCGGTGTAGGAAAGGCGTCTTATTATACTGTTGCAGTAGATATGAACGGCAACGTAAAGATAACCTCTTTTGTAAATGGAGCTACAGCCAAGGTAAATGCCGATGTAAAGGCAGTTGTTAAGACAGTAGGCACCGTGGACAATAACAAAGATGAGGACGAGGGCTGCGTAATTGAAATCACAGTTCCCAAAGACGTTCTTGGTATTGCCGATGCAAAAGAATATCTTGTAAGACCTGAGCTTGTAAACGTAGACGGCAGAGGCATTATACGTGACACACTTACAGGAGCGAGCTATTATGCCACAACTTTTTGGCCCAAAGTAATACTTGACTGACGGCAGTTTTAAGGTTGTATCTATGTCCGACCGTGATGCTCACTATAAGCTTGTATTGGACAAAGGCAATGAGAATATTGCATGGGACAGAGCAACCGATACGGCTACGCTTGTAAAATAAAACAAATCAGAACTTGCTTTTGCAAGTGCTGATTTGTTTCAACTCGGCTGCATATCGAATATCGCCGTTTTAATTTTCATGTGCCTGAGTTTCAAACTGGCTTGGATGATTTCCGCTTTTTCGGAAATATTCTTGCCCGAATTCAACAAAAGACTTGGCGGCATCGCTTAACTGCACGTCTTTTATATTAAAGGCGTATATTGTGCGGTGACAGTCAAAATCGGCAAACGGACGAGCCACTATTCCTTCTCCCGAAACTCCCGACCAAGAAAACTCGGGGAAAAATGATATGCCAAATCCGTTTCTTACGTATTCTGCAATGGTTGTACTGTTTGAACTTGAAACTACAATGTTCGGGACGTAGTCATTTAATTCAAAATAAGCATTCATTTGACGGTACATTTTAAAGCCGTGAAGTAATCCGATTATAGGTTGATTGCGTATATCTTCAACAGAAACGGCCTCTTTTTTTGCAAGCGGACTGTCACAAGGCATGGCAACCAAAATTCTTTCTGTAAAAAGAGGGGTTGCGACGTATTTGTTTTCATCTTCAAAAGGACGAGATCTGATAAAAAGGTCAGCTTGATCTTTTTCTTTAAATATTATTTTTATGTTCGGATATTGCTTTTTAAATTGGCTTACCATCGGTATAAGAACAAACGAACCTTCCTGCATCTGTATACTGACGGTGTTTTCTTTAAGATTTAATATAGTGTTCTTTCCTCGCTCAAGACTTCTGAGTGCAATTTCAACGTCCTCATAAAATGCCATTCCGTAGTCGTTTAACACAATTTTGTTTCCGCTTCGTGTGAAAAGTTTAACTCCGAGTTCTTCTTCAAGTTTTGATATTGCATGGCTGACTGCAGGTTGTGCAACAAAATATTTTTCTGCCACCTTTGAAAAATTTTCAAGTTTTGCCGCATCGCGAAAATATTTAAGTTGTAAAAGTTCCATATGCCCTCACTATAACTTGTAGTTTATGCTATTATACACTATCATGCAGTTGACATTCAAGTGCTTTTTTAATAAAATTAAAATGAAATAATATTTCAAGGTGATTTTTATGCTATTATCTATGGACACAACACGCCTCAGGTGGCGGTTTGGAATAAATAAAACGTTAGAATTGTTAAAAGAAGCGGGATTTGATGCGTTTGATTTTTCTTTTTCCAATGAGAAAGGAATAGAGTATCCTAACGATGAAGAACTTGCAAAAATGGCAGAAGAAGTTAATGATGCCATGAAAAAAACGGGGCTCGTATGCCATCAAACCCACGCACCGTTTAAATTGCTCGAGAATGAGAAATACACTCTCGATAACCCTCACTACCGTGATATTGTCAGCACCATAAAAGTTTCGGCGGCGATAGGTGCAAAATACGTTGTAGTGCATCCGTTCAGACATGAAGATTATACTGATGAGGTTGGTGACCTTATTGAATACTACCTAACTCTTTTGCCGTATGCAAAGGAGTGCGGTATAAAAATTGCTACCGAGAACCTTTTCCGTGCGGCACAGAATCCCGAAAAAATGAACCGATTGCTTCGTGGAATAGATGACGAGGATTTTGTTCTGTGCTTTGACACGGGGCATTCAGCGGTTGTCGGTATTCCACCTGAAGATTTTTTGAAAGAAGCAGATTTTAAATTTCTTAAGGCTCTGCATCTTCATGATAATGACGGAAAAAGGGATTTGCATCAACTTCCATATACGGGAACGTTAAAGTGGGATAATATTTTAGAGGCTCTTGCAAACGGTGGATATGATGGCAACATGAATATGGAAGTTCCGCTTTACATAGCCAAACTTCCCGACAGTGCAATTCCCGAAGCACTTGCCCTTGCCGAAAAGGTTGGCAGAGATATGATAAATAAATTTAATAACTATAAAAAGGAGAAAAACTAATGAAAAAATCAGTTGGCATTTTACTCATTTTTGTACTTGCCGCAGTGTTGGTTACTACTGCATTCGCAGCGGAAAACGGCATGACCTTTAAAAACTACGGTATTTACAGAGCCGAGGAACCCTACGCCGAAGTAGCGGCAACCTATGAGGCATGGGTTAAACTCCCCGCAGAAAACTATGAAGACGGATACTGTGTTATAAGCAGCATCAATTCAAGCACTTTCCATTCGGCAAGACTTTCAATATCTGCCGAGAATTATCCCATATTGAAATTCCTCGATAAGGTTCCGAACGGTGTTGCTGCACATAAGACGTATTCATTTGCCAATGCGGTGATTGCGGCAAACGAGTGGACGCATATTGCCGTTGCCTGCGATTTTGAAAACGGCACTATTAGTTGCTACATTAACGGCGAACTTGCCGGAACGAAGACAACTTCTTTTGTCCCCACGGTATCTCCTGTAAAAGCTGTACTCGGCGGCGGTCCCACCCCCGGCAACTCCGGATATTTTAAGGGAGAACTTTCGAGTGTAACCCTTTATTCCGATGCACGTACCGCTGATGAGATAAAGGCGGATATGGTAGCGGTTGATTTAACCGATGCAAACATCATGGCTCACTATGACCTTGAGGGAAAGGCTTTCGGAGATGAAGTTCCCGACCTTGCAGGCAACTATGATATGGTGTATGACCCTATGTGGTATGACGATGCATCGGGTGAGCCTGATGAGTATGCATACTCAATGGTACTTATCGGCGACCAGCAGATAATTGTAAACAATTATCCCAATAAGCTTCACTATATTTACGATTGGATTCTTGCCAATAAAGATTCAAAGAAAATCGGTTATGCAATTGCACTTGGTGATATAACCGACACAAGAGACAGAATCAGCGAGTGGAACCTTGTTCAAAGCCAGTTTAAGCGTCTTGCCGGCAAGATTCCGCTTGCGGCATGCAGAGGAAACCATGACCGTCCCTACAGTGCAACCACAGGCATGAATTACGAGGGATATACATCGGATATCGCAGGACGCTATAATGATACCGACCTTGAAAATATTTATAAGACCGTAAAACTCGGTAACACCGATTATCTTATTATTACTCTCGATTACGGTCCGGATGATAGCGTGCTTGCATGGGCAGGCGAGGTTACTGCGGCACATCCTAATCACAAGGTTATTGTTGTAACTCACAGTTACATGGCTGATGACGGAACAACCACTGATGATACCGACCCTGTAAACCCCGTTTCAACATTTCCAACTCTTGGCTTTGGTTATAACAACGGCGACGATATCTGGGAAAAGTATGTTCGCAAGTATGAAAACATCGTGCTTGTACTCTCCGGTCATATCGACTCTGACGAAATCCGTGCAACAAAGGCTGTAGGCGATCACGGCAACGTTGTTACACAGATGCTTGTAAATCCTCAGGGCATTGACGTTGATACTCCCACAGGCATGATTACAATGCTTTACTTCAACGAGGACGGAAACATCGTGACCGCTGATTGCTATTCAACTATTAGAAATCAGTATTACTATACGTCGAAGAATCAGTATACAATGATAGTAGGCGAGCGTAGCGGTGATATGGACGGTGACGGTGCCATAACGGTTGCTGACGCACTTGCGGCACTCAAAGCATGGGTAAATCGCAGTGCAAATACAAATGCGGATATAGATGGCGACGGCAAGCTTACTCTTGCTGAAGTTGTTAATATCATCAAGCTTACAGTTCAATAAGGAGGGAAGAAAACAATGAAAAAGTTTATATGTTTAACGGTATTTCTTGTATTGTTTACCGTTTCTGCGTTTGCCGCAACAATCTCCAATGCAGATGAGCTTCTCACACTTATGAACACAGAGTCGATGTGGGCAGGGGATTATACACTCACCGCAGATATCGACCTTTCAAAAGCAACAAACGGACTTAAGCAGGCTCCTATCGGTTCCACCGATGCTCCTTTCAGCGGCACGTTTGACGGTGCAGGCTATGAGATAAGCAATATCAACATTTCAGGTGACCAGTATGTTGCACTTTTCGGATACGTTAACGGCGGCACAATCAAAAACCTTACCATAAGCGGAACTGTCAGTGCAGACGGATATTATTCAGGCGGTCTCGTTGCTTATGCAAGAGATGCTGTGAATATTTCAAGATGCCATAACAAATGTAATGTAAGCAGTGCAAAAGAATACGTTGGCGGTATCTGCGGCTATGCATACGGCACGGATAAAAGCACAACTACACCGCTTATGAATATTACCGAGTGTATGAACAGTGGTACTATTACCTGTCTTGACACAGTACAGAGTGACGCAGGCGGTATTGCAGGTTCGATATATGCTGTAGGCAATGTCAGCGACTGCTTGAATATCGGACTTGTTACAACTGCGAATGTTTCGCTTGATAAGCCGTATATTGGCGGTATATGTGGAAAAACAGGTTCATACGGCAGAGTTACAAACTGCTATAACACAGTTGCTCCCGTAACACCCTCAACCGCAACCACTTATGTAAGAGCAATCGTAGGCCGCCCAAATGTTAAAAACGGTGCAAATAACTTTTTTAAAGACGGGCTTGGTATGAGCGACAAAAACTATGGCTCTGTGTATGATTCGACATATTTTGATATGCTCAATGCAAACGGTCTTTGGGTAAATGCAGAAGATCCTTACCTCGCATATTTCTATGTAGCACCCGAAGAACCTGATGTTCCGGATGTTCCCGATGAGCCCGACGAACCCGAAGTTCCTGATGTAACTCTTGATTCTAACATCGAAACTGCAGACGAGCTTCTCACTCTTATGAACTATCCGAGTCTTTGGAACGCAGATTATACACTCGCCGCAAACATTGACCTCTCGGAAGCAACAAACGGACTTTCTCAGAAGCCTATTGGCTCTGCCGACACTCCTTTCAGCGGCACGTTTGACGGTGCAGGCTATGAGATAAGCAATATAAGTCTTTCCGGCGAGAAATACGTTGCTTTGTTCGGATATATAAGCGATGCAACCGTCAAAAACCTCACCGTAAGCGGTAATGTTGAGGCAAGCGGTTACTATAGCGGCGGTATAGTTGCATATGCGGGTACCGGTGCGGTAACTATCGAGAAATGTCACAATAAATGTACGGTTACAGGTCTTGAATATATCGGCGGTATCGTAGGATATATGAAGGGAACGGATTCGGTTAATACTGCTGAGCCTAAGTCCGTAATCGCTAATTGTTGGAATAGCGGTACGATAAACGCAATTGATACAAAGCAGAGTGATGCAGGCGGTATCGTAGGTATTATCTGGAATGTCGGCGGTGTTCGCAACTGCCTGAATACAGGTCTTGTTACAACTGCTACGGTTGCACCTACTCTTGCATATATCGGCGGTATCTGCGGCAGAACTTACACCTACGGAAGTATCGAAAACTGCTATAACACAGTAGCTCCCACAAGTGCTGCCACTAACAAAACCTACGTTCGCGCAATAACAGGTTATCCTGCTGCAAAGAACACGTCAAACAACTTCTATAAAGACGGTCTTGGCATGAGCGATGCAAACAGCGGCACACCTTATAGTGTAGCTGAATTCTCATTGCTTAACGTTTACGGTGCATGGGTGAATAAAAATGAGCCTGAACTCGCTGCATTCTATACATGTACACACGCAAGTCATGAATACCGCACCGTTACCGCATCCACTTGCTCGGTAAAGGGCAGTGCGGAAGAGTTCTGTGCGATTTGCTTTGCAGAACTCGGAACGGTTGAACTTCCTCTTGATGGCACCGTTCACACTTCATATACATGGAAACTCGTTGCAAACGAGTATATGTACGTGTGCGACGGTTGTTCGGAAGAATCCGAAACACTTGCTCACAGCGTTTCGGTGCTTCCCGTTTCTGCGGTTAACGATAACAAAACACTTTCGCTTACATTTGATATTTCCGCAAGCGAAAGCGTGCTGGCTCTCGGCTTTGAGGTTAAAGCTCCAGCAGGTGCAACACTTATAGATGTTGTTTCCGATATAAGCGAAGACAGCGGATTTGCATTTATGGGTGCAACCGAGTATAAGAGCCCATACAGAATGTCGGTTATTAGCAATTCCGGCGTGGCTGATACCTTGTCAGGCTCTGTAACTCTTACTTACGAGGTAGAGAGTGCAATGGCTGAGTACGCTTTTGAGGTAACAGTTCCCGAGGCTTACAATGACAGTGGGGCACTTGCAGTTACAACTGCAAATGCCGAGTGCTACGTTGCAGTAGAACTTGAGTCGGCAGTTTCTGCTGACGCAGGTTACTATGCAGAAAGTGCAGAAGCTGAAAGCAAGGTCGGTGCAATCTCGTTCAATGCAGAGATTGAGAACTTTGATGAAATCGAAATCGAAAGCTTCGGCTTCTACGTTTACAACGAGGGCAAGGTTGAAAAGGCCAATGTTATAAGTACAGACGTACAGCTTCTTAAAGACAATGACGGCAAAATCAATCTTGTTATCGGCAATATCCCTGCAGAAAACTTTGCAAGCAAGGTTCTTGCACTGCCTTACGTCGTTGTAAACGGTGAAACTATAATCGGTGAGATATGCACATTCTGTGTAAACGAAAGCCTTAAGTGGTTAGGAGAAGCGAAATAATGAGATACGAAAAACCTTTACTTTGTGTTGTTGATTTTGATGCAACAGACATCGTTATGACAAGTATTCCCGAGGTGCTTAACAAAAACGGAGCAAGTCTTGGCGAGCTTGATTCACAACTTATCAATCTTTTCAGCTGATAAAAAGCACCGGACATTTATGTCCGGTGCTTTTGTTTGTTTGACTTTTAATGTGCAAGATGGTATAATAACACAAAAATCGTACATATGGAGTTTGATATGAAGATTATAACTATCAGCCGTGAGTTTGGCAGTGGCGGCAGAGAAATAGGAAAAAGGCTTGCGGATGCATTGGGAATCCCATGCTATGACCAACAAATCATTGAGATGGTTGCCGAAAAAGAAAACCTTGACAAAACTTATGTTGCCAACATAACAGAAAGAGATATGAGGTTGTTTTATCCCACTACTATTGCAAGGGGCTTCTCAAGACCAACCTATGCGGTGCATCAGAGCATGCAGGTTATGCTGACCGAGCATGAGCTTATTAAAAAGCTTGCCACAGAGGGTGACTGTGTGATTATCGGCAGAGCTGCAGACATTATACTCGCTGACTACAATCCTTTCCGCATTTTCGTATGTGCCGATGAAAAATCCAAACTTGACAGATGTAAAGCGAGAGTAGAGTCAGACGTGGATATGTCCGACAAAGAAGTGCTTCGGAAATGCCGCGAGATAGACAAACGTCGCGCTTCTTACAGAAAAATGTTCACCGACAAAAAGTGGGGCGAAGCATCGGGATATGAGCTTTGTATCAATACCTCGGGTAAAAGTATTCAGTCGCTTATTCCAAGCGTTGCGGCATACATTGCTGACTGGTATGCGGAGGAAGAAAAGTAAAATGAAGATGAAAGCCGAGGTTATGTATGCTACTGTAAGACCGTGGAAGCTGTTTTTTATTTTAGCTTTGCCGGGAATGGTCAGCATGTTTACGATGTCGATATACAGTATTGTCGAAGGTGCTTTCATTGGTCATGCGCTCGGCGAGGGTGCTTTCGCTGCGGTAAACATCGCACTTCCTCTTGTTTTTGTGAATTTTTCTATTTCGGATATGATAGGTGTAGGTTCATCTGCACCTATATCCATCGCACTCGGCAGGGGAGAACATAAAACCGCAAATAATTTGTTTTCGTGCTCAATTATTATGATTTTTGTCGCTTCGGTGATTATGGGAAGTGTGATGTTCCTTGCTGCCGAGCCATTGACACGTTTGATGGGTGCAGATGATGAGTTGCTTGATACATCGGTGAGATATCTGCGCACCTACGCCATTTGCAGTCCGCTTACTACCGTATTCTTTGCAATGGACAACTATCTGCGCATCAGCGGATATATCAAAACAAGCATGATAATAAATGTAGGCCTGAATTTTGTAACGATTGGTCTTCTTGCGTTATTTATTCTGGTATTTGATATGGATGTTGTAGGGTCGGCGCTTGCGGCATGTATTGCAATGAGCACTTGCTCTGTCGTGTCTGTAATACCTTTTTTAAGGAAAAAGACGCTATTGCAATTTACAAAGCCGAGATTCAGCAAGGCAATGATTAAGGAAATCACCGCATGCGGTTCTCCGGTGTTTTTGAGTAATATAGCCGGACGTATTACTGCTGTACTTATGAATGTTTCTCTTATGGCACTCGGTACCGGAGTTTTTGGTGAGGGCGGTGGAACAACTGCGGTTGCGGCATATGCCATACTGATGTATGCGAGCGATATGGGACAACCGCTCCTTTACGGCATGAGCGACTCGATGGCACCGGCTATAGGGTATAACTACGGTGCGGAAAAGTATGATAGAGTAAAAAAGATTGCAAAATGCGTATTTGTCGGAACTTGTGCCGTAGGCGTTGTGACAACGGCGATAATGTTTTTCTTTGCAAAGCCCGTTGTTTCCATTTTTGCAGATGCAGAGGATGCAAGACTTGTGGAACTTTCGGTTCATGCAATGAAACTGTTTGGCTTTGCGTACCTGTTCCGTTGGATTACAATCGCTTCACAGAGCTTCCTCACAGCTATTGAAAAGCCGGTTCAGGCAACGGCGCTTGCGGTGGCAGTAGCGTTTGTATTCCCGGTTATTGTACTCGGATTACTTTTTGGTATGGGGCTTGACGGAATATGGTTGAATATGCTTGGCACATCGGTGCTTGCAGCAGTGCTTGCTGTCATACTTTTATCAGGCGTCAGCCGTGATATAAAGAAAAAGAATATGTAGTTTTAGGGGCGTTGCATAAATGCGGCGCCTTCTTTCTTTGCATAAGTATTAACATATATTCGTATAATAAAATTCATTTTGTAAAAAAATGTAGAAATTTTCCGATTATTATGGTATAATCTAATCTAATCTATGTCCACCTCAAATGAGAAAAGATAAAGGGCAGCTCATGGATAATTGCACTTTTGTTTGCGGCAAGGCTGCTTCTCACACTAAATAAAACAATATAAAACTGCTACCGAGTAGTAGAATGTTAAAAGCATTCGTTTGCACATCGTTAGGTCTTAGAAGATGTGCATGCGAATGCTTTTTTGGAGAAAAGTATGAAAGAATTTAAAGGGTATTTTACAAAGTTTGAAATTGCACTCTGGTGCTGTTCGGTAATGCTAATTGTGTTTTCGTTTCTCACTTTCGACAGGGAGAATTATCTCACACTTGCAGCATCGCTTGTCGGAGTTACGTCACTTATATTCTGTGCAAAGGGCAACCCGATAGGTCAGGTTTTAATGATAGTTTTCGGTATGCTGTACGGAATAATATCATATTCGTTTACGTATTACGGGGAGATGATCACCTATCTTGGCATGACGGTGCCGATGGCGATTTTTTCACTTGTAACATGGCTTAGAAATCCTTTTAACGGCAACAGGGCAGAGGTCAGGGTAAATGCCATTGGCAAAAAAGAGTGCTTGTTTATGTTTTCGGTTACTGCGGCGGTTACCGTGCTGTTTTACTTTGTTCTTAGGTATTTTAACACTGCTAATTTAGTGCCGAGTACCGTTTCTGTTGCTACAAGCTTTGCTGCGGCATATCTCACGTTCAGGCGAAGCCCGTATTTTGCTTTTGTATATGCTTTGAACGATGCTGTTCTGATAGTGCTGTGGATTTTAGCAAGCATGGAAAATCTCCGTTACGTTTCGGTGATAGTGTGCTTTGTTGCATTCCTTTTCAACGATTTGTACGGTTTTATAAACTGGCGTAACATGGAGAAACGTCAAAAAAGCAAGCCGATGTGAAAATATCTTTATAAATAAAATTATACCTTTACTTTTTGTTGTATTGTCGCGAAAAATGTGGTAATATGTTATTATCTATCAATAGGAGAAGAAAATGTTATTCTCACTTTTTATAACCTTTTTGAAAATCGGTCTTTTCACTTTTGGCGGCGGATATGCCATGATAGCCAATATCCGTGAAGTTGTGGTCGAAAAGAAAAAATGGCTTACCGAGGACGAACTTCTTTCGGTAATTGCTATAGCCGAGTCAACCCCCGGACCTATTGCAATAAACCTTGCAACATATGTAGGTTATAAGAAAAAGGGTGTGCTTGGCAGTGCATGTGCAACGGCAGGCGTGGTGATTCCGTCGCTTGTTATCATTTATATAATATCCCTGTTTTTTGATGCGTTTTTGCAGAACAAGTACGTTGGATATGCCTTTGTCGGCATAAAGAGTGCGGTTGCGTTTCTGATTATCAAGGCAGGCGTTGATATGCTTAAAAAACTTGAAAAAAAGCTGTTCCCCCGTGCGACTTTTGCTGCCGTGTTCATTATTCTCGCCGTACTTGAGCTTCTTTGCATTGATTTCGGTTCTATCTATTTGATTATGATAGGCGGAGCTGTCGGCATTGCGGCTTATTCGTTGCCGTGCAAGAGGGAGGGGAAGAAATGATATATTTAACCCTCTTTTTAGAATTTTTCAAGATAGGACTTTTCTGTTTCGGCGGTGCATTCGGAATGATACCGTTGATTGAGGAAACCGTGCTTAAACACGCCTGGCTCGCCGAGTCGCAGTTTTATGATTTTATCGGTGTATGCGAGTCAACCCCCGGACCTATTGCCGTAAACATGGCAACCTACATCGGCTCTGTACAGGGCGGCATCTGTGGCAGTATATGCGCAACGCTTGGCGTGGTGCTCCCCTCGTTTATAATAATTCTGCTTATCGCTTCGGTTTTGAAAAACTTCAACGAAAACAAGTATTTCAAGGCTTTTTTAAGTGGAGTAAAGCCGGTTATTATCGCACTTATTCTGTTTACCGGCGTGTCACTGCTTGCAAAAGCGGTTGGTTACGTTTCGCTGAGCGAGTTCAGTTTTGATTTACATTCAACGCTTGTGTTTGCGTTGCTTACTGTGATATTTACCGTCAGCAAATACGTCTTTAAAAAGAAGCTTTCGGCAGTAGCCATAATACTTATTTCCGCTGTACTCGGTATAGCGGTTTGCAGCATACTTTAAACCAATGGAGAAAAATATGGAATTTTCAAAGCGAATGTCACGTTTCGGCGAAGAGATCTTTGCCGAACTTAATGTAAAAAAGGTAGAGCTTGAGGCAGCCGGCAAAAAAATTTACAATTTAAGCATCGGCACGCCCGATTTTGAAACGCCCTTGCACATCCGCCGTGCGGTTGCAGAGGCGGCAATGGACTCGCAAAACTGGAAATACAGTCTGCGTGATATCCCCGAGATGCTTGATGCGGTTTGCAATTACTATAAATCCCGTTTTGGCGTGACAATTACACCGGAGCAGGTAGCAAGCTGTTCGGGCAGTCAGGAGGGTATGGGACACATCGGTATGGTGCTTTGCAACGAGGGTGATACCGTACTTTTGCCAACTCCTTGTTATCCTGTATTTATTGCAGGTGCCAAAATGGCAGGTGCTGAGCCTTATTACTATCCAATGAACCGTGAAAACGGATTTTTGCCGAACGTTTCGGATATCCCCGAAGAGGTCGCAAAAAAAGCAAAGTATATGATAGTTTCGCTTCCCGCAAATCCCGTAGGCAGTGTCGGAAGTCCAAAACTTTATGAAGAAATTGTTGCTTTCGCAAAGAAATACGACATTCTCATTATTCACGATAATGCATACAGCGATATCATTTTTGACGGTGCAAAAGGCAATAGCTTCTTCAATACCGATGGGGCGATGGACGTAGGCGTTGAGTTTTTCAGCCTTTCCAAGAGCTTTAACGTAACGGGCGGACGAATCAGCTTTTTAGTAGGAAGAAGTGACGTTGTTGCGGCATTCCGCAAGCTTCGCTCGCAGATAGATTTCGGCATGTTCTTGCCGCTTCAGTATGCGGCTATTGCGGCGCTCACAGGCCCGCTTGACTCGGTTAAGGAGCAATGTAAGCTCTACGAGGAACGCAGAAACGTTCTTTGCGGCGGTCTTCGTGAAATCGGTTGGGACGTACCTGATAGTCACGGAAGCATGTTCGTATGGGCACCGCTTCCGTGCGGATATACCGACAGTATGGCGTTTTGCATGAAGCTTGTTGAGGAGTGCGGCGTGCTTTGCACTCCCGGTATCAGCTTCGGACCTTTGGGCGAGGGATACGTGCGTTTTGCACTGACGCTTCCTCCCGAAAAAATCAAAGAAGCAATCATGGCAGTTAAGCAAAGCGGAATACTCAAATAAGTTTATATGAGGGTGTATTTATGAAAAAAAGTCAATTCAAGGACAAAATGGATACATTAATGCGAAGACTCAAATGGTTGTTCGGCAACAGCGGTATGATTTCGCTCGGTCTTGAGCATTTTCTTGCGATGGTACCTGCAACCATTCTTGTACCGCTTACAGTAAACAAGTCGGTTGGCGGAACTGTAATCGACGTTTCTCTTGCACTTTTTGCAAGCGGACTCGGAACTATCGTTTTTACAATCTTTTCTAAAGGAAAGATTCCGGCATATCTCGGCTCAAGTTTTGCATATATCGGACTTACGATATACCTTATCGACAGCTTTGCTTCGGATGCCGTAACGCCTGATATGGCATATTCATACGTATGCTGGGCATATCTTTTCAGCGGTGCGATACTTCTGTTTTTGTCAGCGCTGTATAAGGTTCCTAAAGTGGACAGATTCTTTTCGTTTATACTGCCTGCGGCGGTAGTAGGTCCTGCCATTTCGCTTATCGGTCTTGAACTTTCGGATAATGCACTTACCGATTCGGGCTTTGATATGGTAAAGGGACTTGTCAATCCCGATGCCGCTATCGTTTCATTGACAACGCTTGCGGTTATTATCCTTGCATCACTTATCAAGCACAAGGCGCTTAAGAATGCGGCTATTGTTGTGGGTATGTTTGCAGGATATATCGTATATCTTGTTATCAACGGTGTGCCCGAGGAAGGTATCATCAGTTCGGGACTTCTTTCTGTTACCGTGCCCCATTTCAGACTGCCAAGATTTACTTTCCCTGAAAACATTGCAGGTATTTTTGTGGCGGTAATCCCCTCGACGTTCGTTGTCTTCACCGAGAACATCGGCAGAGTTACCGTTATTAATCAGATGACCGATGGCGGCGGACATGCACTCGGTATTTTCCATAAGGGCTCGATGGACAAGCTCAACGTAGGACTTCGTTCGCATGGCTTTTCAACCATAGCGGCAACTCTTATAGGTTCTGTTCCTACAACTATATACGCAGAGAATATTGCGGTTATGGGTATACATCATACCGAGCAAAAGAAGGACCCTGACGACGTTGTAATGAGAATTACAAATCCTTACTCCTGCTTCCCGTACATTATTGCGGCAGTTTTTGCAATGCTGTTCTCATTTTCAGGAGCACTACAGTCTTTCCTGTTCGGTATTCCGCAGCCTGTTATCGGCGGTATGGAGATGTTCTTGTTCGGTATAATTTCTGCCCCCGGTATTCAGCTTCTCGTTGACCAGCGTGTAAACTATAAAAAGATTTCAAACCAGATAATCACAGCAGCGGTTCTTATTTCGGGCGTCAGCGGCATCGAAATCGACTTCGGCTTCGTTGAGCTTAAAGGCATGGGACTCGGCTTTGTTGTGGGAATTGCACTTAACCTTCTGGTTCAGACTCTTAAATGGATAGGCAACATCAGCGATGTTGTTACCTTTGATGAGGTTCTTGAGGAATGTCTTGTAGCGATGATAGGCAAGGAAAAAGAGGATGCGGACAAGGATTCACGTAAGATCAAGCTTTCCTCTGAGGACGGTTCGGTGAGAGAAGTAGATGCTTCTGATTTGTTGCTTGCTATGCGTGGTGCCGGTGTTGACGTGGAGGTTGACGGCGTAATGTGCTCGGCGGATTTCGCATTGGGCGTTGCAAAGCACGGTAATAACGCAACAATCACGGAGGGTAAAAAGGCTCTCTTTACCGTGCGTAAAACAGCCAACAGTCTTTTTGTGGATATATTGGAGTCCAACATCGGCGATGATGTAAAAACGATGTATCTCAATGATTTCCCTGATGCTATTGATGCAGACAGCAGCATTATACACGTGGATATTTCAAAGAATATTCCTATGAGAAAGGTTCGCAGCCTTGTGAGAACCGCTACAAAAAAATAAAAAAAAACAAAATATTGTTATTTTATTGACAATCTTTTCAAACTGTTATATAATACTTATGAACCCCTGACACAAAGATATATTCTGCGTGAAAGGCGTTGACAAACGGTTTTTTTGCCACGCCTTTTTGGGCGTGGCTTTTTGTATACAAGGAGAGAATATGGAAACAAGAGTAGCCGTAATGAGCATTATAGTTGAGAATGATGGGTGCGTTGAGGCAATAAACACGTTGCTTCACGAATACGGTCAGTACATCATAGGACGTATGGGCATACCGTACCGCCAAAAGAATATCAATATTATCAGTATTGCGATCGACGCACCGCAGGATATGATTTCTTCGCTTGCAGGCAAAATCGGCAAGCTTTGCGGTGCAAGTGTAAAAACTGCGTTTTCGAGCGTTGGTGCCAATGCGTAGGCTGATAGACAAGCTCGCCGTAAACCATAGGCTGAATAAGGGCGAGTATCTTGAAATAATACGAAATGCAACCGTCTCCGATGCTGCATATCTTGCAAAGCTTGCCGTAGCCGAAAAGGAAAAGCATTACGGCAAGGATGTGTATATACGAGGGCTTATTGAAATCAGCAACATCTGCAAAAATGATTGCTACTACTGCGGCATCCGTGCAAGCAATGCAAAATGCGACCGCTACCGTCTTACCGAGGAGGATATTCTTGAGTGCTGCAAAGAGGGATATGCACTTGGTTTTCGCACGTTTGTTTTGCAGGGCGGCGAGGATATGTATTATAGCGACGACCGCCTTGTAAGCATAGTTTCAAAAATCAAACAGAGTTATCCCGACTGTGCGGTAACGCTTTCACTCGGTGAGCGCAGCCTTGAAAGCTACAAGCGTTTGTACGCTGCAGGTGCCGACCGCTATCTGCTCCGACACGAAACTGCTACCAAAGAGCATTACGCAATGCTCCACCCCAAGGAACTCACATGGGAAAACCGTATGGAGTGCCTGAAAAACTTAAAGGAAATAGGCTATCAGGTGGGCTGCGGCTTTATGGTTGGTTCACCATATCAGACCGACGAAATGCTTGCTGACGAGCTTGTGTTTATTGAAAAATTCAAGCCGGATATGTGCGGCATCGGCCCGTTTATTCCGCATAGCGACACTCCTTTTCGTGACTTTGCGGCGGGAAGTGCCGATTTAACCTGCCTTTTGCTGAGCATGATAAGGCTTATTCACCCCAAGGTGCTTTTGCCTGCCACAACGGCACTTGGCACACTTTCCGATGACGGCAGAGAAAGAGGTATCATGTCGGGTGCAAACGTGGTAATGCCAAATCTTTCTCCTAAATCGGTGAGAAAAAAATACATGCTTTACAACAACAAGCTTTCCGACGGGGCAGAGGGCGCAGAGGCAAAGGCAACGCTTGAAAAGCGAATGAATGCTATCGGTGCCAACGTGGTTATCAGCCGTGGCGATGTTAAGAGGTAACACTAATATGCTTGAATTTGAAAGAATGACGGACGAAATTTTCAGATTGAAGGTTCCGTTTGAGAATATATACACCGCTGTTTTTCTGATAAAAACCGAAAGCGGTGACATACTTGTCGATGCAGCGGCAGGCAAGGCGGATGCAGAAAATGTGATTATTCCTGCACTTGAAAAATGCACGTCGCTTGACAGAATCAAATATCTTGTTTGCACGCACCTGCACGGCGACCACGGCGGCGGAATACGCTTTTTGCTGCCGAGTCTGCAAAATGCAAAGGTTGCGGCGGCATCAAAAAGGGCGTGCGAGCTTTACGGTGAGGAAAACGTTAAGCTTATAGTTGATGGCGACAGCCTTTGCGGTATAAAGGTGCTTTCACTTAAAGGACATTCGCTCGACTGTGTAGGACTGCTTGAAGAAAAAAGCGGCACACTTATCGCAGGCGATGCGGTTCAGCTTTGCGGAATTACAAAGTACGGCTGCGGAGTAGGGCATCCTGCCGAGTACAGAAAAACTCTTGAACGTATTTCCAAAATGAAACTCAATATGCTTGTTGCATCTCACGAATACTATCCGCTTGGAGCCGTGGCAACGGGCGGTGAAATTATAAATTATCTTGACACAGCATCAACCGTTTATAAGCGTATAACTGCTTTTGTAAAGGAAAATGCCGCTATCGGAGATGCCGTGGCAATTGCAAAACTTTTTACCGAAAAGGCACGTGAAAGCGAACCTGATATGCCAACGCTTCAGAGCTACACGGTAAAAGCATTACTTGAAGAAAACTAATATCTATCATAGAAAGGAGCCACACCATGGCTAAATACAATCCGAAATCCCTTAAAGCCGAAGAGTTTATCAGCGATGAGGAAATACGTGCAACGCTTGAATACGCCGAGGCAAACAAGGATAATTATGAACTTATCGACGAGATTTTAGAAAAGGCAAGACCCCGCAAAACCGAGGACGGCTGGCACTGTGCAGGACTTTCGCACCGTGAAGCATCCGTACTGCTTGCTTGCGAAAATCCCGAAAAAATCAAGCGTATCTATGAAATAGCAGAGGAAATAAAGCTTGCATTTTACGGCAACCGTATCGTTATTTTTGCACCGCTTTATCTCTCCAACTATTGCGTAAACGGCTGCGTTTATTGTCCGTACCACCTCAAGAACAAGACCATTCCGCGTAAAAAACTCACTCAGGAGGAGGTAAAGGCAGAGGTTATCGCACTTCAGGATATGGGACACAAGCGTCTTGCTATTGAAGCAGGCGAAGACCCCGTTAATAACCCTATCGAGTATATCCTTGAATGTATCAATACTATTTACTCGGTGCATCACAAAAACGGCGACATCCGCAGAGTTAACGTAAACATCGCCGCAACCACTGTTGAAAACTACAAAAAGCTTCACGATGCAGGCATCGGTACATATATTCTGTTCCAGGAAACCTATCATAAGGAAAGCTATGAGCAGCTTCATCCCACAGGCCCCAAGCACAACTACGCTTATCACACCGAGGCTATGGACAGAGCAATGGAGGGTGGCATTGATGACGTTGGACTCGGTGTACTTTTCGGACTTGAACTTTATAAATATGAGTTCGCAGGTCTTATCATGCACGCAGAGCATCTTGAGGCGGTTCACGGTGTAGGACCCCACACCATAAGCGTGCCCCGTCTTAAGAGAGCTGACGACATCAACCCCGATGACTTTGACAACGGTATTGACGATGAAACCTTTGCAAAAATTACCGCATGTATTCGTCTTGCGGTACCTTACACTGGTATTATCATTTCTACAAGAGAAACCGAGCAGGTTCGTGCAAAGCTTCTCCGCCTTGGTGTTTCGCAGGTCAGCGGCGGCTCACGTACAACCGTAGGCGGTTATACTACCGAGGAGCGTCCGCACGATACCGAGCAGTTTGACGTATCCGACCAGCGTACGCTTGACGAGGTTGTAAGATGGCTTATGGAAAACGGACACATTCCGTCATTCTGTACGGCATGCTACCGTGAGGGACGTACGGGCGACCGCTTTATGAGCCTTTGTAAGTCGGGGCAGATAGGAAACTGCTGTCACCCCAATGCACTTATGACGCTTACCGAGTATCTTGTTGACTACGCAAGCGAGGAAACGAAAAAAATCGGCTTTGAGGTAATCGAGCGTGAGCTTATGAACGTGCCTAAAGAAAAGGTAAGAAGTATTGCGGCAGAGCATATTAAAGATATTAAAAACTCCAATAAGAGAGATTTCAGGTTTTAATTATGAGTTTGAACGAAACTGTAAGTGCCGATAGAGTGCATATTGCATTTTTCGGCAAGCGAAATGCAGGCAAATCAAGTCTTGTGAATGCGGTTACAGGTCAGAGCCTTTCGGTGGTTTCCTCTGTTAAAGGAACCACTACAGATCCCGTAAAAAAGGCAATGGAGCTGCTTCCGATAGGCCCTGTAATGATTATTGATACCCCCGGCTTTGACGATGAGGGCGACCTCGGTACACTCCGTGTTAAAAAGACACGTGAGGTACTTGCAAAAACCGATGTTGCGGTTCTGGTTGTTGATGCTTCTGTGGGGATGAGCCGTGAGGACGAGGAGTTTCTTGCGACAGTCAAAGAAAAAGGACTCCCTTGCATAACCGTATACAATAAATGCGATATCAAAGGACATGATGTGTCCGATAATGAAATCTGCGTTAGTGCTAAAAGCGGAGAGGGAGTAAACGCTTTCAAGGAAATGCTTGGTGCACTTGCTAAAACAAAGGAAAATACCAAGCGTATTGTCAGCGATATGCTTTGTGAGGGCGATATCGTTGTGCTTGTTACTCCCATTGATGAATCCGCACCCAAGGGCAGGCTTATTCTGCCGCAGCAGCAGACGATCCGTGATATCCTTGATAACGGTGCCGCTACTGTTGTTACGCAGGTCGAGCAGCTCGCAATGATACTTTCGGCACTCAAAGCACCGCCTAAAATGGTTATCACCGATTCGCAGGCGTTTGGCAGAGTTTCAAAAATTGTTCCCGAAAGCATACCGCTCACATCGTTTTCGATACTGTTCGCACGCTATAAGGGTGACCTTACAGAGCAGGTTAAAGGTGCGGCGGCACTTGCAACACTCAAAGACGGTGACAGAATCCTCATTTCGGAGGGCTGTACGCATCACCGCCAGTGCGGAGATATCGGAACGGTGAAAATGCCTGCATGGATATTTGGCTTTTCGGGTGCCAAGGTGGAGTTTGACTTTACAAGCGGCGGCGAGTTTCCCACCGATTTGTCAAAGTATAAGCTCATAGTGCATTGCGGCGGTTGTATGCTGAATGAAGCAGAGATGAAAAGCCGTATTATCACGGCAAACGGTGCAGGGGTGCCGATAGTCAATTACGGTGTTGCAATAGCACATATGAACGGCATACTGAAACGAAGCCTCGAACTTTTCCCCGAAGTTTATAGTATGATATAAGAAAAAACGGTTGCGAAAGCAACCGTTTTTTGCGTGAATTATTGTTTATGAGAGCAACGAAGGCTCCCTCAGACGAGGGAGCTGTCAGCGGAACGCTGACTGAGGGAGGGAAAAAAGTAACAATTAGAAATGTTCCCTCCTTCCGTCGCCTTGCGGCGCCACCTTCCTCGTCTGAGGAAGGCTTGTTAATGTAAACAATAATTTACATTTTTCTCTTGACAAATCGGTTTACAAGGTGTAAACTAAATATAGTCTACAACTTGTAAACCAAAGGAGGCACAACATGAGCGATATTCAACTTGGGATAATCGAAGCAAAATTTGCAGACATAATATGGCAAAACGAGCCGATACAGTCGTCCGAACTTGTAAAGAGAAGCGAAAGCGAGCTTGGGTGGAAAAAGTCAACCACCTTTACAGTTCTTCGCCGACTTTCCGAAAAAGGACTTTTCAAAAACGAGGGCGGCACGGTCACTTCACTCATATCACGTGACGAGTTTTATTCGATGCAGAGTGAGAGATTTGTTGACGATACATTTGGAGGTTCGTTGCCTGCATTTCTGGCGGCATTTACAAAGCGTAAAAACTTGACCAAAGAGGAGATAACAGAGCTTCGGCGTTTAGTGGAGGAATATGAGAAATGATGGATAAATTCTTTTTAACCCTTGTGAATATGAGCATCACGGCAAGCTGGCTTACTTTAGCAATCGTGCTGCTGCGTATGATTTTGAAAAAAGCACCGAGGGCGATAATCTGTGTAATGTGGGCACTTGTGGCGGTTCGCCTCGCATGTCCGGACTTTCTCGAAAGTCCGATAAGCCTTATACCGAGCGTTGAAACCGTGCCGCATGACATTGTTTTTGCACGTGAGCCGGAAATACATACGGGCATATCGTTTATAAACTCGGCAGTAAACCCTGTGATTACCGCAAGCTTTGCACCGTCTAACGAACTGACAAGCATAAATCCCATACAAATCTGGCTGTTTTTAGCTGAACAGATATGGATAATCGGCATTTTAGCTATGTTGATTTATACAGTTGTGAGCTATATTCGCATTCGGCTTCGTGTGCGTGAAGCGGTGAAATGCGGCGATGTGTGGATTTGCGACCGTATAGAAACGCCGTTTATTCTCGGCATCCTCCGCCCTCGCATTTATCTGCCGTCAAATACAAACGAAAGTGACCGTGAATACATTATAGCACATGAAAAGGCGCATATACGCCGCCGTGACCATATATGGAAGCCGCTTGGCTTTGCATTTCTCACGGTGTATTGGTTCAATCCTGTTTTGTGGCTTGCATATATTCTGCTTTGCCGTGATATAGAGTTTGCATGTGATGAAAAGGTGCTTAAAGAAAAGGGAAGCGAGATAAAAAAGGCATATTCAAACGCACTGATAAATGCAAGCGTTCCGAGAAAAATGATATCGGCATGTCCGCTTGCATTCGGTGAAACCTCGGTAAAGTCAAGAGTAAAAGGTGTGCTGAATTACAAAAAGCCTGCTTTCTGGATAATTATAATTGCACTTGTTGCTGCCGTCACCGCCGCAGTATGCTTTTTGACAAACCCGAAAGATGAAGAAAAAGTTGTCTTTAACGGAGCACCCCTCACCTTTGATGCACAGGACTGTTACATGTTTTATCCGCAAGAGCTTGTATATGACTGTGAACTGTTTTCATTTGTTATGACAGCCGATACCGCCCCTGATTACAGACTCCTTGGCGACCGTACCTTCGCAGAAATGACTGATAATACTATAAATTCGCTTGGTACCATGCAAGAAATTACTCTTACCAAGGATTTTGACGCCTCATTTGATTTGAGTAGTAAGGATCTTTCTGCCGGACTCCGTGAAAACAACTACAGAGCATGGGAGCTGTACGTTCCTACTATTGCTTCAATAAGAAACAGCGATATTTATATGTTGCTTGAACAAAAAGACGGCACATATTATATATGCATCGGATATACGTATGACGATAACCAAAGCAGCCTTATACGCTGGGTTTACAAGGTTAAAAAAGAGCGTCAGTCTTATATAGGAGAAGTAACCGAAATCGGCGGGTGCAACGTATATAAATTCTATGATTCTCCCGACCCTATGACACCGTCTTTTCTTCTTTACGATGCACCAAAAACCTTTACTTTTTCCTGGTCGGGCTTCAGCAGCTATATTGCAAACGGCAGATATGAACTGACAGAAGAAACACTTACTCTCAAAACCGATGACGGCATGTATACGTATGTGTTTGACGTTGTTGGTGACACCTATGTGTTTGACGCATCAAGGTCATCAATGATACCGAGTTATAAGTATTCAGCCAATGCACCGGCGGCAGAGTGCCCCGTGCCTGACGGTGCGGTGTTTGAGTTTGACGGTCGCATGGATCGGTTTAGTATGATATACGATACCGTTACGTTTGATATTGATAAAGACGGCGAAGACGAAACGGTGATAATGAGCATGGGACCTACGTCGGGGCGGTTTACAATTACGTTCTCGGTAATAAAGGAAAACAGCGAGCATTTTGAAACTGTAATTGACGGCGGCAACTGGAGCGATTTCTATTTCCACGAGGACGAAAACGGAAAAGTTACACTCTGTACGGTTGATAATGATACAGACGAAAAAACATATCACAAGTTGTCATTCAAAGACGGATACGTGTATGTAGACGGTTTGGAATGATAAGAAGAATTATTGTTTATGAGATGAAACGCTGCTAATCGGCTACCCCTCATCAGTCAGCTCCGCTGACAGCTTCCCCCAAGGGGGAAGCCTAAAAATTTGTAAAAAAGACGGG
>JAZQEH010000021.1:0-29213 GCA_045538895.1 Eubacteriales bacterium
GGAGGGGGTGCAAATTGCCCTTTTTGCGTTAAAAGGGGGTGCAAAATTTACGGTTCAAAAGAGGGGAGGGGGTGCAAAATAGGGCAATCGTTTTTTTATGAAGTAAAGATAAATAACACCATGTGTCTACTATTTTCTTACGGGCAACTCTGATTTTTTAACTTTACAGGTAAAACCACATTCTGTCAAATAGTCATTTATGGTGGCTAATGCATTTTCGTTTTCAATAAAGGGGCTAATCAATACTTCTTTTAAATATGAAGTACCATTTTCCACTACAAGATCGATATAAGGAACGGGCATACCGTTTTGTGACCTGAATTTTATGGTAGGCATTTTGTTCTGCAAAAGGTTGGGCTTGTTGTATGGTAAATAAAAAACAAATCTATATTCTTGCTCCGATGAATAACACTCATTTTTAAATTGAAATTGAAAAATTTTCAAAGCGTATTGAATAAATGATTTTGCTTCTTGATATTTATCATTATTTTCTTCGCTAGCATTTTTGTATACAGAAAATGTATCAATAATAATATTTTTCAAAATTTGCCGTTTTTCATCTTCGTTGTATATTACTTTATAAGATTTAATCAAACTAAATACTGCATCTTCTTCGTAGTCGGAATATTCATAATCCTTGTATCTATCAAATAGAAATGAATAACATTTTAATCCATATCCACCATTTCCTTTAGAATAATATCTCCACATGTCAAGAGAGTCTTCTTTTAATGAAAAACTGCATATGTAGGCGTGGCACGGAACACAATCCAAAATGCTTTCGTGAGTAAAGTCTTCGTGTGTTGGAATTGGAAAATTAACAAATTGATGGTTAGATATTTCTGCATTTTTAATGGTATCATAGAAAGATTTCGTTATAGCGTTTATTTCGAGTAGTTTAGAACATTCTTCAAGAAACAAACGCAAGATATCAGTTCCTTCGGATTTATCATTCAAACAGTCACTTCTAGTAAACCAAAAGTGAAGTTTTTTATGTTCATTTTGTTCGTTTCTTATAATTCCCAATAATCCATCAACACTTGTATAATGCCATAGTTCAAAAAAAGGGGTTTGCGTTTCTTCAATACAGTATTTATTGTATAAGTCATTAAAATCGCAGATGGAGGTTTTGCTCATTTTGTATTCCTTTCCGTTAGTTCGTCCTAGTTTCTAAATTCAGAAAGCATTTTTTGAAGTACTAAAGCGGCTTTATAATTATTCTGAAAAACTTTTGGGTTATAGTTGGGGATGTTTTCTATGTAAGGATCTTTTTGTTCTGAGAATAGTTGTTCGAACTTGTCATTGTTTTTTATAACATATTCTTCAAACATGTTTTTTTCTTCTGTATTGGTAAATAGTAATATTACATCCATATATTTTTGATATGCATAAGGGTCTGCATGTTCGCCACCTAAAAAAGTGTGAAGAGTATATCGCAGCGAGTTCTTG
The DNA here is from genome assembly GCA_045538895.1 of Eubacteriales bacterium. Taxonomy (GTDB): domain Bacteria; phylum Bacillota; class Clostridia; order Oscillospirales; family CAG-272; genus UMGS902. The sequence continues at coordinate 1,450 of JAZQEH010000021.1, forward strand.
ATGTAATATCCGTAATATGCTTTACCGGTAGAAAAAAGGTCTCCATTTATATTAATTAATGATCGTTCTGGTGCAATGGCACTCCATCGACCGCCATCCATACTTAATTCTAAAAAAGCTTCCACAACAGTTTGATGATAAAACAATTGCGTATTATACCAGTGTGGACGAGAATCGACTTGCGAGAATAAATAGTATTCGTATCCATCACGGCTTTCGTCTGGAGTTGTTACAATTCTGTATTCTGGCGCATACTTATAGAATTTAGTTTCGGTATATTCGAATGGTGAGTCCGTCCAATCGTCTGATGCGTGTAAATAATAATGGAAATTTTCCAACGGCGTTTCAAGAAGCCTAAATCGCTTTTTCCAAAGATACTCTATATGATTAATATCAGCAGAATCTGTTTTTGGCGTATTTGTGTCCATTACTCTAGTGTAAATATTACTTTTATATACATCTTGATAGGATTCTGTAAGGTAGTACGGGGTATCGAACCCGTTTTTGATTATAATTACATCAATGCTATTGTCACTAATTACATAGTTTTTGACAATGACAAGTGGTCTTACACCACCAGCAAATTTTTTGTCTTTTAAAAAATCAACTAGCTTTTGTGTGTTTTTTCTATTTGGATCTTCTTTGGTATCTCTAAGGGAATAGCCGTTTTCTTCATCTACGCCGATTATAATATAGCAATCCTTATTCACCATATTGTTGGAAAAACATATAATATCGTGTAATAAATCGGATTTTTTAGAATGCCACTCCCTTTTAAAATCCCAATAAGCTCCTTCTTGTTTGAGCGAAATTAATTGAAGTATTTGATCTCTGAGATGTTCCATCCAATGTCCTCTTTAATGCTTGATTGCTTTTGTGATATTTATTCTCTTGTATGAATTATACCGCAAAAGTGTTACTTTTTCAACATGATATTATGGGGTGAATTGCAGATTCTGCACTTGTAATTATAATAATCAAACTTGCATCATTTTCACTTGCGGTGCGAATAAAGATCTGCGAATTCTGTAACGTGTTTTGCTATTGTGCGTTCTTTCATATGGATGTTAAAATGCATGGTATAAATTAAATCAAGGAGATACATATGGCACCGCATTATACAGAGGAATTTAAACAAGGAGTAATTACACAATTTGAATCAGGGAGCACGGCGCAATCCATTTGCAAAGAATATGGAATTGCTCGAAGTACACTGTTTTTATGGAAGAAAGAACGCACACCCGATAATCACGGAATTATACCACGAGAATTATATTTGCAGCAGCAAGAATTACAACGGCTTCGTGTGGAGAACGGTATATATAAAACTTGCGGATGCTCGCAGAATTCACCATTGAGTTTAAGGCTTTCTGCAATTTATGACCATAAAGATGAATATAACATTCATGCATTGTGTCGTGTTTTACAAGTTAACAGAGCGACTTATTACAATTATGCTGCAAGGTATAATCAAAAAACACAGTTACAAATAGAGGATGAAAATTTGAAGCCTTTAATTAGTGAAATATTTGAAAAAAGCGGCGAGCGTTTTGGTACAAGAAAAATTCGCGCTAAATTGTTGGAACAGGGGCATTCGATCAGCGAAAGAAGAATCTTACGCCTTATGAAAGAACTTCATATTTCTGCCAAAACGCGCACACCACGGCTCAATTCTGCCAATGATAGGCAGTATCAGTATTATCCGAACAAACTCAAACGCAACTTTCTTACCGAAGCACCCAACATGGTTTGGGTGAGTGATATTACATATGCGAAGGTGGGGCTTGACTTCCTTTATTTGTGTGTGGTAATTGATCTATATTCTCGAAAAGTTGTTTCATACAAGATTTCTGAATATATCAATACTGATTTGGTTGTAAGCGCATTTCTTGATGCGTACAATGCAAGAGGAAATCCTGAGACACTTGTTTTTCATAGCGACCAAGGAGCACAATATACATCATTAGAATTCTGTATGTTATTAAAAAAATACAATGTTTCACAATCTTTTTCGGCGCCTGGTGCTCCGCATGATAATGCTGTCGCCGAGTCGTTTTTTGCTACGATTAAAAAAGAAGATTTTCGCCGCACATGGTACAAAACCGAAGAGGAATTTAGGGAAGCGGTAGCTAAGTATATCGAATATTATAACGATTACCGTCCTCATCAAAGACTCGGTTATAAGACTCCAAATAAAGTGGAAGCGGAGTTTTTCCAAAGTTGCAATTCGTAAAAACAAAAAGCTTACAGAATATAGACAGTCCGATTTTGACTGTCTAGTTTTCTGTAAGCTTTCCATGTGGTGGAGGCGGGGGGAATCGAACCCCCGTCCGAAAACCTCTTGATACAACTTTCTCCGGGTGCAGAACACCTTTATTATTTCCCGTGCTGCTCTCCGATGTTCGGGAGAAACGGTTTGGTAGCTTTTTTATTTATGACCGCTTCAAAAGCTAAAGGGCGGTGCACATTTACCACTAAGTGACGCCGAATCCGAGGCCGTGGTCCTCCTCGGTTCGACGGGCTGCTTATTAAGCAGCGGCACAGCTTACGCTGCCAGAGCTACGTTTTCGTTAGCGTCTAAATTTAAAGTTGAAGTTTATTTAAGAGGTACTTCAACCTCTACCCGCTTATCATACCTCAAAATCCCCGTCGAAACCTTTACGCCCCCGTAGGGCGGCAACTCGATTGCCGCAATTTAAGGTAGGAATGTTATTTTAGCACATGCATTTTGCAAAGTCAATAGATTTATTTCAGATTGCTTCGGGTATCCATGCACCAATCGCACGCCATGTCAAGCCATGCACCGAAACGATGATTCTGAATGCAGGAAACTTTATCGCCGGTTGCGCCGCCGTGCGGCCCTTTTTCAAACAAATGAAACTCAAACGGAATACTTTCCTTTTTTAGTGCGGCCGCAAACAGCATAGAATTTTCGCAGGGAACTGTAGCGTCCTCGAACGTTGTCCAGATAAATGCCGGAGGTGTGGATTTAGTAACCTGCTTTTCAAGAGAAAGCATTTCTCGCAAATTCGCATCCTCTCTGCCTGCCATAAGCATTTGTATTGAGTAGCCGTGCGTGAGTGCTGGGTCGCTTGTGATAACCGGATACGAAAGAATGAGTCCGTTAGGACGTACTGCTTCAACATCTCCAAAATACGATTTGGAAACATCTTTATCCCAGAATACACCTACGCTTGCTGTGAGATGACCGCCTGCGGAAAAACCGCATACATAAACTTTGTTAGGATCGCCTTGCCATGCTTCAAGATTCTCACGGATGTATTTGATAGACGTGAGTGCTTCAAGCAAAGCCACGGGAAAAGGCGTGTCAAAAACGGTGTAATGCAAAATACACACATTAAACCCGCGAGCAAGAAAACGCATAGCAATAGGCTCGGCTTCACGCTCGGAAGTGAAGTGATAACCGCCGCCCGGCAAAATTAAGACGGTGGGGCGAGTGCCTACATTGTATTTTTTTACATCACCGTCGAGATTTGGAACAAATACCTTTAAATACGGCTTATAAGGTGCATTTTCAGGCTTCTTAACGTCTATTTTTGAATAATCTAAGTCAATGTTTTTTACTTCGTAAATCATCTCTGTCTATCCTTCATTGCTCTGTCGATATCTCTGTCAGCCTGACGCTTGGCATCGGTATCGCGTTTGTCATATAGTTTTTTACCTTTACAAAGACCGACTTCAACCTTTACTTTCGATCCCGAAAAATAAAGAGAAAGCGGAATTAGTGTGAGTCCGTCCTCTTTAACCTTTGAAAAAAGCCGTATGATCTCACGCTTGTGCATGAGTAGCTTCTTTGGGCGGAGGGGCGCACGGTTGTATATGTTGCCTTTTTCGTAGGGGCTTATGTGAACACCTATGGCGAAAAGCTCGCCGTTTTTGACTTCGCAGTAAGAGTCTTTGAGGTTAACAGCCCCTTGACGCAAGGATTTAACCTCGGTGCCGAAAAGTTCGATGCCTGCTTCGTGTTTTTCAAGAACAAAATAGTCATGGTATGCTTTTTTGTTTGGTGCTATTATTCTAACTTCATTCTTTACCATATGCATACCTCCTTTGAAAATATCGTAATAATTATTATACAACTAAAAGGCGATAAAAGCAAGCATAATTTGTTGTTTACAATTCTTTGCGAATGTGATATACTAATTCTAAATATAAGCCAAAAAGGGAAAAATATGAAAGAGTATCTTGAATGTGGAAAAATTGTCAATACTCACGGTGTACGTGGCGGAGTGATTATCGAATCATGGTGCGATACCCCTGAAGTATTGTCAAAGCTTAAAACTGTTTATACAGAAAAAAACGGGGCATACTTGCCGGTTGAACTTGTAAAGGCCTCGGTTTATAAAGGCAGAGTTCTTGCGGAAATGCACGGTGTTGATACGCTTGAAAAGGCTATGATGTTTAAGAATACCGTTTTATATGCAGCAAGGGGGGATCTGCCTCTTGCTGACGGAGACTTTTTTGTGCAGGATCTTATTGGTTTGCCTGTCTACGAATACGGTACTGACGAAAAGCATGGCACGCTTACGGACGTAATCAGCGGTGCGGCATCCGATTTGTATGAAATAGAAAACGAGCGAGGAAAATTCCTTGTTCCTGTTGTTGCGGAATTTGTAAAGGAAATTGACCTTGAACGCGGAATTTTTATTAAATCTATAGAGGGTATGTTTGAATGATGCGTTTTGATATAATGACGCTTTTCCCCGACCTTGTCAAGGGCGTGCTTGATGAGAGTATAATAGGTAGAGCACAGAAAAGCGGAGCTATAGAGGTATATGCGCATAATATCCGTGATTATTCGGAGGACAAGCACCGCAGAGTTGACGATACGCCTTATGGCGGCGGAATGGGTATGCTTATGGCGGCTCCTCCTATCTATAACTGCTATAAAGCGGTATGCGATATGCAGAGTGGGGGAAGACGACGTGTTATATATATGTCGCCGCGTGGCACACTTTTTAATCATCAAAAAGCACGTGAGCTTGCACAGTACGACAACCTGATTATTCTTTGCGGACATTACGAAGGCGTTGATGCCCGTATTATAGAAGAAATCGTAGACGAAGAGGTTTCGATTGGCGATTATGTCTTGACCGGCGGAGAAATTCCTGCCTGCATAGTTACCGATGCGGTAGCAAGGCTTGTGCCGGGGGTGCTTTCTGATGACGAATGCTATGAAAAAGAAAGTATAGCAAGCGGGCTTCTTGAGTATCCGCAGTATACAAGACCGTTTGATTTTCACGGTATGACGGTGCCGGACGTGCTGATTTCGGGGCACCATGAGAATATTGATAAATGGCGGCTTGAACAGTCGCTTGAGATTACAAGAAACAATCGCCCTGACTTGTATGAAAAGTGGATGAATGAGCATCCACCTAAAGAAAAGAAAAAGAGTTCACGGCGGAAAGGAGCAGAGGCTTGAAAGGCGGATTCAAAAAATGGTTGTCGGCATTCTTGGAAGGAAGTGCTATAGCCCGCAATCTCTCAAAATTCGCTGATTGGATTTATTCAAAGCTCGGAAGCGGTGTTTATAGCTTTATTTTTGGCTCATATGACACAATTTGCGAAACCTTTGATGATAGTGCAATCGGCAGCGAGGGCTTTAAAAAACGCGGCTCGATAAGTACGTTTATTTCCAAGAATATTGAAAACAGTGTTATAATCAATAAAATCTCGGCACTTCTGTTTTACCTGAGCAGGCTTTCCATGCGGGTTATCGGCGTATTTTTGATGTCGTTCGGTCTGTTTACGCTTGCGGCTCAGGCAATGGTTTATCTGATTACCGAGAGTGAAAGTGTATATTTGAGCGGTATTGTTGCACTTGTACTGATGCTGATTGGCGGAGTGCTGCTATTGTCGAAGAAAGCCTTCTGCACAGCTGTTTTTGAAAGTAAACTGTTCGGCGGACTTGCAAGAAGCTTTTGCGGATTTAAAGAGCGTAGCTTTGTACATGAGGGAGCCGCTACGGGCAAAAAGAATTTTGCTTTTATTTTAGGTCTTGTTTTCGGCGTGCTTTCGGCATTTGTAAACCCGCTTATAATGCTTGTGATATTTATAGGCTGCATAGCGGCATATATCGTGATAATAAATACCGAATTCGGATATCACCTTATGCTGTTTTTGCTTCCGTTTTTGGTGCTGTTACCGCATCCCACGATTTTGCTTGCCGGCTTGACAGTTTTTACTTTCTTTAGCTATGCAATCAAACTTGTACGTGGTAAAAAGTATTTAAAAATCGAACTAATGGACGTACTTGTGGTATGCTTCATGTTCGTTATGTTGCTTGGCGGTATCATTTCTTACGGCGGTTCTCAGTCGATTCAGGCGGCAGGAATTTATACAACGCTGATACTTGGCTATTTCCTCACCGTCGGACTTGTCAATTCCAAGGAGGCACTCAAGAGAACCGTTGCTATATTGGGAGCTTCTTTACTTGCAGTTTCGCTTATCGGTCTTTATCAGAACTTTACAGGAAATGCCTCGGCAGAATGGATAGATACCGAAATGTTTGATGCTATTGAGGGACGAGTAGTTTCTACGTTTGAAAACCCCAATATGCTCGGCGAGTATCTGATTCTGTTATTACCTATACTTGCAGGAGTGTCCTTTGCGGAAAAGCAAACCTATCGCAAGGGCGGGGCACTTGTATGCTTTGCTGCCGGATGTGTATGTCTTGTATACACTTGGGCACGCGGAGCGTGGCTCGGCTTTTTGCTTGCGGCAGTTTTCTTTATGCTTATATGGAACAGAAAAGCTATGGCTTTGATAGTTGCGGCGGTTGTAGCATTGCCATTTGCGATTCCTTTTTTACCGGAAAGCATCGTTTCAAGATTTGCAAGCATCGGAGATTTGTCGGACACTTCTACAAATTACCGTGTATATATCTGGCGTGGCAGCGTTAATCTTGCCGCCGACTATGCACTTACGGGTATCGGAGTCGGGGAAGAAGCGTTTGCTTCAATATATCCGTATTATTCGTTTGCAGGAATCGAAACGGCACCTCATGCACATAACCTGTTTTTACAGTTGTTTATAGAGGTTGGTATTTTTGGATTTATAGCTTTTATGGCTGTGCTGATTTGTCTGCTTCAAAACGGCTTTTCGCTTGCAAAGTGCGGAGATGATAAAGAAGTCAGACTTATCGGATGCGGGGCACTTTGCGGAGTTATTGCGGCACTGATGCAGGGTATGACGGATTACATTTGGTACAATTACCGCGTATTCTTCATTTTCTGGATAGTGATAGGTATTGTTTCTGCTTCACGCAGAATTGATTTTGCTTACAGAAAGAAGAAGACCGCGTATTCAAACGCAAATGACGGTTTTGCCCAGTTGACTGTATAGGAGGGAAGAAAAATGGCAGAGAAGGAAAAGAAATCTTTTAGATTTAATGCAATAGATGCGTTGATAACTATTGCAATAGCGCTGGTGCTTTCGCTTTTTGTGATGATAATGGCGAGCTCTTTCGGTGTCAATGCATCGGTTGATAAGGAAAATAAGGATATAGAATATACGTTGCAGTTCAAGGGTATCAGAATCGAGTTTGCCGACAACATGAGGGTTGGTGAAACGATAGTTGATGCACAGAAAAGACACAATTTAGGTAAAATTATAAAAATCGGAGATGCTATGCCTTATCAGACCGAGGTTTACGATGAAGAATCAAGAACCATGAAGATGGCAACAAATCCCGACTACGTTACGCTTGAGATTGTTGTAAAGGCGGACGGATATATTGATGATGAAATGATCTATCTTGCAGAAAGCGACAAGGAAATCGGTGTGGGTACGTTTGTATATATTCACACACCTAATTTCTGCGGTTCGGGTTATATAAGCGCAATGAATGTAAAATAAGGAGAAAGACGATGCAAAATAGAAAATTCAGAATCAATATACTTGATTTTTTAATCATCGCTTTAGTCGTGCTTTGTATTGTCGGTGTGGTTTTGCGCGTATATACAAAGAGTCAGGAGGATAAGCTTGGCAAGGATGTAGCTACTGTTTCTTTTCTGATACAGGATGTACAGAATGCATCCAAAGACCTTATTCATGCAGGCGACAGACTTTACAGCGAAGCATATGAGTGCGAATTCGGCAAGGTAGTTGGTAATGTCGTTCATACAAATGCAGTGTATTATGCTGAGGATGACGGCGAGATTATAAAAGTTGAGTCCGGAATTGATCCTGCAACCGGCGAACCTTACAGAGTGGATTTGTACGGTAAATTTGAATGTGAGGGAACGTGGACCGATGAAAGCGGCTTCTCTATAGGGGGTACACAGTACATCGCACCTAATATGAGCGTGGCTCTTTCGTTCCCTAATATTAAGGCAACTGTGCTGATTTTAGACGTTCAGGTTGAAAAAGCAAAATAAAATTATTTCAAAATACTTGCAATTCGCAAGATTATTTGCTATACTAATTGATAAGCAGATATGCAGTATAACTGTATATGAAACAAAGGAGCGTATTTTCTGATATGATGACTCAAGAAATTACAATTACAAACAACGTTGGTTTGCATGCCAGACCTGCCACTTTTTTCATTCAGAAAGCAACTTCTTACAAGAGCTCGATTTGGATTGAAAAGGACGATCGCAGTGTTAATGCTAAAAGTCTCCTTGGCGTTCTTTCCCTCGGCATTGTAAGCGGAATGACCGTTACTTTAGTTGCCGACGGGCCGGATGCTAAAGAAGCTCTTGCCGGACTTAAGGAACTTGTTGAAAACGGTTTAAACGAATAAGAGGACAGTGATTTGACTGGCGAGCATAACGTTTTCGTTGTGGTCGCCTTTCTTATTGGAGAAGAAAAATGTCAAAATCAAATAGCAATAACGAAAGACTTGAGCGATTGCTGGATAAAGCTAACACGCTGCCTTTGCGTCCCGGTGTTTATATAATGAAAAACGCATCGGACGAGGTAATTTATGTCGGCAAATCCCGAAAGCTTAAAAACAGGGTATCGCAGTATTTTCAGAACAGTCAAAAAGATTACAAAACAACGAAGATGGTTGCATCGGTAAATGATTTTGACTTTTTTCTTTGCGATACCGAGATGGAGGCGTTAACCCTCGAAAATGTTCTTATAAAAGAGCATTATCCGAAATATAATATAAATTTAAAGGATTCAAAAAGTTATCCTTATATTAAAGTAACTGTTTCCGAAGAATATCCGCGGCTGGTTGTTACAAGAACAAGAGGCTCGGATAAGTCAAGGTATTTTGGACCGTATTCAGGTACAAGTGTTGCATACAATATTGTAGATACTATTTGCAAAACCCTTGGTCTTCCCTCATGTAAACGTCAATTCCCCCGTGATATAGGCAAAGAACGCCCGTGTATATATTATCAGATAGGTCAGTGTATGGGCAGTTGTAAAAAGGGCAGCCCTAAAGAAGACTACGATGCTGCCGTTGCAACGGCACTCCGTGTTCTTGGAGGAGATTTTTCGCTTGCCAAGGAGGAACTCGAAAAACGCATGTACCGTCTTGCGGAGCTTGAAAACTTTGAGGCGGCGGCAAAGTGCCGTGACAGTATTGCCGCACTTGAAAAGATTTCCGAGAGGCAGAAGGTCGTTTCTTCTCCTAAAGCGGAGCAGGATGTTGTTGCGTTGTACAGCGATGATAAATGTAGTGTGATTTCTGTTTTCTACGTTCGTGCAGGTATGCTTGTTGATAAAGATGAATTTGTGTTTTCAGCCGATGAAATTGTCACCGTGGACGAGATTTCGACATTTTTATGCGGACTTTATCACACAAGGGAATATATACCTAAAGAGATTCTGCTTTATGATGAGGTAGATGCCGAAACCGTAGAGGCATTGTCGGAGCTTTTGACCGAAAAGGCGGGACACAAGGTAAACGTACATTCCCCCAAACGTGGTGAAATGCGGAAACTTTGTCGCATGGTATATGATAATGCAGCCGAAAAAGCGGCAAAATTCAAGGAAGCGAGCGAACGTGACAACAAGATGCTTATAAAACTTGCATCGTTGCTTTCACTTGATGAGCCACCTATGCGTATAGAAGCATATGATATATCCAACCTCGGCAAAGAGCATATAACTGCCGGCATGGTAGTAGCAGAAAACGGCAAACTTAAGAAAAAGGACTACCGCTCGTTTTCGATACGCACCACCGACGGCATTGACGACTATGGAGCCATGCGTGAAGCACTTTCACGCAGACTTGCACATCTTACCGATGAAGACGGAAGCTTTTCGCACCGTCCCGACCTTATACTTCTTGACGGCGGCGCAGGCCATGTTTCGACGGTGCGTGCATTGCTTAAAGAGCTAAAGCTTGCCATTCCCGTTTACGGTATGGTAAAGGATGAACACCATAAGACCCGTGCGTTAAGCGACGGCGAAAATGATATAAGTATTGCCCGTGAGCAGAGCGTATTTGTATTTATCTACGGCTTGCAGGAGGAGGTACACCGTTTTTCTGTCAGTAGAATGGATAGTGCCAAGCGAAAGACATTGAAGCATTCCGTACTTGAAGAGATAAATGGCATAGGTGCTGTAAAAGCTAAAAAGATACTCAAGGCGGCAGGCAGTCTTTCTGCACTTAAAAATGCGAATGTAAGCGAAATGGTGAAAATGGGCATATCGCAAAAGGATGCAGAGCTTGTGTTTGAGTATTTTGAATTGAAACGAGGACGAAAGAATGAGAATAATAACGGGTAGTGCAAAGGGAATAAGGCTGATAACGCTTGAGGGAGATAATACAAGACCTACCTCCGAGCGTGCCAAAGAAGCTTTGTTTTCGATGATACAGTTTGATATCGAGGGACGCAGAGTTCTCGATTTGTTTGCGGGTTCCGGTCAGCTTGGACTTGAAGCGATAAGCCGTGGCGCAGAGTTCTGCATGTTTACGGATTCGTCGGCAGATGCCGTGGCTGTGGTACGCAAGAACGTCGAGAAAACTCGTTTTGGCGACAAAACCAAAACTGCAATAACCGATTATCGCAATTTCTTACGTAAATCTGACGGACGTGAGGGCTTTGATATTATTTTTCTCGATCCTCCGTATGCCTCGGATGCCCTTACAGATGCTTTACTTCGTTTATACCGAACAAAGCTGATGAGACGTGGATGCCTTTTGGTATGCGAGAGCGAAAGTGAGAATGCACGTGTTTTTGAAAAAGAACCGAAGCTTGCAGAGATGTATGAAATCGTGAAGCAGAAGGGATACGGCAGGGCATATATTGAGGTACTCACACCCAAAGAAGAATACTTTTTGAGCAAAGAGGCTGAAAATGAAGAGTAAACTTGGTCTTGTTACGGGCAGTTTTGACCCCATAACCGTAGGACATCTTGATATAATACGCCGTGCGGCAGTAATTTTTGATAAGGTTATTGTGGTTGTAGCAAACAACGAGGAAAAGCAGTATATGTTTACGGCGGCTGAACGTGTAGCTATTGCAAGGGAAGCGGTAAGAAATATTGAAAATGTCAGCGTTGAACTGTGCAGCGGATATGTTGCAGAGTTTGCGAAAGAGCATAATGCAGATGCATTTGTGCGAGGAATCCGTGGAGAAGCGGACGTTGCATATGAGCAAAACATGGCGGACATCAACTATGCAAATTCCGGTGTTGATACGGTAATGCTTTTCGCAAAGCCCGAATATCACAGTATTAGTTCTACACGTGTGCGTGAGGTACTTAAAGCGGGTGGAACGCTTGACGGTGTTATGGAAAACAGATCTTCTGTTATGGCAATTAACCTTTTGCGTGAAAAATAATTCCTAAAATTAAAATAAATTGCAAAATATATTGACTTGATATCGTGAAAATAGTATACTATTTGTGTAAAAAAGCACAAATTTATGTGCAAATTTTGGAGGAAAACATGACTAAAAAGATTTTTGCTATCGCTATGTCCGCATTGCTTTTGTTCTCGACAATGGCATTCGGCGCATTTGCTACTGAGGCTGTGGCTGAAACAACCGCTGCAGAAGTAGTTGAGCTTGATGAAGTTCTTGATTATATCACCGCTGAAGAGGCAGATGCTGCTGTTAAGGCTGTTGAAGATAACATGAACGATTCTGTTGTTTACATAAAGTTCGGTTCAAACAAGGACAATGACGGTCTTACTGCTGAAACTCCCAAGCCTAACCTCGGTGCAGCAGACGGTACAGGTACTGCGGGTGTGCTTTACACCACTAACGGCGGTACTCTTGTAGCTACCGGTAAGCTTTATGTTGGTGCAACCTATGCATTCCCTGAATACACCAACACTCTTAAGATCACATCCAACGACGGTACAACTGATTTTAAGAATCCCGAACCTCAGTACAATCCCGAGTGTGCACTTAAGATCAAGCAGAACTCCACTCTCTCTTTTGTAAGTGACGCAATTATTGATGATATCATTCTCTTCAATGAGTTTGACGGTTCTTCCACTACTATCGCTGTTACCAACAACTCTACTCTTGTTATCGGCGAGAACGTAGTTTCGCAGGCAGCGGAGACCGACAAGAACGGTGTTCCTTATCTTCTCCCTTGTCACATTTCTCTTTACGTAGAGGATGGCTCCACCCTTATCGTTAAGGGCGGTACTTTTGAAAAGATCAGCGGCGGCGGAAACGTTTATGTTGCTGATAACGTAACCGTTGAAGAAAAGATTGTTCCTATTGAACTTGACGAAAACGGTATGATCAAGCCCTCTGTTGAAATTACTCTTCCTATCGGTATCGTTGACAACGAGCCCGAAGAAACCACTACAGAGGCTGTAGCAACCACTCCTGCTGTTGTTGATGAAACTCCTGCTGAAGGCGGTGCTCCCGTGGCTCTTATCATCGGCATCGTAGCTGCAGTAGTTGTTGTTGCTGTTGTAGTAGTTATCGTTGCTAAAAAGAAGAAATAATCAGTATACTAAAAGCGGCCTTTAAGGTCGCTTTTGTATTTTTTGAACAAAAAAGTTTACATTGTGTATTTACTTTCTCGTTGAAATGAAGTACATTAAATATGTATAAATGTTTTTTACGGAGGAATTAACATGAAAAAACTTTTTGCAATTGCCATCATGGCAGCCATGCTCGTTTTTAGCTTTGTGATTTGTGCAAATGCTGACGAGTATGTTTATTATGAAAATGATTTTTCCGATGCCGCAACAATATCTGACTTTACTCAGTACCGTGGCGAATGGGCTATCGAAGACGGCGTTCTCAAACTTAAGGGTGCCGGCAACGTTGGAATTGAAGATCAGGTTTATATGCTCTTTACAGCAGATGATGCAATAATGAATCTTACTGATTACATCATCGAAGTAGATATCACTCCCAATGCACTTGCAGGTGTACTCGCACGTTGCGATCTCGATCTTGCATATGCTGAAAGTGCAACCGGTTATTGTGGCTATCAGGCAATTCTTGATTATGCTACAACTACAAGCACCGGTAACACCACCGAAAGCTTTTCTATCGGCAGTGCGAATACTGCTGGCGGCTGGGCAGGCTCCTTGGGTGCTTCTTCCAGACCTTCAAGCCGTAACATCCTACATCATTTCAAGATGATAGTTGAGGGAAGTACCCTTACCGTTGTTGTTACCGATGAATTTGGCATGGAACTCTGGAACTATACCGCAGTTAATGACGAATGGGCGATGGGTACATTCGGCTTTACTGCTATACCTGCAGATATGAGTGCCGCTATGGTTAACATCGGTATGCTTTCGTTTGACAACCTCAAAGTAACCGCTATCGGCGATGTTGGAACACATCTTGCGGCAGGCGGTGCACTCGCTGACTACAAGCCTACAGTTGTATCGAATCCTGTTGTAGTTAATAAGGTAAACGAGGAAGACGTAGACTTCAGCAAGACTGAATACGTTCTTTATGAAAACGACTTCTCGGATGCTGAAACCATTAATGACTTCACTCAAGTACGCGGTAAGTGGGTAATTCAGGATGGCAAACTTTGCCTTGAATCCACCGATGAGGGATGCGTTTTCTCATTCCTTGCCTATACTGCTGACGAAACCGGTTATGTTGGCGTTGCTTCCGACTATACCATTGAAGTTGACCTTATCGGTGTTCAGGCGGCAGCCGGTGTGCTTTCTTATGTTGATACCGATATGTTCTCCGGTGATACCGATAACACGTTCTACGGTTATCTTTCATTCGCAAGTAACGATGCTACCAAGGCGGCAATCGGTGCGAGTGATGCATCTGCTACATATGCAAACATCAAGGTAAGCGGTGGACTTCTGACGCCCGGTAATAGCTATCATATCGTAGTTGAACATCTCGACGGTGAGATCACATTCTCCTTTACCGATATGGCTACAGGCGAGCTTGTTTACACACATACAACTCCTGCTAAGGAGTGGAGCACCGGTTCGTTCGGCTTCCGCATGAGAGCAAATAACGGCGGAAATGTTAACGCACTTATCAACCCTGTTGACGGCTCTTCAAACCCTGCTCCTGCAGGCTTTGATAACCTCAAGGTTACAGTAACCGGAACCGAGGCGGCTCTCATTAATTCCGGATTCGCTCCTAACTCTGAAATTGTTTACAGCATTAAGGAAGAGGAGCCCGTAGTTACCACAGAGGTGACTGAAACTGTTGAAACACAGGCCGTTTCTACAGAAGAGGTTGCGGGCAATGAAAATGAAACCGACAACGGTACTTCTGTAGCACCTATAATCATTGCTGTAATCGCCGTAGTGGTGGTTGCGGCAATCGTAGTGGTGATTGTTACCAAAAAGAAAAAATAAAACATAAAGAATCCGCAGTTTTCACTGCGGATTCTTTGCGTTTTGGTATCGAAGTGGGGAAAAATATCTGAAAAAGACGGCTTTTGCCGTCTTTTTTACTTTTTGCAAGAAAAAACAATTTTTTTGAAAAAGCCCTTGCAATTTCCGTTTGTATACTATATAATAGAACCATAGTGGGGAAAAAGGGAGCGAAAAACCACAAAAGTGTAGCAAAAAGGGGGATGAAACGATTGGAAGGCAGACAAACGTTCGTTGGCGAATATCATCATTCGCTTGATGCAAAAAATCGTTTATTCATTCCTGCGAAATTCCGTGAATTGCTCGGCGAGAATTTTGCTATTGCTCACACGAGTGAAAAATGCTTGTTGCTTTTTTCCGAGGAAGAGTGGATGCATTATACCGATAAACTTCTTAACGGTATCCCTGCTGAAACAAAATCACTTGCACGTCGTCTCTTTTCACAGTCTACGTATGCAACTCCCGACGCACAGGGCAGAGTAATTGTTCCGTCTAATCTTTGCGGACTTGCTAAACTCGAGAAAAACGTTGTTGTTGTGGGTGTAGGTAACCATGCTGAAATATGGTCCGAAGACAACTGGAAGGCATTCTGTGAAGAATACAGCGACGAAGCGATTGCCGAAATGTTCAGTGCACTCGGCTTCTAAGGAGATTTGTGATGGAAGAAATAAAGTTTTCCCACGTATCCGTGATGTTGCCAGAGTGTATAGAAGGGCTTGATATAAAGCCTGACGGTATATACGTTGACGGTACCACAGGCGGCGGAGGACATTCGCTTGAAATTGTAAAACGTCTTACCGATGGCGGAAGACTGATTGCGATAGACCGTGACACCGATGCGCTCAAGGCTGCCGCAAAGCGACTCGGCGAGTATGCCGATAGGGTAACGTTTGTACATAGCAATTACAGCGAAGTTGAGCGTGTGCTTGATGAGCTTGGTATAGATGGCATTGATGGAATTCTGATGGACCTTGGAGTTTCGTCATATCAGCTTGATACGGCAGAACGCGGATTTTCGTATATGCAGGATGCACGTCTTGATATGCGAATGAACCGTGATGATGCAAAAAGTGCTTACGAAGTTGTCAACGAGTATTCGGAGGACGAGCTTCGCAGAATAATCTTTGAATACGGTGAAGAAAAATTCGCGAGAAACATTGCGGCTAATATCGTTAAGAAACGCTCGATTGCACCGATAGAAACCACTCTTGAACTTGCAGAGCTTATCAAGGCGTCGATGCCTAAAGCGGCGCGTGAGGGCGGTCATCATCCTGCAAAAAGAACCTTCCAAGCGATTAGAATTGAAGTCAATGAAGAACTTTCGCTGATTCCGCCGACTATAGAGGGAGCGGTTAAACGCTTGAAAGAGGGCGGAAGAATAGCGATAATTACCTTCCATTCACTCGAAGACAGACTTGTAAAACAAAAATACGCAGCACTTGCTGTCGGATGCACTTGTCCAAGAGAGTTTCCGATATGTATGTGCAATAATAAACCTAAAATAAAGGTAATAAACAAAAAACCTATTACGGCAAGCGAAGAAGAATTGGAGCTTAATCCGAGGTCAAGAAGTGCGAAACTTCGCATTGCTGAAAAAATGTAAACGGGGGACAAAATGAACGTGCAGACAGGTAACAACGTAAGATACGGTACTTCGGTACGTGATGTTATTATGGCAAAAGCTATTCAAAACGGATATAACCCTTACTGCAGAAGCACCGATGCGGGTGCGAGAAATGTTACCGACGAAATGCGTGCAAAGGCACAGCATATCGCAGTTCCTGAAACTAAGATGGTAACTCCTAAAAAGAAAAAGGCGGTTGTCAGAGAAGTTGTTGCCCCTGTAAAGAGAGAGGTGCATCATCGCAGAGAAGTTATTATGCTTGAAAACTTCGATCTCGTTGCAAGAAAGACCAGAAGCCTTTCTCTCGGAATGTTCGTGGCTGTTCTTGTTACTGCTATGGTTCTTGCTATGGTTGTATACAGCGGTTCGTTTATCAACGAAGAAGCAAGACGTTATTCGGAGCTTACCGGCACTCTTGCTGAACTTAAGGAAAACGAAAAGACATTGGCACTTGCACTTGAAGAAAAGAATGACGTAGCCGTTATTGAAGATATAGCTATTAACGAGCTTGGTATGGTTGCGGCAAACTCTACAGAGCAGGGCTATATTTCATTGTCAGCAGGCGACTCTGTTAAAGTGTACGATGTTACAAAAGAAGATAATTCGCTTACAGTTAATCTGCTTAACACTTTTGGAGAAAAGATTAGCGGTTTTTTAGAATATCTTGATTAATTCGGAATATTATTAAAGAGAACGTCCTATAAAAGGAGAAATAGCATGACGCAAAAAGGTGTGAACAGTATAACAGCGAAAAGAAGCTTTATGTTGCTCGCTCTTTTTGCGTTATTTTCAATTTTTCTTGTTTGCGTAATATTCAAAATGCAGTTTTTTGAATATGAAAAGTATCAGCAAGAGGTAATCGAGCAAATTACTGTCGAGAATTCTATTACTGCAGAACGCGGTGTTATCTATGACAGGAATATGAATGTTTTGGCAACTAATAAAACAACATGGCGCGTTTTTATTTCGCCTGCAGATATTCAAAGTGCAGAATATTCATCGGCGGTAGAACGCGCTGTTTCCAGTCTTAGATACAATGACGGATTTGAAGTTTCGGCGGCAGCAGGCACTCAAAACGAGCTTATTGCCAACGGTTTGGCGGAAATTCTTGACGTTGATGCTGAAGATATTCTTAAAAAAGCTGCTAAACTTGGCAGACGTGATGAAACTATCAAGAAGAACGTCGATAAAGAAACCGCAGATAAGGTACTTGAATTCATTGAGGAAAACGGTCTTGAACGTCAGGTATACTTAGAGGCTACAAATAAGCGTTATTATACTTACGGAACGCTTGCTGCACAGACTATCGGATTCACCGGCGCTGACGGTCAGGGACTCTACGGCATAGAATACATGTATAACACCGAACTCACAGGTGTTAACGGAAAGTATATAACCGCGCAGGATGCCCGTGGAAACGAAATGGCATACAATTACGAAAGCTATGTCGCTCCCATACAAGGGTATGACATGGTAAGCACGCTTGATGAGCGAATCCAAAGGGAGCTTGATACGCAGATTAAGGCGGCGGTTGAAGATCACGCACCGAGAAACAGAGCGGTAGGCATCGCTATGAATCCTAAAACGGGAGCGATTTATGCAATTTCGGTGCAGCCGGACTTTGATTTGAACGATCCGTATGTCCTCGATGCACTTTCTACTGCTGCACTTGAAAGCAGTGGCTTTGAAGAGGGAAGTGATGAATACACAAAGCTTCTGACGTCACTTCGCCAGATAATGTGGAGCAATAAGGCTACAACCGAGCTTTATGAGCCCGGTTCCACATTTAAACCTGTTACAACTGCAATGGCTTTTGAGGAAAGTCTTGTGACTCCTACCGAGAATTTTACCTGCACAGGCGGTTTGCGTGTTCCCGGTTGGTCAAAGCCAATAAGCTGTCATAAAAGAGGCGGACACGGAACGGTTACGTTTGCACGTGGTCTGCAACAATCCTGCAACCCTGTACTTATGTCTATTGCCGCAAGAGTCGGTGTAGAGAAGTTCTGCGAGTATTTTGAAGCGTTTGGCTACATGGAAAAAAGCGGAATTGATATACCGGGCGAAGCACAGACTATTTTCTTTAATCCGGCTACAATGAGCAATGTTGACCTTGCGGTTGCATCTTTCGGTCAGCGTTTCAAGGTTAATCCAATTACACATTTAACCGCGATTTGCACAATAGCCAACGGAGGTTATCTTGTTACTCCGCACGTTGCGGATAAGTTTATTGACGAAGACGGAAACACTGTGTTTGAGTTTGATGACAGTTACAGACGTCAAGTTATAAGCACCGCTACTGCAAATTCTATTACGGAGATTCTTGAAGAAGGCGTTGCTACTGACGGCGGTGCACGTAATGCACGTGTTAAAGGATACAGAATTGCCGCTAAAACGGGTACTTCCGAAAAGTTTGACGGCACATCTATACAGACTCAGGAGGATGAAGAATTTCAGGCGCGCATAAGCTCTACCGTTGCGTATGCACCTGCTGATGACCCACAGATTGCCGTAATAATTATGGTCGATGAACCGACGGGTGACAGCGTTTACGGTAGTGTAGTAGCTGCACCCTACGTTTCGGCATTTCTTGCAAATGTTTTGCCTTATCTTGGTGTAGAAAAGGATTTGACGGATAACAGTGAACCTGTTATTTCTGACGACGTATTTACAGATTAGTTTACCAAAGCCTTGGGAAGTTTAAATATTAAACTTTCGGAGGTTTTATGGAAATTTCTAAATTGCTTACGGGTACCGATGTCGCCATTAACACGCTTGGTAGCATGGAGATAAACGGTATTGCGTACGATTCACGCAGAGTGTGCAAAGGCGATGTTTTTGTCGCTCTTGACGGAAGGAATACAAACGGTAGTAGATATGCCGTTTGTGCCGAGAATAACGGTGCGGCTTTGTACATTGGTGAGAAACGCGTTGACGGCTTGAAAATCCCACAGTTGCTTACAAAAAACGCACGTCGCACGCTTGCATATATGTATGCAAATTTTTACGGTAATCCGCAAAATGAAATGAGAATTATCGGTGTTACAGGCACTAACGGTAAAACGTCTACTGCATTTATGCTGAAGACCATACTTGCACATAGCGGGTACAAAACCGCATTGTGCGGTACTGTTAATTGCATGATCGGTGAGAGTGAATACACACCGGACGTTTCGGGTATAAGTGAAAGCAATTTTCACACGATGACTACCCCCGACCCGGATGTCCTTTATATGATGATGAGGGAAATGGCAGATGCCGGTGTTGAGATACTTGTCATGGAAGTGTCCTCGCATGCGCTTGCACTTGAAAAACTGGTTCCTGTAAGCTTTGAAATTGGCATTTTTACAAATTTAACCGAAGAACATCTTGATTTTCATAGGACTATGGATGAATACCTTGGTGCAAAGAGCAAGCTCTTTAACCAATGCAAGAAAGGTATTTTTAATCTGGATGACAAGTATTCAAATAGACTTCTTGAATTGGTCAGCTGCGAAAAAATAGGTTTCGGAATTGATAATCATAGCGATTGCTTTGCCGAAAATATAGTCAACCACGGCGTTCACGGAAGCGAGTATGTTCTGCATTCAAGAAATGCAAGATTTAAAATCAAAACGAGTATTCCCGGAAGATTTACGTTATATAATACTTTGGCGGCGGCGGTTGCCGCACGTGAGCTTTCTGTAAACCTGATTACAGTTCAGAACGCATTGTATGCACTTAACGGTATTTGCGGTAGACTTGAGCGTATAAAACTAGGGTTTGAGGGCAACGGTATATCGGTATTTATTGACTACGCACATACACCGTTTGCTATGGAGAATTTGCTGCGTTGTGTGAATGATTTCCGTGAAAACGGGCAGAGAATAGTAACTCTCTTCGGCTGCGGCGGAGATAGGGATAAAGACAAACGCAGCGTGATGGGAAAAATTGCAGTTGAAATGAGCGATTTTGTTATCATCACAAGCGACAATTCCCGAAGCGAGGAGCCACAGAGTATTATAAATGATATTCTTTTGGGTATAGGAACATACGATAATTACACAGTAATTGAAAACCGAAAAACTGCTATAGAGTATGCCATAGAAAATGCCATGTCAGGAGATATTATCTTGCTGGTTGGTAAAGGACATGAGCAATATGAAATAGATAAAGATGGCATGCATCCGTTTTCGGAAATTGAAATTGCCGAAAAGGCTGCAGAAAAAAGACGGTAAAAAAGGAGGAGTGCGTTATGAGAATACAGTTGAAGCTCGGTGTGATAACCGCAAAAGAGATAGCGGAAAGCATGCAGGGGACTATTGTCAGTGCTTCTGCGGATGCTGAAAACTACGAAATCGCACTTCTTACAGATACAGTAGGCGAAATTGCTCAAAAAACGTTATATATTGCAAGCGAGGACAGTTCTCTTAATGAAATGATGGCGGCGTCGAAAAACGGAGCGTACTGCGTTCTTTGTACAAAAGCCCCCGCCTCGCTTGAAAAAATCCCCGATACTGCGGTGATTGTTTGTGATAACGCTAATATTGCGATTGAACGGTTTGCAAAGAAATATGCAAAGCGCGGCTGTCATAAAACCATTGCCATTACAGGTAGCAAGGGTAAAACACGCACGGGTGAGTTTGTTTATTCCGTGCTTGAGGAAAAATATAAGATATTTGCTGCGACGGACAAGAAATCGAAAGAAAAGGACGATGCACTTGCTTTACTTGGTATTCCTGAGGGGACAGATTTCTTGCTCGCCGAATTGAAAATACGTGATAAAGGCGATATTGCAAGACTTGCAGGAGTTTTTGATTGCGATGTGGGTATTGTCACCGAACTCAACAGCAGTTTTGGTAGCGACGCTAATGTGAATGTCCTTGCCGGACTTAAAGAGGGCGGAGAAGTTGCCTTTTGCTTTGAAGATGGAGTTCCGTCCATGCTATGCCGTACCGATATTGACACGAATACTGTTTCGGTTCATAATGCGGAGGCTTCGCTTCATGCAGAGAATATATGCGTAAATGAAGAAACGACTGTCTTTGATATCGTAGGTGACGGTGTTTGCATTAAAAATGTGGAAATTCCTTTTACCGGCGATGATAACATAAAAAGTGCACTTTTTGCGGCTCTTGTAGGCATTAAATACGGTATTGATTCTGAAAAAATACGCAGAGGTATTAAGAATTTTCATTCTCCTGAACTTGGTGTAGGGATTTCAACTATTGGCGGAATTACGTTTATAGTTGACACGTCTTCGGCTAACGTTGACAGTGTCAGAAGTGGTATTGATACTCTTTGTGATATTGCGTCAAGACATAAAGGTGCAAGAAAACTTGCCCTTGTAGGTGATATCCGTGATTTCGGGCAGGATACAAGAACGTTGCACGAAAAAATGGGTTCATACATTTACGAAAAGAAAATTGATAAACTCTTTACGTTTGGAATAGCGGCTGAGCAGATGTGTGTGGGTGCACGTCGCTCGGGCATGCGGGAAGAGGATGTTTTTGGAAATCTTGATTTGTTTTCTCCTTTGAAAACGGCAGAGACTATTGCGAATGTGCTCAAAGATGGCGATGTACTTCTTATCCGCATGGGCAGACAGAATGCGGCAGAGGAAATAATAAGATATCTTCGAAACAAATTTGAAAAATAATCTTGAAAGTTGGAAATTGTAATGACGTTTACGTATATATCGGTTGCGTTACTTGTGTTTGTACTGACAGTGGTTTCGTTAAGGCTTTTGATACCAAAACTTCGCAGTATGAAGATGGGACAGAAGATTCTTGACATAGGACCACGTTGGCACAAGTCGAAAGAGGGAACTCCTACAATGGGGGGACTTGGTTTTGCTATACCGATGCTTGTTGTTCTTTCTGCGGTCATGATATACATACGTATAAACGGTGATAGCAGTTCTGTGCTTCCGTTAGTGTTGACACTTTTGCTTGCGGTGGGAAACGGTATCATAGGTGTTATTGATGACCTTACCAAGTTCAAAAAGCAGCAGAACGAAGGCTTGACGGCACCGCAGAAGTTTGCACTTCAGCTTGCAATGGCTGGTGCATTTATAGCATTACTTAAGATTTACGGAAAAATAGACACATCTCTTGCAATTCCTTTTACTGATTACGAAATAGAGCTTGGTGTGGGATATTACATTTTTGCACTCGTATTTATTACAGGTATAATCAATAGTGTTAATCTTACTGACGGTATAGACGGTCTTGCAAGCTCTGCTACACTTGTTGTGGCTATTTTCTTCTCTGTGCTTGCGTTTACAAGCATAGGCATAGAACTTGCGGTTCTTTCAGCGGCAATAATCGGAGGAACTCTTGGCTTTTTAATGTACAATTTCTATCCGGCACGTGTTTTTATGGGTGATACGGGCTCGCTTTTTTTAGGCGGTCTTATTGCAGGCGCTGCATTTATGATTGATAACCCGCTTATCGTTGCTATTGCAGGTATAATTTATATTTGCGAAGCAATGTCGGATATCATTCAGGTAGGTTTTTATAAAATGACACACAAACGTGTGTTTAAAATGGCTCCGATTCATCATCATTTTGAGAAGTGCGGTTGGAGTGAGATTAAAGTTGTTGTCGTATTCTCTGCGGTGACGGCATTATTCTGTGTGATTGCGTATTTTGCGAGATAGTCTGGTTAACGGAGGCGGTTAAGTGAATAATAAAGTGATAAGAAATGCCGCACCCATGCCGGCAAAGAATAAAAAGGAAATTGCGGTAAGAAAACCGTTTAATCCTGATGAGTATAGGGTAGTACATGGCGGAGTTGATAACTTTTTGCTGTTTACGGTTCTGATACTACTCGCATTCGGACTAATTATGGTATTCAGTGCAAGTTATGCCGACGCACAAACCAGATACGGAGACAGTTATTATTTTATAAAGCGTCAGAGCATAATGGTTATCATTGGGCTTCTGGCAATGGTGGCGGCTTCTCGCTTGCCGATTAAGTTTTATAAAAAGGTAGCACTGCTTTCGTATGTGTTTTCGGCGGTACTGCTCCTCGTTGTATTGTTTTTAGGCGATTCAGGCGGCGGCGCACAACGTTGGATAGTAATAGGACCTATCAGATTCCAGCCCTCTGAAATCGCAAAATTTGCCCTGATATTGACACTTGCGTGGTATTATTCAAAGTATCATGCAAAAGCACTAGATGCTAAAAATAATAAAAATGCTTATGTCTATGGCACATTGATACCCCTTGTATTTATCGGTATAATCTGTTTGCTTGTAATGCTTGAAAAGCATCTATCGGGTATAATCATAATTGGTTGTATAGGTCTTATGGTGATGTTTGTATCCGGAATCAAGTTAAAACTTCTCGGTTTGTTTACTGCACTCGGAATAGCCGGTGTTGCAGCGATTGCAGTATTCACTGACTATACTAAGCGTAGAATTGATATCTGGCTCAATCCTGCCGAATTTCCTCGTGAAGGCGGTTGGCAAACCTTGCAAGGACTTCGTGCTATCGGCTCTGGCGGTCTGTTCGGTCTTGGTCTCGGCAACAGTCGCCAAAAGTACAGTTATGTTTCACAACCGCAGAATGACTTCATCTTCACTATAACCTGTGAGGAACTTGGCTTTATTGGTGCTGCAGCGGTGATTGTACTGTTCGCTTTGCTTGTATGGCGTGGAGTGGTTGTTGCTCTTCGTGCACCGGACCGCTTTTCGCAGTTAGTTGCTATCGGTATCAGCTTTAAGGTGGCACTTCAGGTTATACTTAATATTGCTGTAGTAACAAATTCTATACCAAATACGGGTATTTCACTTCCGTTTTTCAGTTATGGCGGTACTGCGATGGTAGTGCAACTTGCAGAAATGGGAACTTTGCTTGCGATATCACGGTATACCTTGGAAAAGAAATAGTTTTCTTCATTTTATTATATATACTATATGACCGGAAGCAATTAAAGGTCAAGAAAGGTCAAAAATATGAGAGTATTATTGACTGGTGGCGGCACTGGCGGACATGTATATCCCGCTCTTGCTATAGCCTCTGTAATCAAACAAAATAATCCCGATGCTGAGATTGCATTTGTAGGTACGCCGAACGGTATAGAGAATAAACTTGTCGGTGCTGCCGGCTATAAGATTTATCATGTTGAAGTTAAAGGTTTCAGACGAAGCCTATCACTTAAGAATTTTATGGCACTGTATTTGGCACTTGTGTCACCGCAAAAGGCTAAAAAAATAATTAAAGAATTCAAACCCGATATAGTAATCGGTACCGGCGGATATGTATCATGGCCGATACTTGTTGCGGCTTCAAAACTCGGTGTGCCGAGTGCTGTTCATGAATCTAATGCAGTTCCAGGTGTTACCGTAAGAAAATTAGCTTCATACGTTGACAGGGTATATGTGAACTATGAGGAGAGTATTAAGCTTCTTTCGCATCAGGAAAAAGTTCTGCGTGTCGGCTGCCCGCTTCGCCTTGATTTTGAGGCTATTGACAAGAAGAGTGCAAGACGTACACTCGGTATCCCCGATGATTCCAAGGTTATTCTTTCTTTCGGTGGTTCGCTCGGTGCAGAGCAAGTCAACTTTGCTATGCTCGACTTTATGGAGGACTACGTAGCAAAGCATCCCGAAGTGACTCACATTCATGCTACCGGTTCTATTGAGTGGGAAATAGCAAAAGGAATATTTAAGAACAAGAAACTTGACAAGTGTGACAATATTAGATTTGTCGAGTATATAAACGATATGCCGCTTCAGATGGCGGCTGCGGACGTGGTAGTTTGCCGTTCCGGAGCCAATGCGGTTTCAGAACTTGCATTGCTTAAAAAGGCAGCTTTGTTTATTCCGTCACCTAACGTTACGGACAATCAGCAGTTTAAAAACGCTAATGCAATAGCACTCAGAGGCGGCGCACTTCTGATAGAAGAAAAGGACATCACACGTGAGAAAATAACAGAGATGATATCTTCTTTGCTCTCTGATGATGCAAAGAGGGCTTCGCTTGGTGAGAACATATACGAGTTTGCATGCCCCGATGCAAACAAGAAAATTTATGAGGATATTTGTCGGTTGATAAGTCGATAAAAGTCAAAGAAGGTCAAAAAATGGAGGTGCTTGGCGATGCCAAATAAACAGAATCGGCAGTTTGATAATCGCCGAGAACCTGTTTTTACTGTCCAGGATGAGATCAAACGCAACAGACGCTTAAGACGAAATGCCAGATTGCGTAAAGCTCGTGCAAAAACTTATAAACTGTTTACGGCTTTGCTTTGCATAACTGTTTTTCTGATTACTGCTGCAGCAATTCTGTTTACCGTCACACGTGTTGACAACGTGACAGTTATAGGCAATGCAAGGTATTCAGCAGAAGACATACTCGAAGCTGCCGATGTGAACGGTGCTATTATGCCTTTTCTCAGCGATGAAACGGTTAAAAAAAGAGTTGTTGCAGTTTGTCCGTATGTAAACTCTATAGAGCTTAATAAAAAATACCCAGATACTCTGGAAATAGTTGTGACTGAGGCGATAGCAGTTTACACCGCATACGTGCATGACCGGCAGTATTCGCTTGATGCCGATTTGCGTGTAATTGATTTTACAAAGTCAAAAGACGGACTTATTGAACTTGTTCTGCCGGAAGTGGAATTGGTTGTAGAGGGGAGCCGCCTTCGTTTTTACGACGATGCTAACAACGAACGTATTCCCGATTTGCTTAATGAGTTTTTTGGCGGCGAAAACGCTTTGCCGCTGACATCGCTTGACTTAAAAAACCGTTTCAGCATAACTGCGATGATCGGGGAAGATACAAAAATCAACTTTGGCGATTACAACGACATTAAACTGAAACTTAATACTGCACATCAGATATTGGCAAAGGCACGTGAAAAAAACTCTGCAAGAACGCTGATAAATGTTTCTTCATTCAGTGGTGCAGGGCCGAGCGCGGTTTACGATTATAAAGGCGAGTTTTGAATTCGCCTTTATTTTTTTAATTTATTTTAAATATTTTGCTGAAAATACTTGCAAATTAACAAAATATAGTTTATGATATATATACATTGCTGTTTTAAATTTTGTAATTTTAATTTTAGCATAGATTTTTGGAGGATTAGAAAATGAGTTTTGAACTTGACGAAGCACTCGATAGTGGTGTTTGCATTAAAGTTGTCGGCGTAGGCGGCGGCGGTAATAACGCCGTTAACAGAATGGTTGCGACCGAGATTCGCGGTGTAGAGTTTATTTGCATTAACACCGATAAGCAGGTGCTTGTAAATTCCGGTGCTACCCAGAAGGTTACCATCGGCGAAAAGATTACAAGAGGCCACGGTGCGGGTGCTAACCCTGAGGTTGGTAAGCGTGCCGCAGAAGAAAATATTGACGATATCAAAAACGCTCTTGCAGGTGCAGATATGGTATTTATTACTGCCGGCATGGGTGGTGGTACCGGTACAGGTGCCGCACCTATCGTTGCAAAGGTTGCAAGAGAAATGAACATTCTTACCGTTGGTATCGTTACCAAACCTTTCGGTTTTGAGGGCAAGAGAAGAATGGATCAGGCGGAGGTAGGTATTGAGGCTCTCCGTGAATTTGTGGACTCTTTAATAGTTATTCCTAACGAAAGACTTAAGCAGATCACTGATGAACGCATTACACTTGCTAATGCTTTCGGTATCGCCGATGATGTTCTTCGCCGTGGCGTTCAGAGCATTTCCGAGCTTATCAGTGTTCCTCAGTTTATTAACCTTGACTTTGCTGACGTTACCGCAATCATGAAGGATGCAGGTAACGCACATATGGGCGTTGGCAGTGCAACCGGTAAGGACAAGGCAGTTCTTGCAGCAAAGGCTGCAATTTCCAGTCCGCTTCTCGAAACATCTATCGAGGGTGCTACAGGTATTCTTATGTGTATCACCGCATCTCCTGATATCGGACTTGAAGACGTTGATATTGCATCGCAGATGGTTGCAAATGAAGCACATCCTGATGCAAACATCATCTGGGGTACTGCACTTGATCCCAGCCTTGAAGATGAAATGCGTGTAACAATCGTTGCTACCGGATTCAAGAAGGACAAGTCCGAAAAGGCACACGGTAATCCCAAGCCTGCCGATGCTCCTGCATCCAAGGTACAGGACGTTCCCGTGGCTGACGAACCCGCAAAGCCTGTTGACGATGACGGCGATATTGCCGATCTTATCAACATGCTCAAGGGTGGAAGATAAACAGAATACATAAAGGCAGACCGAAAGGTCTGCCTTCAGAGCGCTGACAAACACGTCAGACCGCAAGTAAAAATAAAAGCAAAGGGAATAAGAACAAATAATTTTCCACTTCGTATTAAAAACAAAATGCGGCAAGGGCATAAAAAGCCCTTGCCGTTACTTGCTTTTTCGGATTTTTGTCTCTACCGTACACA